>DATEXZ010000119.1:0-13576 GCA_035256445.1 Methanoregula sp.
CGGCCTCAAAGTGGCCCTGAGGAGGGGAGCCCTCATAGAATTACATGGTTTAATGATTTTCATGCTTCGGGTGCGAACTCCCTTTCATGTGCGTTTCAACAGAGCCAAAAACTCTCTGACCCGCTGTGCCTATGAGAGACCCTGAGGCAAGCGACCCTCATAAGTGTTATCTTTTCTTGGAAGATCTGAACAAAGTGGTCGTGCCCGGAAAATGATGATCAAGTCTTAGAAAAGGTTTGGATTGGTATATCCGATATGATGAATGCCGCCGCCCCCGAAGGGAAGCCCCCGCGGCGAATCGATGACTAAAAATTCTCCGGATACTCCTTATCACGTGACAGATCGGAACTGAAAAAAATTTCTCGAAAACCCCCTGCCCCGCCGTGCCTATGAGAGGCCCTGAAGCGGGCGACCCTCATAATTTCAATAATTTTCATGAGAATGCATTGTTCTGTTACATATACACCCTCGCCTGGATCCCCTGCCGGGATTCTTTAATCTGTAAAAACACCCAATCGTTGTATATAACTTTGCCCAAATCCATGAAACCGATAGCCGTTACTGCGTTCTGTCCCGGGCATATTTCCGGTTATTTCAGGCGAATAGAAGGAAAGACCCCCGCGACTACGGGAAGTATCGGTGCCGGGATTGTAATCAGTGAAGGTGTTACCGCAAAAGTTAAACCAGCCGAGTCAACCACAGTCACCGTGCAGCAAAGAAACGGCAGGAATATATCGCTCGAGACCGGCTTTGGATCACCTCTCCTGGCAGATGTCATGGAACAGCTCGACGTGACCCCCTCCATCATGACAGAATGCCTGCTGCCCATTGGTGCGGGTTTCGGACTCTCAGCTGCAGCATTGCTTGCAACTCTCACCGCAGTCAACAGGTTGTACGATCTTGAAATGGATCAGGAAGAAATTGCACAACAGGCTCATAAGGCTGAAGTTGAACACCGGACAGGACTTGGGGATGTCGCGGCCTGTCAGGGTGGTGGCAGAGTAACCAGGTACGGGGCGGGGATTCACGGACGTGTTGAACGGAGATTTGATATGGCTGAACCATTGTATGCAGTAAGTTTCGGTCCAATCCATACCCCGTCTGTGTTAAATTCTCCCGAACAGATGGAACGTGTGTCATCTGCATTTCCTGAGATGGCGCCGGATAACGCGATGGATTTTTTTCATCTTGCCCGCGGATTTGCAGAACAGAGCGGACTTATGACACGTGAAGTGCACGAGGTAACCAGGCTCTGTGATGCAGCAGGGGTGCCCTCAAGTATGACAATGCTGGGTAACGGCGTTTTTGCGTACGGCCGGAAGGCACGTGACGTGCTTTTACCTTTCGGTCAGGTTTATGAATTTTGTGTAGCAGATGCAGGAGTCCGAATTATTGAGGATTCATTATGATACCCAGGGATCATCCCCGCTATCATTCACTGGTGACCCGCGAACGCCTGGCAGAATGTGCAAAGGCCGGAATAGTTTCATGGGAGGGACTTACTGCCCATGGGCGCGGTGAAGCATTTGATTACCTGATAGGCGAGAGAACAACACCGGGCGCACTCCGTGCCGAAAGGACCGCTGCTGCCATGCTCCTTTCGGCCAGGAACCCGGTTATTTCGGTGAATGGTAATACGGCAGCTCTTGCGGCAGAAGAGATTTCAGTACTCCAGAAAGCCTGTGGGGCCCGCGTTGAAGTGAATCTTTTTCACCGTACGGAAAAACGTGTGGAAATGATCGAGAGACTTCTCCGCGACTCAGGAGTTGATGTTTTTACCGGTGAAGCGGAAAGATTACTTCCCCTTTCTCATGACAGGGCATGGTGCAGGAGAGAAGGGATGTTTGCCGCCGATGTCGTGCTCGTGCCGCTCGAGGATGGAGACCGCTGTGAGGCACTTGTCGGTATGGGAAAGTCCGTGATAGCTATAGATCTGAACCCGCTCTCCCGCACCGCCCGATCAGCATCCCTTACAATCGTGGACGAACTGACCCGTGCACTTCCTCAGGTTTCCAGGGCATGCGGGGAAATTTCTAAGACCGAACAGGAACAGCTCCTCAGATCGGTTGACAACCATTATCTTTTGTCAGAGGCAATACGTGAGATGACTTTGAGGCTTTCCCATGCTCTGGATTGAGAGATACCGCCCGGAAAACCTTAGTGATATCGTCGGACAGGATACGGTAATCCAACGCCTCTCCTCATTTGCTCAAACCGGGCTTATTCCCCACCTGATCCTGTCAGGCCCACACGGGACCGGGAAAAGTGTCGCGATAGAATGTCTTGCAAAAGCGCTCTATAAGGAAAACTGGGAGTTAAATACCTCGATTTTTCAGACAGCAGATCTCTTCTCACTGGGAAAAGCATATCTCGAACAGGATGACCGCTATACCCATCTTTACCAGAAGAACCAGTCCCTGATAACGAATTTTAAGTATATCATTAAATGGTACGCTTCGCTCCGTCCTCTTGATGCTGAATTCAAACTGATGGTCTTTGAAGATGCACATACTCTCACCCATGATGCCCAGCAGGCACTCAGGAGGATTATGGAACGTGCAAGCACCACGTGCCGGTTTATTTTCTCGACAACAAACCAGAGTGCCATTATCCCGCCGATTGCATCCCGCTGCCTGCCACTCTTTTTTTCACCGGTTGATCAGGATAGTATGCTTCGCCAGCTCCGCAGAATACGAGAACGGGAAACTTCATGTCTTCACCCCTGTTCTGACGATGATCTTGAATTGATTGCCCAGGTTGCACAGGGAGATATGCGCCGTGCTATCCTGCTCCTGCAGGCTGCTCTTGAAGCGGGGAGGTGCCGGGATCTTTCTTCAATGGCCCGGTCAGAAACAACCAATGTGGCTGCTTCTGCTCTTGATGCTCTCAGGAAAGGCGATGTGCGTAATGCAATCCGCCGCCTTGAATCACTGATAATTGATTATGGGCTTTCCGGCGATGAAGTATTTCTTGAGATCCGCACCATTGCGCAACGGGAATATAATCACCCCGGACTCGCTATTGCGCTTGCCGACGCCGAATATCGTCTGAAACACGGAAACAACGAATTTATCCAGATTGGAGCATTTGCCTCCGGGCTCGAGGAGGTCTTCAGGTGAGCACCATCGGGCAGAAAAAAATCCAGGAGCACTACGACACCATTGCTGATGTATATGACCACCATTATGATGAACGCCGGGGACGACGGTATTATACACACCTGAGCACCTATGTCCTGGATGCTCTCCCGCAGACCGGAAAACTCCTGGATATCGGGTGCGGAACAGGCCTCTTTGTGGAAAAATACGTCGGGGATGGGCGGACCGCTGTCGGACTTGATATCAGCAGAAAGATGATCGAACGGGCCCGGCGCAGGTGCGGAGCATGCGATTATACGGTCGGGACAGGGGAAAGAATCCCGTTCTGCGACGAGACATTTAATGCAGTGTCAAGCCTGCTTGTATTCAGTTACGTACGGGATCCGGAGGCAATGTTACAAGAAGCATACAGGGTACTGAAGCCCGGAGGAGCAATTGCAATCTGCACGCTGGGGAAGAAATTGCTTACCATGGGTATCCCGGCGATCTACCATATCAGCGAAAAGATGAATGTCCGGCATGTTGTGATGAAAAATTTCGGTGAGCGTTATTATGACCGGGAGGAAATGCATCAACTCTTTACCCGGGCCGGGTTTTCAGATGTCCGGGTAAAATGGTGTTCCTTTGCTCATATTGATATGATAGATCCACTCTTCCATCTCGCACAGAAGATCGAACCATTTGTTGAAAAACGCGTTCCCCAGCTTGCGTATAACATATGCGTAAGCGGGAAAAAACCCCGGAAATAGTCACAGTATTTTTTTCTTTTCCATCAGGCTTTTCAACACTCGTTGCTTTTTCCGGATCGCTGCATCTGCAGCAGCCGTGACCTTCTCCTTCATCTCCACAAAATTACGCATATCGGTGTCGACAACCTTTTTCACCGGCGTATAAGCTGATTCCCGGAACCTCGGGGTAAAATCGCATTCCTTACCGTCGACAACGAGCACAGATTCCGGTTTCCCTTTTTCAACATGCCCGATCTCGTGCATAGTCACCCCTGCAGATTTCACTACAGAACAGATCTCTTCTGACACTTCCGGAGGAGCGACGATGAGGAGGGCATCGAGAGAGACTCCAAGATAATCGATCTGTAACGTTTCCAGCATGTTCCGCACGTGAGGTTCCACCAGGCCTCCAATGGCATTTTCATCAATAACAATCCGGCAGCCGGCGGTCTCCGCCATTTCGAATGCATCGCCTCTCAACCCCCCGTTCGTTACATCGGTCATTGCGTGGATTTTATAAAAAACATCACTTTTCATCAGCATTTCGCAGGCGACAAGGAAATTGAGATTTATTGTCTGTTCTACAACCTCCGGAAATCCTGAGTAGATTGCTGCAGTCGCAATGGTCCCTCCACCTGCACCTTCTGTCATCAGCAGCACATCACCCGGCTGGGTAGATTTCCGGGCAGTGAGATGTTCTGCCACACCAACAGCCCCTACGCAACCCGTAAGACGATTTCCCAGTACCATATCACCACCGATTCTGAGGGTAGAGCCGGTGACAAGCGGCACATCCATCACCTCGCCAACCGTGGTAATTCCCGCAGTATAATCAAAAATTTTTGCAACATCGCCGTCATCGGCAACATGAATATCTGAGAAAAGCATAATGGGTTTCGCTCCCATGACATAAACGTCCCTGAGCGTCGCGCGCGTGACATGAAATCCTGCAAGGAACGGGTAATCGGAAAGGCGGGAATGCATGCCATCAACCGTACAGACAATATACTTGCCACCGGCGCAGACCGCACCGGCATCGTCCATTTCATCCACTCCAACAGATGCCGAAGTTTTTCCGATGATTCGGGCAATCTGGCGATGTGCAAAGAAATCTCCTTTTCCCCGGGATCCGACCCCGAATTCACCCATCTTCACTCCGGCCGCCGGGAATTCAAAAAAATCTCCCTTCAGACCACGGGTGTTTTTCACCTCATCAATCACCGCCCGGGCAAAAGCGGATGCATAGGAGGGTTTTACTTTTTTTATATCAATAATCAAATCGGCCAGGTTCTTTTGTAAGGTGTCTTCATTTGCTCCGTCTGCAATTTTTCTGCGGACATACTCCTCAACATCCATAGGTTTGGGTACGTGCGAGAGACATAAAAAAGGGAGGTACTGGAAAACGATTTTTTTGATACTTATCTGAGAAGAACTCCCAAAACATTGGAGAAACTTCTGATGGCATCATCAAACTTTCCCATTTTCAGAAGAGACAACCCTTTCACCAGGCCGGATCGGACATCCTTGACATCAATATAATAAGCCTTGTCAAATGCCCGGGCTGATTCTTCAAGCCTTCCCAGCATGAAGCATGAGTTGCTCATCACGACCCAGGCATCAGCGATGGTTGAATTTATCTCAAGAGCCTGTTCAAGACAGTCTACGGCTTCTTCATGTTTCCCGAGCATGCTGAGGCAAAGTCCTTTAAGGTAGAGGGCTTTTGCATTCCCCTGTTCGATTGAATGGGCACGATCGAGAACATCGATCGCATCCTTATATCTCTTTAAATTGATCAGGCCAATTCCTTTTTTTATCAGTGCGGAAAAATAAAACGGATAAATTCTGAGGGCTCGGTCATAGCATATGATCTCTTCTTCGAACCATTTCAGCTTACCAAACGCATATCCCCTGTTCACCCATGCCGACAGATAGCGGGGCCTGAGTTTCAGTGCACGGTCGCAACACTGGATCTCCGCTTCGAACCTTCCCAGCATCCCCAGCGCAACGCCCTTGTTGTTCCACGCAGTCGCGCTCTCAGGGTCGATCTGCAGCGTCCTTTCGCAACATTCCAGTTTATCCTGAAAGCGACCGAGCATTCCTAAAGCAAATCCCTTGTTGTTCCACGCATCAACACAATAGGGATCCAGAGAGATTGCTTTCTCGCAGCACTCAATTTCCTCCTCGTATCGTCCCAATTTCCCAAGGGCAAAACCTTTGCCGGCCCAGGCGATTGCAAGATTTGGATCGAGGGAAAGTGCATGAGAAAATGCTAAAAGAGCATCTTCATGCCTGCCTTCCCTGCCGAGAGCATGCCCCTTAAGATAAAATTCATGTCCTGACGTAAGGGACTGCGAATTTACTGCTGATTCCGGTGATTCAGACATGGAAGAAGATCCATACGAACAGGATTGGATTAATTATCAAAATCTTAGTGTAAGTGATATTTATGTTAATGGATTATAGTGCATATAGCCAGAGGTTATTCTGCATTATTACCAACAACGGGGTATCCCGGCATGAAAATTAAAAGAGATTTCAGGAAAGCCTGATGAACGAATCAGGTAGCCATTATAGTTGCATCAATTGAAGGAAAATCCTTGTACTCATTCCACGGAAACGATTATGCTGCCTCCGATTCAATCGGTGTCATTCTGATGGTATCGGTCACGTTTCTTCTCGCACTTCTCGTGCTTCTCATGATCACTATTCAACCATTTGCCTGGAACATGGAAAAGGAGATCCCGGAAATTTTTACCATTACCTCCATAGAGAGTGTTGATGAAATAACCGATCACCTGAATTTCGATAGCAGGGTGATTGTTCTTCATACCGGTGAAATTGCTTTTCAGAACAGAAATCTTACAGCAAAATTTTTTAGAAACGGGCAGCCGGTTTCCTGTTCGATTACTACAATGAACGGGCATGATTTCATTGATACAGTCCATTGGGGGGTTCAGTGGATGGGGGGTATGGGATGTTCAGGTGCGACGTGGAGTCCCGGAGAGATGATCCGCATCGATTTCACGGATGGGACATTTCATCCTGGCGACAGGGTTCAGGTGGATATTTTTAACAAAAATGGGAATGAAATCATTTCAAGGCATATATTCAGGTATGAATAGCACTCTGCCGGTCCCTCAAAGTTATATTAATCTTCCAGTCGTTTGAACACACCTTTTTTTACCTTGAGGATTTTGCATTCAGGACAGCGCCAGGTGTCAGGAAGTTCCTCAAAGGGTGTGCCGGGAGGAATTCCCCCTTTGGGATCTCCTTTTTCAGGATCATAGATATAGTGGCATTCAAGACAGACATATCGATGGCATTTGACGAGCATTGACATTTTATTAACCTCTTTATTGATTTACTGCGGAAAAAATTATATTCTTTCCCAATCGTGGTAAGTTTTCTGTCTTAACACTGAGCAGAGTACAATTCTCCAGATTTCAGGGACAGGGAGCCAGTTTCCTGGCACACAGTCTTGCAACACGGAGCGGCTCCGGGATCTTCCCCTCCACCGTGAAATCATTACAGAGACGGGCTCCGTCGCTATCCTCAATTCCCCAGCACCTGATAAAGATCGCCTGCTTTGTGTGAAGATCTACCCGACTGCGTTCCCCCAGGTTCCTGTACGCTGAGATTCGTTGGATATCCTCAGGAAAATGATGACGGATATCTTCGAGAAGTCCATCTGATTCCTCATAGGTTACACAAATCACTGGTTTTCCGGAATGCTGGGCGATCTTTGCAGGATCGATTACATTGAACCAGGCAATAACACATCCTGAAAGCATAATGACATTAATATCGCTGCGTTCAATCTCATCTACCATCATGAGAATAGATTCAGTAGCATCCATCCCACCGACAGTGACCCTGGAAAAGATAAAACCGTCTATGCGAAGATCTTTTCGCATCACTACTCCCGCCAGTTGTGAAAAAGATCGTCCGGTGCAGCTTTCTGCAATGCCCAGCGCCCGAAGTCCTTTTTTCGGGATATGCATAGAAGCACTTATGTTACCCGATTAAAAATACTATGTCAATGAAATTTGAAAAAGATGAGGTTTGCATCTTAATTCCTACTTTAAATGAAGATCTGACAATTGGGAAGATTGTTCATGAGTTCAGGGCATTGGGGTATAACCATATTCTTGTAATTGATGGTAAAAGCACAGATAACACGGTCAAAGTCGCCCGGGAGGCAGGAGCGACTGTTCGTACGCAGTCGGGTAAAGGAAAAGGAAATGCCATCATTGAGGCTTTTGAAGTCATCGAACAACCGTACATACTTATGCTGGACGGCGATGGCACGTACGCTCCGAGAGATGCAGAGAAAATGCTCACCCCCCTGTTTCTGGGATTCGATCAGGTCATTGGCGACCGCCTTGTCAATGCGGAGGAAGGTGCATTTTCACGTCTCAATCTTTTTGGAAACCATATGCTGAATCTTCTTTTCAAGGTCGCTCACAGCCGGGATCTCCATGATATTCTTTCCGGGTACCGGGCATTCACCCACCTTGCCATACAGCAGATGAACTTAAAGGAGAAAGGATTCGAGATCGAGACCGAAATCTCGGTTGAATCTGTACGGAACGGTCAACGCGTAATGGTCGTGCCCATAAAATATTCCAGCCGCCCGGGAACAAGAACAAAACTCTCCCCCTTTCATGATGGGATCAAGATCGTAAGTACCATTTACCGGCTGGCCCGGGTAAACAACCCGATGTTCTATTTCGGGTTGCTGGGGGTATTTACTTCGATTCTCGGCATGCTGACCGGTGTATATGTCTTCCTGGAGTGGCTGCAGGGCATCGATCATATCCCCCTCACAATCCTCACTGTGCTCCTGATTGTAGTGGGCATTGAAATTTTCATGTTCGGCATGATCAGTGATATGCTTCTGGTATTCCACCGCGAGATTATCCGGGAAGTCCAGTTGTTGCAACGCCAGAAACCCCCCAAATAATTGTTTTGATCGGGAGGCACTCTTCTGTTCAGGTTCTGATTTTTTTGTTCATTGCATTTTTAAAACCCTTTGAAATAAATGAATTTTCGTCACAATCCAATAAATTTACCATCTGACTATGCCATGAGAGCTGAATTTCACTATCCGTTATGATGAACGACACTGCCCCCGAAGGGACGCCTCCCGCGGCGGCCCAGTGACTAAAAACTCAATAACCTTCTTCCCGCCGTGCGTCGAAGAAACCCTGAGGCGAATTTATGGATTCTCCCCTTCAATACCGATTCTCTCTGAAATATGTTTCCCGTGCGAACCATTCCAGTAGAGCTTGCCGCACCTTTCGCACCAGAAGAAGACCAGCCCCTCCTTTTCCCGGGGGGCATAATCTGCAGCATGTATCTCCTCCATGGTGGCCCCCCTTAGCACTGTATTGCACAACGAACACCGGCTCATCATGAGCCGTCGGATGATCAGCCTGCGATCGATCAACTGCCGGATCTGCTCCATCACCTCGTCAGATGTGATAAGGACCGCATGCTCCTTTCCTCTCATCGCAAGCTCCGTATCTCTCGTGAGCAGGATGCGGTTCTCCTGGAGGGCGAGTTCGAGAAGCAGGGTATCCTCCTTAGCATTTCCCTGGATAAACCCATTGGCACTTACCGTATCATATCCCATGAACCGGAGGTACCGGCAGAGTGTACCGAGCATCCGATCGGTAATGAACCGTGGTTCAGGAACTGATGTCTGGTACATGACGAACGATCTCGATCTTCTCACCACAGTTCGCACATTGCTGCCCGTCGAGTTTGCGGATCGTGCTCGAAAATCCCTGTCGCTCGATGAGAGTTGCCCCGCAGGCCGGGCAGTAGGTGTTCTCGTACCGGTTATTGTACACATTTCCTGCATACGGGAAACGAAGGCCGAGCTCTTTTGCCTGGTTGCAGATCTTTTCGAGGGTTGCAGCGGGTGTTGCACCCCGGTCGGTCATCTTGTAATCCGGATGGAATGCTGAGAAATGCATAGGTGTTGCCGGGCCGAGATGTTCAATGACCCAGCGGATCAGTGCTTCCATCTCTTCCTTGCTGTCATTGAGGCCGGGGATAACGAGCGTGACCGTCTCCACGTGCATGCCAAGTTCCCTCGCAAGCATTGCAGAGTCAAGAACCGGCTGGAGGCGGGCACCACAGACTTTTTTGTAAAAATCATCGGTGAACGCCTTGATGTCCACACGGTATGCGCCGAGCATGGGTGCGAGTTCCCGGAGTCCCTCTTCGGTGATGTAACCGTTTGTTACATAAATGGTACCAAGACCTTTCCTGCGTGCCAGCGTTCCCATATCAAGAGGGTACTCGTGCCATATGGCCGGTTCATTATACGTCCATGCGATGCTCGCGCTGCCGGTTGCAAGTGCCCGCCGGACTCCTTCTTCCGGTGAAAGTGAACGCAAAGTTGCATCCTCGAAGCTCGCACGCGAGATATGCCAGTTCTGGCAGTGCTGGCAATGGAAATTACACCCGATACTTCCCAGCGAGTACGAGAGCGTTCCGGGCAGGTAGTGGAAGAGTGGTTTTTTCTCTATTGGATCCACCGCTTCGGAACTGATCTTCCCGTAGGTTGCAGCATACAGCGTACCGTTCTCGTTCAGCCGAACGCCACAGATCCCGTGTTTGCCTTCCTGTATAGTGCAGCGGTGATTGCAGAGTGCGCATTTCACCGTATTATTCTCAAGTTTCTGGTACAGGCGTGCTTCGTGCATAAGGACTCCCGAATAGTGATGATTCTTATAGTTCTTTATTTTCCCCGGGTTCGTCTCCTTCATCGGTTTCGAGGACAAATGAACCCCGGTACCTGCAGTTCTTGCAGAGATAGACCTGGCCAATATATCCTCCGGCGACGGCAAAGATATCCCGGCTTTTACAGACAGGACAATAGAGCATACTCAACAACTCTATATGAACATCCGGTACAAAAACTAGTGCAATGAAGACCGTTGTCATCTCCCTGGGTGGTTCAGTTCTGATCCCAACCCTTGAGAAAAACAGAATTAAAGAGTATGTTCCGGTGCTTGGTGAAATTGCAGCACTCCACCGCCTGTTTGTCGTTGTCGGTGGGGGCGGTGAAGCCCGCCGTTACATTGCTGCAGCGCGCACTCTCGGTATTGACGAGGGTACATCCGATGAGATCGGTATTCTGATCACCAGGCTGAACGCAAATCTGCTTATCGCTGCGCTGGGAGAGATGGCGTACCCGAAGGTTGCAGAGAGTCATGCCGAGGCAAAAAAATTTGCCGAATCGGGAAAGGTCGTTGTTATGGGAGGGATTACACCCGGGCAGACGACCGACGCGGTTGCGGCAGTACTCTCCGAACGGGTCGGTGCATCTGTTTTTGTCAATGTTACCTCGGTCGATGGTATCTATTCTGCAGATCCGAAAAAGAATTCCAAAGCAAAGCGCTATGAGAATCTCACTCCTGAACAACTGCTCAAGATTGTCGGCGGGACTGGGCTCACCGCGGGGTCCAACACGGTGCTGGATATTGTTGCTGCCCGGATAGTGGAACGCAGTGCAATCCCGCTCGTAGTCCTCGACGGGAACAATCCTGAAAATCTTTCCCGCGCGATATGTACCGGAGAATTCACCGGAACTATTGTGAGCAGGGGCAGGAAAAAGATCTTTCCGCTCTGATAGTTATGGCGTATGCACGGGAACCACTACGTATTTTTACATTCCCGACACAGGTATGATGGCACGGGGTAGTAGGGTAGCCTGGTCCATCCTAGAGCGTTTGGGACGCTTTGACGGCGGTTCGAATCCGCCCTACCCCATATTTCATGAAAAATAAGGATGCTGAAAAAATCTATTCACTTTTATCACGGCAGTATCCTGATGCTTGCGATTCATCGGTCATGGTCTGCCGGGGAACCCCATTTGAAGTTCTCATCCTTACCATTCTTTCTGCACAGACAACCGATCGTGCAGTTCTTCTTGTTAAAGAACCCCTCTTCACAAAATACCCGACACCTGCGGCGCTTGCGGGGGCAAAGACTGAAGATGTGGAAATCATTATTCACAGTCTCGGTTATTACCATGCCAAAGCACGACATATCATTGCTGCCTCACGGACGATCCTTGAAAAATCCAGTGGAAACGTGCCAGAAACGATGGACGAACTGCTGACCATCCCTGGCGTGGGTAGAAAAACAGCAAACATTGTTCTCTATCACGCGCTCGGTAAAAACGAAGGGATTGCCGTCGATACCCATGTCCGGAGGCTTGCCCGACGGATTGGATTTTCCGATACCGATAACGTCAGTGTCATCGAGAGGGAGCTTATGGCGGCATTCCCAAAAAGCAAATGGGGAAATCTCACTGACATCCTGATTGCCCATGGAAGGGCATGCTGTAGTGCCAAGAAACCGAAATGTGAAATCTGCCCCATCAGCCAGTACTGCCGGTATTTCCAGGCATTGGGTAAAAAGTAAAAACTCTGATAGTTTTTTATTTCTACTGTGGCGGCAGCCTTTTCCTTCCTGACCGAATCTTCTTCTTAATACCCGATAAGAACCCGTATAACCGAAAATGTCACAAACCCGATAAGCGCACTGACTGGAATGGTCAGAATCCAAGCCATGACAATGCTCCTTGCTACACTCCATTTCACGGTGCTTGTACCCATGGTTGTACCGACCCCCATGATAGATGAACAGATGATATGCGTTGTGCTGACCGGGATTCCGACGACGGATGCACCTATAATCGTAGCAGCTCCTGCAGTTTCTGCAGCAAACCCATGCACCGGACGAAGCTTGGTAATCTTGTATCCCATAGTTTTGACGATACGCCATCCTCCGGAAAGAGTGCCGAGTGCGATCGCGGCATGGGCAGCAAGGATCACCCACAGCGGAACTGGCAGGTTATTTGGATCCGCACTAACGCCGAAGTATCCGATAGAGAACAGGAGTGGGATAATTATTCCCATCGTTTTCTGGGCGTCATTTGTTCCGTGGCTGAAACTATACGCGGCTGCAGAAAAGAGCTGAAGCCGCTTGAAATAATTTTCAGCAATCTGCTTGTTTGCCTTTCTCGTGAGATTAAGAACAATTGCCATGAAAATGAATCCGCAGGCAAGACCAATTATCGGCGATATGACCATGAATGTTGCTACCAGCTCAACCGTTGACCACTTGATGGCTGCAAGCCCGGCTGCAGATATACCAGCCCCTGCAAGTCCCCCGATAAGTGCATGAGAGGATGATGTAGGAAGCCCGGAAAACCATGTGATGAGATTCCATACAATTGCCCCGATCAGGGCACTCAGTATGATATAAGGAATAACGGCCGTCTGTACAAAATCCAGTTTTATTATCTTGCTGATGGTACTTGCCACAGCAACCCCGAACCCGAACGCGGCAATAAAATTGAAAAACGCAGCGAAAGCCACCGCATTGCGGGGAGACAACACCTTTGTTGATACAACCGTTGATATCGAATTGGCCGAGTCGTGGAACCCGTTAGTAAAATCAAAGACAAGCGCGACACCGATGATGATTATAATGAGTTCCCACGTGGCCTCAATCATTCATTCATCTCACTATACTTGGCAGTTCATTCATGAGTGCCGTATTGCGATGTCTGAAAGCACGTTAGCAACATCCTCGCAATGATCAGTTGCGATCTCGAGATGCTCGTAGATATCCTTGAGCTTGATGATAGCGATTGCATCAGTCGTCCTGAAAAGGTCCGTGACGGCATGAGCAAGGACATCGTCTGCGAGATTTTCCAGCCGGTTT
>DATEXZ010000120.1:0-3643 GCA_035256445.1 Methanoregula sp.
GGCATTTCAGCTCTTGCGGCTGTACTGTGCTTTGCATTGCTGGCCGGGTGCGTTGGCCAGCAATTATCGGGCGATTTTAATGAAGAGGAGGTCAGAAACGCCGCAGAAAATGTCATTACCCTGATTAACGATCAGGATTCAGAGGGCATCAGGGACCTCTGCACCGTACGGATGAGGGAGGCACTAACCGATGATGTGCTGGATCAGGTATATGAAGCCATCGGCGAAGGCGGTCTGTTTGAAAAAATTGAAGATATGAGCGTGGCAGGAACAAAGGATGCATCAAGCGGGGAAGAATTTGCCGTGGTTGTTGCGAGGGCAAAATATGAGATTAAGACCTTTACCTTCACTATCTCCTTCACCAAACAGATGAAACTTGCCGGGTTGTATTACCGATAAGAAAGGGATTTCTAAACACGTACTTTTCAAAACGTCCAGGTCTCATCAGAGGAATACAGATGAAAGCAGTTGTATGCACAGAATACGGGCCGCCTGAAGTTCTTCAGCTCAAAGAGGTGGAAAAACCTGTTCCCCGGGACAATGAAGTCCTGATAAAAATCCATGCGGCATCCGTCACCGTCTCGGACTGCATGATCCGAAGTGGCAAAGTAACTATCCTGCTCTGGATCCCCATGCGGATATTCGTTGGTTTCAAAAGACCCAGAAACCCGGTACTGGGGTTGGAGCTGGCCGGAGAAATAGAAGCAACAGGCAAAGATGTACAACGATTCAAAAAAGGTGACCAGGTCTTTGCATTTACGGGAAAGCGTTTTGGTGCTTATGCCGAGTACACTTGCCTGCCTGAAGGTGGACTGTGTATGCCCAAAGACAGTATTATGACATTAAAACCGTCCAATGTAACCTATGAGGAAGCCGCTGCCGTGCCTTCCCGGGGAACGCTGGCATGGTATTTTCTCAGGAAAGGAAATATCCGGAAAGGACAGAAAGTTCTCATCTATGGAGCGAGCGGAGGGGTAGGAACTTTTGCGGTACAGCTTGCCCGGTATTTTGGGGCAGAAGTTACCGGGGTCTGCAGTACCCCGAACCGGGAACTGGTAAAATCCCTGGGAGCCGATACGCTCATTGATTACACACAAGAGGATTTTTTACCACGAGGAGAGCGGTATGATCTTGTCTTTGATGCCGTGGGGAAAAGAAAAAGCTCACCCCTGAAATTACAGTGTAAAAATGCTCTTGCTCCGAACGGGAAATACCTGTCAGTCGATGATGAAACGCCAAAGATACCGGTTGAATATCTGATTTCACTCAGGGAGCTGATAGAGGCAGGAGAGATAAAACCGGTCATCGACCGGTGCTATCCGCTGGAACAGGTTGCCGGGGCTCACCGGTATGTTGAACAGGGGCACAAAAAGGGCAATGTTGTGATAACGGTGGTACCCGCACGTGCAAACCGCGTATTTGATTCCTGATATTAAGTAGTCCACGGGAATTTCACGGTGGAATGATTCCCTCCCATGGCGACCGCATGCGTAGGGTGGACCTGTCCTCTCTGTTAATTGACGGGCCTGGAACCGGGTTGTGGCGTGGGCCGTCGACAATCTCCGAAGGAAGGGCACTGGAGAACGATGGAAATAACGGTAATTCCTAATGTTCCTTCTTACCGGGATCCCTTTTTGAATTCCTCGACTTCGATCCCGGCCTGTTTGAGAATTCCGATCAATGTCCCTTTCTTGAGCTCCCGGTGGAGCGGAACCGAGAAGACCCGCCACTCTTTCTGGACGACAACGTGGCTTGATGTCTGACGCTTTGCCTCAAATCCATGCTTCGCAAGGTACTTTACCAAATCCTCACCGGAGATAACCGGGAGTTTATGCGACATCCGCCACTTCGATCTGGGAGATTTCGCGGCGAACGGGAGATTTTCGGTGAAGTTCTTCCCGCTGAACTTCTAAAACAAGTTCTATTGCTTCTTTGATATTGGCGAGCGCCTCTTCCCGGGTCTCCCCTTCGCTGATTGCGCCTGGGATCTCCACGCACTGCACAGTGAAACCGCCTTCTTCCTGGGGTTCGAGCACCACCGTATATTTCATAAGTACTAGATTATCTCACGAGACTATACAACTTTTCCTGATTTCCGGTCCATCCTCCCATGGCGACCGCATGCGTGGTGCGGACCCGTCCTCTCGTACGATTGACGGACCCGGAACCGGATCGATACCGGGGCAGTCGTCGCTTCTCTGGTACTGAGGGCACTGAGGAACGATGGTCCGAATGGCTTTTAAAGAACTTCCGGTTCAGGAATGCCGGACAAAAGGAGAACGGATATCTTACTGTCCGTCCGATTATCCGGTAACGGTGAATCATGCGTACACTCTATCTCTATACCCTCACTACACTGGCCGATTGGGAGCCAGGTTATGTCCTTGCGGAACTCCACTCGGGCCGGTACCTGAAAGATCCGGCAATGATGTATTCCGTTGTACTTTGCGGCAGTACCCTTGACCCCGTCATCACGATGGGCGGGCTGCAGCTGAAGCCGGAAGTCCTTATCCGGGATATCCAGCCTGTCGCAGGCGACGTGCTCGTGCTGCCGGGAGCAGATACATGGATGGACCCGTCACAGGGGCCCGCCCTCGCGACGGCAGGCCGGGTGCTGGATGATGGAATAGTCGTCGCGGCCATCTGTGGGGGAACGGTAGGCCTTGCGAATGCCGGTCTGCTGGACAAACGCCCCCATACGAGCAATGATCCCGCAGCCCTGAAGATGTTCTGCCCGAACTACCGGGGCGAAAAATATTATGTGAACGAACCGGCCGTGACTGATGCGAGTCTCATCACCGCGAGCGGACTTGCACCGGTTGAGTTTGCGTACCACGTCTTCCGAAGGCTCGATGTTATGACGCCAGCAACGCTCGAAGCATGGCACGGGCTCTTCACTACCCGGCAGCCGGAATATTTCTATGCCCTGATGGGTTCCCTGAAGCACGGGACTTTCGGGAGTAAAGCGTGAGAGATCACTTTTATCTTGATACCGACATCCGGCGACGGCGTGGTGGTGCGGACACGTCCTCTCGTACGATTGACGGACCTGGAACCGGTTTGTACCGAATCTGTCGTTTCATCTCCGGGAATGAGGGCACTTATGAGCGCAGGTACGGACAGGTCGGAGAATATGAGCCGGCTTGGACCCGGGGACAGGAGAGATAATCCCTGGAATTTTTCAATTTTTCATTTTTTTTAGTTTGATATTTATCCTGATGATGACATTTACTTCTGGAGATCTGGCAAGCACCTGAAGAGCAGAAATTAATCCTGGAGAGAGAGTATGAAAGCAGTTGTATGCACAGAATACGGGCCACCGGAAGTTCTTCAACTCAAAGAGGTGGAAAAACCTGTTCCCCGGAACAATGAAGTCCTGATAAAAATCCATGCGACAGCAGTAACCTCAGGGGACTGCAGGTGCCGGGGTTTCACTATTCCTGCACACTTCTCGATCCTGACACGGCTGGCGATGCGACTGGCCTTAGGTATCAGCCGGCCGAGAAAACCCATCCTGGGTTTAATGCTGGCGGGAGAGGTTGAATCTGTCGGCAGGGATGTGACACGATTTAAGGCAGGCGACCAGGTTTTTGGCGATACCGGCATGCGTTTTGGTGCGTATGCCGAATACACATGCCTCCCT
>DATEXZ010000121.1:0-11424 GCA_035256445.1 Methanoregula sp.
GAAAATCGGGAGCCCCTCTTTCATCCCGAGCACGTAATCGTCCCACCCATGTCCCGGGGCGATATGTACGATGCCGGAATTTTCAAGCAGGACGAAATCAGCAGATACAACCTTATGGTTAATCTCACGCTGGGCCGGTACTTGCCGGTGGAGGGGTGAATCGTATACCCAGCCCTTGAGATCTGACCCTTTCTTCTTTTCAAGTACGGTAAAGTTCTTGAAACGTCCCTTTTTCAATACAGACGTGACAAGGGGCTCTGCAATCCAGAAGCATTCCGTCTTATCATCTTTCACTGCCGAGACCTTCGCATACTCAATCGTGTCTGAAACTGCGACAGCGACGTTTGCGGGCAGGGTCCATGGTGTCGTTGTCCAGATGATGAGATATTCATCCTGTTTTCCTGTGAGCGGGAATTTGACAAAGACTGACGGATCTTTTTCGTCCCAGTATTCAACTTCCGCATCAGCAATCGCGGTTTCGCACCTCGGGCACCAATTCACCACCCGGTGTCCCCGTTCGAGCATTCCTTTTTCTTCTGCACGTGCCAGTGTCCACCACGCCGCTTCGATATATTCAGGTTTTACCGTCTGGTACGCGTTTTTAAAGTCAAGCCAGACACCAAGACTGGCAAACTGGTCATCCATGAGCAGTTTGTTGTTGATGGCAAACTCCCGGCATTTCTCGATAAACGGCTGGATGCCAAACTTCTCGATGTCTTTTTTGGATTTGAACCCCAGTGCCTGTTCCACCTTGACTTCAATCGGCAACCCGTGCATGTCGTAGCCTGCACGGTCGATGACATTTTTGCCGTTCATCCGCTGGTAGCGCAGGATGCTGTCTTTCAGGATCTTGTTCCACGCAGTCCCGAGGTGGATGGTCCCCGTTGTATACGGTGGGCCGTCAACAAAAAAGAATGGTTTCCCGGCACTGTGCCGTTCTTTTACTGACTTGTATGTGTCATGGGTGCGCCAGAATTCCTGCACCTCACGCTCGATCAACTGCGCATTGAAGTTGGCGGTGACTTCCTTCACAAAACCCCTCTTGAATATCTATTGGACGCGAAAATGTGCGTAAAGGAATGTTGGTGCCGGAGGACAAAGTAGTTTTTCTCAATCAATTGTGCAGATCTGAAAGTCGGCTTCCGTTAAAAATCAGGGTAATATTCTGAAATCGTAAGTCATATATGCGTGACTTTTATAGTACACATCATGAGGATCTGTTATTACGCGTTTGTTTTTGCCGGGCTTGTATTTCTGGCGTCATGCTTCTCCGGTTGCGTCACGTCACGCTCATCCAGCGGTGGTCTCCAGCCTCCTGTCGAGTCCACCTATACGCTGGTGAAAACAACCAGTCCGCCAGTCACGGGAAGTCCGGCTTCAACGCCGGCAGCAGGCGGAGTTATCGACACTACCATCAACATCCACTTCAATGACTTTAGCTGCATTGATATCCAGGAGGGACTTGGCGTGGTGTATCTCAACCCAGATGAAAAGTATCGTATCCGGGTATCTCCCCCGGGCAATCCGGTCAATGTAAATCTCCTGCTCCTGGATGTCGGCGACCGGGAAAGGATCCAGGTTGTTAAGCCGGAATGGAACACGGTCACCAAAACATGGGACTACCCGGGCATTGTGCCCCTGCTCCAGTTCAATGATGTCTCCATCACGGCAGAAAAGACCGTCACGATAAAGAACCAGGGCAAGTATTACCTCTGTGCAGATGACCGGAAGGAGTCGGGCGTAAATGACGCTGTCATCAGGGTACCGGTAAGAGTAACAAGAGTATGAGCGGGGCTGTTTTAAGAACGTCCCCTTGAAACCAGTAATCGGACAGGTGTATACACCTTCATCATTTTTCCGGTAGGGATTATGCAAACCGTCCTGCACCAGAGTAAGGAAAAAAATTCAGATGATAATAGTTCACAACAAAAGGTTCGAACATGGACGCGTATCCGATAATTCTTGGCGGTGTAAAGAAACAGACCGATGAAATCGTGAATGTCCGGTTTCCCTACACGGGTGAAATTTATGCTAAGGTCTGCCAGGCAGGCCAGAGTGACCTGGAAGAGGCTGTTGCAGTCGCAGTGCGGGGTTTTGAAAAAACGCGGACACTCTCTTCCGGCGCACGATCGAATATTCTCATCCGTCTCGCCGATGAGATCCACAGGAGATCGGACGAGCTGGTCGATGTCATGGTGATGGAGGGTGGCAAAACAAAAAAATTTGCCACCAATGAGGTCAGCCGGGCTGAAATAACGGTCAGGACTTCGGCGGAGGAAGCAAAACGGATCTACGGGGAGATAATTCCGCTGGACTGGACCGGAGAGACCGAGGGCAGGATTGGATTTCTCCAGCGGTTTCCGCTTGGACCTGTCGTCGGGATTGTGCCCTTCAATTTCCCGCTCAACCTCGCCTGCCACAAGCTTGCGCCGGCAATTGCTGCAGGCAACCCGGTCATCCTCAAACCCGCGTCTGCGACGCCCGTGTGCAGTCTCCTCCTTGGTGAAATGGCACTTGACGCCGGCCTTCCCCCGGAAGCGATAAGTGTGGTGCCGTGTGCAGGTGTCCATGCGGAACAACTGGCACGGGACAGCCGGATTGCCTATCTCTCGTTCACCGGAAGCTGTTCGGTTGGATGGCACCTGAAGGATATCGCGGGTCGCAAGAAGGTGGGACTGGAGCTGGGAGGGAATGCAGCGGTTATCGTCCATGAAGATGCAAACCTCGATTTTGCAGCAGATCGCATCGCCACGGGAGGTTTCATAAACGCCGGACAGGTCTGTATTTCTGTCCAGCGGGTACTTATCCACCGCCCCGTGTTCGATCGCATGCTTGAAAAAATTCTCTCATCGGTAAAGGCACTGAGGATCGGCGATCCCCGTGAACCATCGACAGATATCGGTCCGATGATCGACCAGCAGAAGGCAGAGGAAGCATACCGGAAGGTCCTGGAAGCTGTCAGGCAGGGTGCACGGGTGCTGACTGGCGGGACGCTCGATGGCACCTTATTTGCGCCGACGGTGATTACTGACACGACGCCGGATATGAGAATAAACCGTGAGGAGGTCTTTGCCCCAATTATCTCCATTGCTCCCTATGACACATTTGCAGAGGCCCTGCAGATGGCAAACGCCGGTGACTTTGGTCTCCAGGTGGGTGTTTTCACGCAGAATATTAACCGGGTTATGCGGGCATTCAGCACCATGGAAGTCGGGGGCGTGATGGTAAATGACATCCCGACATTCCGCGTCGATCAGATGCCCTACGGCGGCGTGAAAGGATCAGGGATCGGGCGTGAAGGCCCGCGGTACGCGATTGAAGAGATGACAGAACTCCGGCTGATGGTAATAAACAGGAATGGCGGGGCAGGTCAGGACTGAAAAGGTATGGGACAGATCGCGGTAATCGGCCCTGCAGATCCAACACCGGAAGAGTACGAGACTGCCAGGACCGTCGGTTTTCTTATCGCGGGGAATCGCGAAACCCTTGTCTGCGGAGGGCTCTCGGGCGTGATGGAAGCAGCGTGCCGGGGTGCACAGGATCAGGGCGGCCTGACCATCGGTATTGTGCCTGATGCCGGGAACGGGAACCGGTACCTGGACGTCGTCATCCGCACAGGACTCGGGCACGCCCGGAACACACTGGTTGCCCAGTCTTCTGATGCGGTCATCGCGATCGGGGGAGGTTACGGGACTCTCTCGGAGATTGCCATCGCGCTGAAGACCGGGCATCCGGTCTTTGGCATAAAAACATGGGAGATCGAGGGGGTAGTGAAGTGCGCGACACCCGAAGAAGCGGTGCTTATGGCAGTACGCGCCGCACGCCTGTCTCCCGGGTATAGTACCCCCCGAGCCGGTCCATAATTTCCTTAAACTCAGGCGAAGTAACAGCAGCACAAAGTTCCACCACTCTCGGATCATCAAGGTGCTCACGGCGGATGGCAATCTCGTAGCGTTCGGTCGCCACGGTTTTGAAGGGGAGCCCAAGTGCCTTTGCTGCGCTATAGACACACATCCCCGCATCAACCTCGCCCGTTTTAACGGCAAGTGCAACGGCAAGATGCGTAGTCACCTCCCGCTCATAACCCTGCAATGCATCATGGCTGATGCCCCATAGCTTAAGTTCATGATCGAGCAGCATCCGCGTCCCGGACCCCCTCTGGCGGTTGATAAACGAATGCTGGACAAGGTCGTCAAATCCAATACCTGTCCGTGATACGATACCCTGCTGGCGCTCGGCAACGCAGAGAAGAATAATATCCTCTCCGGGGAGGTATTTTTTCAGGTACGGGATATTGTAATCACCATTTTCTGCAAGCAGGTGCATTGGGGCTGCGTGGCACTCGTTTTTCTTTAAAGAAAAGATCCCCCCCATACTTCCGACATGGGTAGAGTGAAGTCCGATCTCTTTTTTCTGGAGAAGATCGGCAAGGTAATCAATCAGTGGATCATGGCTGCCGGTGACAAGGAGTGCCTTTTCTGCTTCAGCCCGTGAGACGGTCAGGCTTGCCGGCACAATTTTTCCTGCTTCGTAGCCCTCCACTCCGGCGGGTATTTTCAGGTTCGCGTTTGACCGCACCGCACTCATCTGTACGCCGGCTCCGCGGGACAGGGGAGTAAGCACCCAGCTGTCTCCCACCTGTCCCAGCGAGCACAGGATAAACTCATCACTCCCGATATCCTTGGAAATGGAAACCGTTAACCGGGCATCGACTGTTCCGAACGATGATACAGGAAGCCCGAATACATGGACAAGGGGAGTGACGAGTTCGCGGAGCACCGTCAGCGCGGAAAGAGGATACCCCGGCATGCCGATGACCGGTTTTGTATTAATCCGCCCGATAATCGCCGGTTTACCCGGTTTTATAGCGATCCCGTGGACCAGCACCTCACCAAGCTCTGCGATGACATCAGCAGTGAAATCCTTGGTCCCTGCAGATGACCCGGCCGAGATGATAACGACATCATTTTCCCGGACAGCCTGCTCGAGTATTTTTTTAATATCTGCCGGATTGTCTTTCACCATGGGGTATCGCGTACAGGTTGCGCCAAGAGCCCCCAGCATCGCTTCTGCCATCACCGTATTGCTCTCCACAACCTGACCGGGGGCCGGGCGGGTACCATGGCTGACGAGTTCACTTCCCGTCGGTATCAGGCCGATCCGGACCGTGAGTACAGGGACCTCGGTAATACCGTATGCGGCCAGGGCCCCGGTATCATGCGGGCGTATCCGGTGACCGGACGGCAGGGCCATCTCAGACTCGCCGATATCTTCTCCAGCAGGGCGAATGTGCTGCCAGGACGGGGCTGCCTTCCGGATAATGAACTCCCCGTGATCGATCTGCACATCTTCGATCATAATCACCGCGTCATACTCCGGCGGCACAACATTGCCGGTATTTACTCTTACGGCCTGTTTTATTGTAACCGGGTGCTGTTCGCCTGCCCCCCGGGTCTGGCGGCTGATCACTGCAATACCATCCATCGCTGCAAGGTGCACTTCGGGAACCGAGTACCGGGCAAAGATGGGTTCAGCAGTTACCCTTCCGACTGATGCAACCAGGGGGACCAGCTCGCGTGCCGGTGTGCAGGTAAACCCGGTTCGCAGAAGCGAAAGGGCATCTGAAAGCGAAGTCACGGTGAGATAGCGTTTTACCACAGGATCACCTCAACCAGTGTTCCTGTTTCCAGCCCCTCACTTTCTGCAGGCACCCGTACGACCCCCGTACTTTTCACCAGGGTGTTCAGCAGACCGGATTTTCCGAACAGGGGAGTTGCAATCCCGTTTTTTACGGCAACCCGCACGTAATCCTCCCTGCCTTTTGCGGAGGGCACGTTTTGATCCAGCGTGGCCTGCAGGGTTCGCACACTGCTGCCCGTTTCACCGGTCATAGCAGTGATCAGGTGCCGGACAATCGCGATAAGCACGATAAATGCAGAAGCCGGGTGGCCTGGCAACCCGATAACCGGCCTGCCATTGCTTTGCCCGATGATCGTTGGTTTGCCTGGAGCGATTGCGATGCCGTGGATAAGAACCTTACCCCGTTCTTCGATAATTGCCGACACCATATCACGTTCGTCTTTGGAACTGCCACCGGAGATCAATACCACATCGCATTCTGCGGTTGCCCTGCTGATACCTGCATTGAGAGCCTCGCGTTCATCCCTGACAATGCCATAGAATACCGGAAAGCACCCCCAGTCCCTGACTGCCGCTGCGATGACATACGAGTTCACATCCCTGACTTGTCCTGCCTGAGGCCTGACACTCACCGGCACCAGTTCGTTGCCGGTAGAGAGGATCCCGATCTTCGGCATCCGGGCAACCGGAACATCCCTGCATCCTGCAGCAGCAAGCACCCCGATGTCCTGTGCCGAGAGTCGTTTACCCATGCGGAGGACCGGCTCTCCCTCGGAAAAATCCTCGTTATACAAAAGAACGTTTTCCCCATAAGCGACGGATTTCTTGATGAGGATTTCGTCGCCGATCTGCTCGGCATGTTCAATCATCACCACTGCATCGGCACCTGCCGGGAGGACCCCCCCGGTAGGGACGTAGATGCATTCACCCGGTCGCAGGTTCATTCCGGCAGACGCTCCCATGGCAACCCTGCCCATGAGGGCGAACATCGAGGGAATGGCATCACTCGAACCCACGGTTTCAGCTGCCCGTACTGCGTACCCGTCGACAACAGAGCGGGTAAAACCGGGGATGTCCACATCTGCTGCTATATCCCGTGCGAGGATGCGGTGAAGTGCATCTGCGAGAGGGACCGGTTCAACCCCGCATCGTACTGCGATCATCCTGAGTTCATCAACAGCCTTTGAGACAGAAACGAGCTGTAAAAAAAGACTCATTTAAAGCAGCCCAGCTGGCAGCCGCGGATCTTGATACCGTGTGAATTACAGTACTCGCTGATCTCTTTTTTGGGAATGTGGTACTTTGCGGCGATGGAGAATGCCTCAGGGCAGGTAATGGTTTTGTCAATTCCTGCACTCTTGAAAGCCTGTTCGATCTTGTCTGCGTCCATGGTAACAATATGATGTGTATTTCTTCATAGTGTTTACTCATCCTGCACCGGAACACCCTTAATCGTGATAAACACAACAATGGGATAATGAAAGTTGCGCTGATCAACTCCCGGCAGGATAAAGCGGGAGTGAATATACGGCACCATATCGAAGAGATGCTCAATACCGGGATGTGGAAGGAACATGCCCGGTCCTACGAGTTCATCGAAGTTGAGGAGCGGCTCATCCATGCGGAGCATGTCGACCGCCAGACCGATGCGGATCTCCTGATCTTTCTTTCGCGGCATTCCAGCGTTCATCCCGTGCCGGTCCTGACCGTCCACGTGACCGGAAATTTCAGGACAGCGGACATTGGGGGAACCCCCCGCACGCTTGCCCCTGCAGCGACGGGAATGATGCAGGCCACCCTCCGCATGCTGTCACGGAACTGTCCTGAAGGATACCGCGTCTCTTATGAGGTTACCCATCACGGACCGACTGCACTTTCCCTCCCCTCTTTTTTCGTGGAGATAGGAAGCACCGAGAAGGAATGGACAGACCTGTCTGCCGGGAAAGCTGTAGCAGAGAGCGTACTCTCTGCATCTCCGGCAAACCCTGTACCGCTTATCGGTTTTGGGGGTACCCATTATGCCGTCCGTGAAACGGAAATTGCCCTCACCTCCCGTGGGGCATTCGGCCATATTGCCCACACACGGGAAATTGCCACACTTGACGAAGAGATGGTCCGGGCAATGATGGAAAAGAGCGGAGCTGTTGCCGCGTACATCGACAGGAAAGCCCTGGACCGTGAAGACCTTGGCAATCTTGCCTCCCTGCTGAAGCGGCTCTGCGTCCTCCGTCTGACAGAAAGCGAGATCATGGCAGTGGGGCACCTGTCATGGAATACCTACCGGAACGTGCGGGAGATGGCAGAACAGGTCTCTCCGGATGCCCGATGTTACATCCATGACCTGCAGGGTGAAGGAAAATTGTGCACGGTCAGGATGGATCCGGTTTTACTCGGCGAAACGGTAAAATCCGGGGAACCGGACCTGATAAAAAATCTTGAAAAACTGCCTCTCGTTCACCTTTCAACGAAGGGTAACCGGCTTCTTCCCGAATTTATCACGTTTGAAGCCCATTCGTCACGAATAATAAATGATTTAAATACATTGTGCGTGAAAATCATACGTAGTAACGAGATCACTGTTACGGAGAAAGACACCCTGATTGTACGTAAGGTAAGGTTTGATCCCCATAAAGCGCGCGAACTTGGGGTGCCGCCCGGACCTTCCTACAAGCATCTGGCTGAAGGTCAGGAGGTCACGATCGATGGCAGAGTGATTATACCTGCCATGGTCTCTTCCAGCAGTGAAATTAAGATCCACATCCCGGGGTTGGAGAAGTATACATGAGGTCAATTGTTGAAGAGGCACTTACCAAGGCGAGGGACGAGACTGTCCTTCCCTCGCAGAATAACGAAGACCTTGACCAGATCCTGGCTGAGCTCAAAACTGAGATCACCGTGATTGGTTGTGGCGGCGGGGGATCGAACACGATCTCCCGTATGATGGAAGAAGGTATCCACGGCGCAAAGCTCATTGCGATCAACACGGATGCCCAGCACCTTATTCGTACCCAGGCGGATCAGCGCATTCTTGTCGGGAGGCAGAGGACCCGGGGTCTCGGTGCCGGTTCTATCCCCCAGATCGGGGAAGAAGCCGCTCTTGAAAATGAACAGGAGATACGGGCGGTCGTTTCCGGATCCGATATGGTCTTTATCACTGTCGGTCTTGGCGGGGGTACCGGTACGGGAGTTGCCCCGGTCGTGGCCAAAGCTGCCCGGGAGGAAGGGGCGCTTACCATCGCGATCGTCACACTGCCATTCGCCGCGGAGGGTGCCATCCGCATGGAGAATGCCGCAGCCGGCCTTGAACGCCTACGGGATGTGGCGGACACCGTAATCGTGGTCCCTAACGATCGTCTTCTCGAAGTCGTACCCAAACTACCCCTCTACGCCGCATTCAAGGTGGCAGATGAAGTCCTTATGCGGGCGGTCAAGGGTATCACTGAGCTTATTACCATGCCAGGACTCGTGAACCTGGACTTTGCAGATGTGCGCACCGTCATGGAGCGTGGTGGTGTTGCCATGATCGGGATGGGAGAGAGTGACAGCGAGGATAAAGCAGCGGACTCGGTTAAAAAGGCAATCCGCTCTCCTCTTCTCGATGTGGATATCAGCGGTGCAACCGCTGCACTGGTCAATGTGGTTGGCGGACCGGATATGACCATGGAGGAGGCCGAAGGTGTCGTACAGGAAGTGTACAACCGCGTTGACCAGAATGCGCGGATCATCTGGGGTGCACAGATCGACCCCGCGATGCAGAATAAGATGAGGACCCTGCTGGTGGTCACGGGCGTACGGTCGCCACAAATATATGGTCGTAATGAGAAGCTTACCCCCAAAGTACAGAAACAGTTTGAGATCGATTTTCTCAAGTGAGCAGATATGGAAATTTCAAAACCTGATATCAATGTCGATATACTCCACGAGGAGTTATTCCGCAAATACATGCGGGTGATAAAACTCGCACGCACCCCCACCCGGGAAGAGTTTACCAAGATCGCAACCGTCGCTGCGGCGGGTGTCCTGGTTGTCGGACTGATCGGATTTATCATCTACGAGTTCTTCGTCGTACTACCGAACTGATGGGCATGACACAACCAGTACCCCCCGCGCCCGCAGCGCCCCAGATCCCTGCCAGCCCCGAGGTCTTCAACAACCGTATCTTTGCGATAAAAACAACATCCAAGCAGGAGCGGACGGTTGCTGACAACATCCTCAAGGCGATTGAGACCAAGGCGACCGATGTCAAAGTCACCGCTATTATTGTTCCCAACGAACTGCAGGGATATGTCCTCATCGAAACCCCGGAGAAGCTGAACAGGATTGAGCAGCTCGTAGAGAAGGTTGCACATGCGCGATCGGTCATCAAGGGGGAAACGAGCCTTGCCGAGGTCGGCCATTTCCTCATCCCGAAACCGGTCGTTGCCGGTATCGATGAAGGCACCATTGTCGAACTGATCGCCGGGCCGTTCAAGGGCGAGAAAGCAGTGGTCAAGCGCGTTGATTCTGCAAAGGAAGAGATCACGGTCGAACTCTACGAAAGTGTCGTCCCCATCCCGATTACGGTCCGGGGCGATAATGTGCGTGTAGTTGAGAAGTTCAAAGACCGTTGACTTTTCCGGTCCGGTTTTTCATTTTTTTTCAAAGTGCATAGGGCACTCAGGTGTGAGCTGACACCCACATCCGTACTTTCATAGGTGCTACCTTCCGCTGGTGAACCAGAAGTACCGACATGGACTATCGTTGTGCAGGTATTCACGGTACCTTTTTAAGAGGTTTTTGCGAAATTCATCCGTGCAGCATCTGTAATTGTAAAAAGAGTCGGTGAACAGTACCCGAGACACAGGTGTGTATTTGTATTTGGGATGATTACCAGCACAAATCACCCTTCAAGACAGAATCAGCAAATAGTTTTATACCTTACCGGGAGAGTTTTGTCGCTATAGATAGGACTTTAACCAAAGCGAGAAAGTATCCATGGAAAATGAAGGAGTTCGCCTCAGCAGGTACCTTCGGGACGCCTCGTTCTGATTTTGGCGGAGTTGAAAAAGAGGATTGACCTTTATGAAGTACGTCGATGGATATGTTCTGGTAGTGCCGGAGAAGAACTTACCGGCTTACCGCGAGATGGCTGAGAAAGGAGCACAAATCTGGAAAAAATATGGCGCTCTTCAGTATATTGAGAGTGTTGGTGATGACCTCTCTCCGGAATGGGCCGGGATCAGGTTCCCGCAAATGGCAGCTGCCGGGCCCGGTGAGACGGTTGTTTTTTCGTTCATCGTATTCAAGTCACGGGCACATCGCGACGAGGTGAATGCAAAAGTTATGAAAGATCCGTTCATGAACGACCCTGATCAGAAGGACATACCTATGCCATTCGATATGAAGCGAATGGCATACGGCGGGTTCAACGTCATTGTCGAAGCATAGCGTCGTTATAAGGATTACTGATATGATGCGGATTTACCGGTTGGTCCAATTCGGTGCATAGTTTTAGCAGGGTTATCCTTCTAACATTATCCTGATCAAACTGATGTTCCCGGTAAGCCCGGAATATGGACTGTCATACTGCATCAATAGGCTTCACCCCGCTTTTTCCAGTCTTTATAAATCTCAAACCAGACTACACTCATGATTCCGGCACCCGCACAGAGAAGGAGATCGGAGAACATGA
Organism: Methanoregula sp.; assembly: GCA_035256445.1. Classification (GTDB taxonomy): domain Archaea; phylum Halobacteriota; class Methanomicrobia; order Methanomicrobiales; family Methanospirillaceae; genus Methanoregula. The sequence continues at coordinate 11,312 of DATEXZ010000121.1, forward strand.
CCGGCCCGAACCGGAAAAGTTCCCGGAGTGCAGGTACAAATAGTACGAGCATCAGGCAGGCAAGTGTTCCCGCAAAGACCCACCAAAGCGCCCTGTTCGGCGAACGGAGTGTT
>DATEXZ010000122.1:0-2094 GCA_035256445.1 Methanoregula sp.
CAGTACCTGGGCTATTATCGACCGTATGAGCTGGTGACTTGGGCTTGTACTATAGGGTTTACGGATTGCGCACGGCATAAAAATTGCAATATCTTTGGGTCTGACCTGGTATTCATCAATGATATAGCGATAGGATTTTTCAAACTCCTCAAGGTAAAATGGGGGGTCGGTCAAAAGAGGGCCCCGACCGGTTTCAGCATCATCCCGTCCTGGAGGATCACCCATACTTCTCCTTACCGTATTGTTCCGGCAATAAAAAAATGAATCGCCGGCAGGCACGTACTGCCAGTCCTGACTTTCCGGCCAATGTACAGAGATCAGGTGTTCAATGTCGGGTAAATTCATCTGCGACCAGACGGCAGAGACGGTTGCTTTCTGCCAGATACTGTGGACTATCGCGGAGAATTTTTTCACGGTCGATGCTTCCAAGATCTCTGCTCCAGTCACGTAAAATTGTCTCAGTGAGTTCCAGGTGGAACTGCAGGCCAAACGCACTCCCGAGCTGGAATGCCTGGTTTTTCACGTGATTTCCTGTACAGAGAAGTCTGCCTCCCGGCGGTAGTTCGAAGGTTTCCCCATGGAGCTGGAATGCAAAAAAACAAGCGGGAAACCCCGAGAAGATACCTTCCCGCACCGGTTTACGCCGAATCTGGTGCCAGCCGGTTTCCTGTACACAGGGATAGACCCGGCCATCGAACGCTGAAGCGATCAGCTGGGCACCAAGACAGATGCCGAGTACCTTGTTCCCTCTCCTGACGGCGAGCCGGATACATTCCTTCTCTTCTTTGAGGTACGGGTACTCGCGCTCGTCATTCACGCTCATGGGTCCGCCAAGAAAGATGAAGTGGGTAGCACCGGTTTCCGGTACTTCGTTCGTGTCAAACAGCTGGATACACTCAAAGGGAATATGCTTTTCCGAAAAATACGACGCGAATAACCCTGGGGGTTCACCGGGCGTATGCTGGAATGCGACAATTTTCATCGGTATACCTGAGTTATCCTGACGAATGTATAAGGTATCACTGTTCGATGTCCCTGCAGTTGGCAGGTCCGGTTTTATTTTCCCGTTCCCCAAAATACATCTCTACCATAAAATCCCTGTCCTGAGGTTGTCCCCCTGTCGAGGTCCGGAACGGTACGTTTTACCGGTGTCCGGCACCATGGCGACAGAAACTGCAGAAACCATGAAGCAATCCGATGACGAGGGAGCCTTCAGGGCATCCGGAGGGGATGGATAATTACATGTTCTTTTAGCCCGGGCAGGTGCAGGATCCAACGCTGCATATCAGGAAAATTACGCGCTCCGGAAACGATCGGAAGCTGATCTGCCCGCGATTGTGCAGGATATTTTTAACAAATCTGATAATGGATAATCGGGCTTATTTTTCAAATATGAACAATCTGGGACGGTATTCATTCGATTAAAAGTATTGAGGACAATCCGGTTTTACCCGTACGGTCACCATCTTTAATGGAGCCGGGCTCTAAAAAAAATTTACCGGAAAGAATCCGGAAAGGTGATACAATCCGCATGACCAGATTCCTTCGTTTATTTTCAGGAGCGATTCTGCTGGCACTGCTTTCCACGGTCGGAATTGTGTGTGCAGCGAACGCTGATCTCAATGTATCAAAAATGGTGAACTCAACCGGACCTTACGAACCGGGTGACGAGGTAACGTGGGTAGTGACCCTCTGGAATAACGGACCTTCGGATGCTACGAATATTACCCTGCAGGAGGACATTTCCCAGCTTTCAGGCCATAAAAACATGACCTTCCAGGCAGATACGGGTGTATATAACAGCACTACTCATACCTGGAGCATTCCCGAGCTGAAGAACGCCACGTTTACCCGCCTCACGCTGGTAACCGCCTTCAACACTTCAGGTGAGAAAATCAACAGGGTCAACATCACTGCTCTCGACCAGACTGACCCGAACCTGAATGACAACCACGCTCAAAAGAACGTCATAATCAACGCAGCGGCGGCAGTTATTGAAGATAAGCCGTTATCAGCAAAACTCTCCATTAAGCCGACTACCCTGAATCTTAAAAGTAAAGGAGTATTCACGGTATTCATCAGTCTTGACGGTAT
>DATEXZ010000123.1:0-3748 GCA_035256445.1 Methanoregula sp.
CTTAAAATATATATGCAATATAGCTTTGCAAAAGTGATGCTTTTTATCAAATTTATTTTATCATGGCACGAACGCAACTCATAAATATCATTGACGTGCATGAAAGTTTTGGTGAATCGTTTGACCGAACAGAAGACGTACGGCGCGGGACAGAAAGTCGGCCCGGGCAAATATGTTTGTCTCGATTGCGGAAAGGAGCTTACTCTTGACAAAAGTGAACAGGATCTCAGGAAATGTCCGGCATGTGCCTGTGAAGAATACCAGTGCTTCCCGATGACGCATATCCGTCCGGATATCAAGACACCGGAGGACGCAAAAAACCCGCCAAAACGTGGGAAGAGTAACCAGTAATATTTTATTTTTCTTTTCGAGCACCGTATAGCCTTCATGAACTCTGGTGTAAAACGCCATTGGAATCAATCCTCAGCGATTAAATGTTGGCGTTTTCCCAGGACAATCCTGTTAACCAACCGGGAGGTCAATCATGGTAAATGTATCAAAAGAGGGACAAGTTTTCAGATGCGATATCTGCGGAAATATTGTGGTTGTTAAGGAAGTCGGTGGCGGCGAACTGATCTGCTGCGGTGAACCGATGATTCTGGAGAGTGCATAGGTATGGTAAAAAAGGATACCGAAAAAGACCTGAAAGACCTTGAAAAGAAGATTGGAAAAGTCCCGAAATTTTTCAAGGAACTGACAGTGAAGGAGCCAGAGATGTTCAATCTTGTAATGAGATTCGAGCAGCATATCTGGGATGACGGCAATCTGACGAAAAAGACAAAAAAACTTATTGCCATTGCTATTGCGGCCGCCCTTCGCGATCAGCATGCAGTCCATGCTCAGCTGGCCGGTGCAAAGAACCTCGGGGTTACCAAGGGAGAGATTGAAGAGGCACTCCGTGTCACCTTCCTGCTATCCGGCATGCCTGCCTATGTGTACGGTAAGGCACAGCTCGATGAGATCATGCCCTGATGTGATTCCGGCGAACAACTTTTTTAAGTAATCAACCCGGCAAACAGGTGGCGCAGTCAATAAGGATTATGTTTCGCCAAAAAAGCCGCCGGGATAGGGGGAAAATCTACGGTAGGATATGATTGTCGGACGGGTATCTGAACTTAAAAAATCTGAAACTGCATTTTTTCCAGAATTGGATCAAAAACCAACCTTTTTTAGCGTTGCCATTACAAGAAAACTTCTATGCCAATAAAAATCCTCGCGTTTGCCGGAAGTCCACGCAGGCATGGGAATTCTGAAATACTGCTTGACTGGGTTCTTGCGTCAATGAGCGAAGATCAGGATATCAGGATTGAAAAAGTTGTCCTTACCGAGGCAGATATTAATCCCTGCCGTGGGTGTAATGCCTGCGAAACACTGAATAAATGTGTACAAAGAGATGGGATGGACGTTTACCACGACAAGATCATTGAGGCTGACTGTATTATCCTCTCCTCACCGATCTACTGTATGGGTCTCGCGGCGCAGGTAAAGGCACTCGTTGACAGGGCACAGGTATACCGTTCAAGGAAATATGTCCTCAGGCTTCCGGTTGTGCCGCCCGAACGGAAAGGTAAGCGGCTTGGGGTCTTCCTTTCAACAGCCGGACAGAACTGGAATTATGTCTTTGATGCTGCTATTCCCTCGGTGAAATGTTTTTACCATGTGATTGATATCCGGGACGCAGATATCAGGTACCTGATGATTAATGGGGTGGATGAAAAAGGTGCAATCGAACACCACCCGACTGCACAGGCAGATGCCGCAAATCTTGGCAAAGAAACAGTGCATGAGCTGAAAAAGCGCCTTGGTTTATGAGGATGTATGGAAATAAAAGTTCTTGGTATTTCAGGGAGCCCGCACCGGCATGGCAATACTGAAACCCTTCTCGACAGTTTCCTGGACGGGGCTCATGCTTCCGGAGCAACTATTGAAAAAGTAGTACTCAAAACGCTGCAGTATTCCCCATGCCGCGGATGCAATGCCTGCCATAAGACCGGAGAGTGTGTGGTAAACGATGACGCGATCATCCTGTATGAAAAAATACTGGCTTCAGACTGCCTCGCGGTCGCCTCACCTATCTATACCATGGGAATCACCGCTGAGCTTAAGGGATTTATTGACCGTCAGCAATACCTCTGGGCCCGAAAGTTCATATTAAAAACTCTCTACTTTTCCGATGATCACATCAAACGGCACAAGGGTATTTTTATTTCGACTGCGGGCCTCGGCTGGGAAAATGTTTTTGATGGGGCTTTCCCCGTAATAACTGCATTGTTCAACACAACGGGATTTGAGTATTACGATAATGTAATTGCCAATGACATGGACCGGTTTGGCGGGATCAGGAATCACCCGACTGCGTTGAAAGAGGCTTTTGACAAAGGGATGAGGATTGTCGGGATACTGGAGAAATTAAAAACCGGATCCTAGATTTCTATCTTGTTTTCTCACGAAAAAATTACCAGATCCGATCAGAAAAAGTAAAACGAGCCTACGAGCACCCCGAATGAGGTGAGGATGAGTAAGACAAAGACCGGGATATTCCACGACATGACTTTTCTTCCATCAAGAATGCTGATCGGGAGCATATTGAACGAAGCAATCATGGCATTGATCTGGACACCAAAGATTCCGATCACAGAGAGAAGATTACTTCCGCCAGTTGAGATAGTAACTCCAATACCAATCAGAATGGCAAAGGGAATGCAAAGCAGCAAGTTGATAAGTGGTCCGGCTGCGGAAATCCTGCCATTCTGCTCCCGGCTTAAACCCCTGCCATCAGCAGAATTGCTGTAAATAACCGTTGCACCCGGTGCAGCAAAGACAAATCCAACAAGGGATGCAAGGGCAACTGCAACGAGGAGCATGGAATTGTCTTTTCTGAATTCCGCCCAGTATCCATAGCGTATAGCGGTAAATTTATGTGCCATTTCATGAAGTATAAAGCCGATCCCGACAGTCAGGAGGGAGATTCCAAAATAAATCAGGGCAACCAGGGGATCCACAGAATTTATCGGTCCCAGTACCCCATATGGTGCGATTTTAATAATGGCAAAGGACAGCGAAATCGCCATCCATGCCACAAATAAATCTGCCTCTTCCCGCCGGCTTATTCGTTCAAGCATGAAAACACCAGATTAGATAGGCGTTTATATAATATCTGTTTAGTGTTGAGGATGCAAAGATTATGTTTATTAAAAATCTTGATCATGTACCTCCTATGACAATTGAAACCATTCGCGAAGAGATCAACAGGGTGGATGCCCACATTATCCGGCTCATCGCACAACGCCAGGCCCTTGCAGGAAAAATTGCCCGGGTCAAGATCCATAATGGAATGCCAATCCATGATAACCAGAGGACAACAGAAGTTCTTGATGATGTTTTTAACCAGGCAGTGGAGAGCAGGATCGATCCCGTTGCAGTCCAGAAAATATTTGAGATTCTTATCGCCATGAGCGAGGACCGGCAGCGGGAATGTTCTGGGGAAGGGAATCTACCCTGAATGAATTATAATGAAATAAGGTAACATTTTTGAAAAATTATTTGCGGGAGATCATTGTCCCTACCCCTTCACGGGTAAAGAGTTCAAGGATCAGGTTGTGTTCTACATTTCCATTAATGATATGGGCGTAGCAGACACCGTTTTCCACGGCCTTAATCACCGAATTCACCTTGGGAATCATCCCCTCGCCAATTGCCCCGGATCTCCGCAGTTCATTCGCCTCATCGACCGTAAGCTTACGGAAAA
>DATEXZ010000124.1:0-4331 GCA_035256445.1 Methanoregula sp.
ACGGGTTCAACCGGGCGGCAATCGGTGTTAAGGGTGTCCATATCCTGAGAGGCATTCAGTCCGCGGATAAAACCGCGTTTGACCATGTCGCTGCCAGGATGGCAGCTGATAACCAGGTCGCGGTTGATATCGATTTGTCCCTGCTTATATCCGGGAGAGGCGTTACCCGTCAGCGTGCAATTCACCGGTATCGTGATATCCTGGTGCTTGAGCGGCGGTTCGAATTCCCGATTACCCTCTCTTCATATGCCCGTTCGGTTCTCGAAATGCGTTCAGTCCGAGAGATATCCGGCATCTGTTCCCTGATTGGCATGGATACCCCTGACGTTGAAAGGGCGTTTGCCGGGATCGATACGGTGACCGCCTCTCCGGACCCGGCAGTACGGGTGGTCTGATGGGTACCCGCCCTCCGACACTGCGCGAGAAACGTCGTTATATCCTGGTTTCCGTCGAACCTTCCGGGGAGATAATCGATCGAAAAGACCTGTATTTCGCAGTCTGTGATGCAACCACTTCGCTCTGGGGCGATGTGACGGCTGCGGTCATTTCGCCGGCAGTTATCGCGTCCGATGAACAGTATGTGATCATCAGGTGCCGCCGGGGGACAGAGCGGGAACTCTCCATCGCCCTCTCTACAATCACATGCTGTCGCGACCGCAGCATTGCCCTGCGAATAATTACGGCTTCGGGGACAATCGATACGCTGCGCGAAAGAATTCAGAGACTGAAGATTCCCGACAGCGTACCGGTATCACCGCCTGAACATATGATCGGGGAAAAACTGTACCAGGTACACTATTGTTCCGGTCAGAAGGTTGATGTAATTGAAAAGGGATTTAAAAATACAAACCGATTGTTCTTAACAAGAGAAGATCTGGAGGAATTGTAATGCAACCACAATATCAGATGGGATATGACAGGGCTATCACGGTTTTTTCACCCGATGGCAGGCTCTACCAGGTTGAGTACGCCCGCGAAGCAGTAAAGCGTGGGACAACTGCCGTGGGTATCAAGGCAAAAGACGGAGTTGTCCTGATAGTCGATAAACGGGTGAGCTCGAAGCTGCTCGAAGCTTCATCGATTGAAAAAATTTTTAAAATCGATGAGCATATCGGAGTTGCATCCTCCGGCCTTGTGGGAGATGCGCGGGCACTTGTTGACCGGGCCAGAATAGAATGCCAGATAAACCGCGTGTCCTACGATGAACCGATAGAAGTTGAAGCACTCGCAAAGAAACTCTGTGACCATATGCAGACCCTCACCCAGTACGGGGGCATCCGCCCCTATGGGACAGCGCTGCTAATCGCCGGTGTCAGTGACGGGGAGTGCCGTCTTTTCGAAACAGATCCTTCAGGGACCCTCCTGGAATACAAAGCGACAGGTATCGGCATCGGGCGCCCTGCGGCGATGAAGGTCTTTGAAGAGGAATATAATCCTGAATCAGAAATTAAAGATGTAATCCTCCTCGGTCTCAAGGCACTCCATTCAGCCACTGAAGGCAAGTTTGATGTTGATACCGTTGAAATCGGTGTCATCGGTCGTCAGAACCCGGTATTCCGTAAAATGAGCAAAGAAGAAGTAGCTTCGTTTGTCGGACAATTCAAACAGTGACCTGTCATGATCCCACTCGATAAGGCAGTTGTAGCCCGTCTCGAGAGTTTCGGGGAAAGGTTTGAGATCTTCGTAGACCCGAACCAGGCTGCCCTTGTCAGGCAGGGCCAGAAAGTCGATATTGAGGACGTGGTTGCGGCCCTGAACGTCTTTAGCAACGCCTCACGGGGGACACGGGCATCTGACGAATCCCTGGAAAAGGTCTTTCATACTACTGCCTTTGATGCTGTCGCCCGTCGCATCATTGAAAAAGGAGAGATCCATCTTACTGCCGAACAGCGCAAACATATGATCGAAGAAAAGCGCAGGCAGGTTATAACGTTCATTTCCAGGAATGCCGTAAACCCGCAGACCGGCCACCCGCACCCGCCGCAAAGGATAGAAATGGCAATGGAAGAGGCCAGGGTGAATATCGATCCTTTCAAACATCTTGATGAACTGGTCAAGGAAACCGTAAAGGCGTTACGACCGCTTCTCCCTATACGGTTCGAAGAATTACGTCTGGCGATTCGTATTCCTGCGGATTATGCTGCAAAAGCATACGGGGATATCGCTGCCGGGTCCACCATGGAGAAGGATGAATGGCAAAAGGACGGTTCATGGGTCTGCGTCGTTCGCATTCCCGCTGGTATCCAGGGTGAATTCTATGATCTTATCAACAAACTCTCAAAAGGTGAAGGACAGGTAAAAATCCTCAAACAAGTATATTAGTCCCGGGGACAAATAAAAGAAGACAGATCTGTGGGTATGCATTATGGCAAGATCGACTAATAAAGCAAAAGGAAAAGTAACCGGCAGTTCAGGACGTTTTGGCTGTCGGTATGGAAGATTTGTGCGCAAGAGAGTAGCCGATATTGAAGCAATTTCGGGGGCCCTCCACCGCTGTCCGAAATGCGATATGCAGTCAGTTCAGCGCAGGGGCACCGGAATCTGGGAATGCCGGAAATGCGGTTATAAATTTGCAGGTGGGGCATACCAGCCGCAGACCCCTGCCATGAAGATAGCCCAGCGCGCGATTGACCGGACCCTTGAGCAGATGAAAGGATAATCTGGACCGGATATGGCAAGTACCTACAAATGCGCACGGTGCAAGCAGAAAGTTGAGATCGACGTCAACGTCAGGTGCCCGTATTGCGGACACCGTATTCTCTTCAAAGAACGCGGCTCTGCTATCAAAGAGATGAAAGCCCGGTAAATTTTATCCGGCCCGCATATCACCTTATTTTATCATCTTTTTCACCCTATTCCTGTGTGAGGCAATCTTTGTGGCGCTTCACGAGGCAACCTTCCGGTTTTCGACATCCCGCGCCCGGAACATACTCGCTGCACTGGGTCCGGAACTCTCCGATGAGGTTAATCCCCGCTCGCACACCCGTTGCTGGCTTGAAGGCGAGGAAACGCTTGTGCTCGCCATACGGGCACAGGATATCGCATCCCTGCGGGCAGCGCTGAATATGTTCCTCCGGCTCGTCAATGTAGCCGATGAGATGCAGGAGATTACCTAGTCTTTTTTTGTTGAATGTTCATGCGACTGACACTGAAAAATATGAGATATACCTGCGCCAGACCCATTTTTTGAATAACCCTTTTTATCAATTGGAACCGATACAATACCAGGAGAAATAACCATGAACAATCTTTCACCAAAAGTCCAGAACCAGTTGGGCATGCTCCAGCAGATACAGCAGCAGTTACAGACCATCCTTTCGCAAAAAGCCCAGTACGAGATGGCAGTGCGTGAAGCAAAACGTGCCCAGGAAGAGATCAGTGATGCATCTGAAGATGCGGTGATGTACATGAGCGTCGGTACCGTTATGATGCAGAAGAAAAAAGACGTAATCAATACAAAACTCGCCGAGAAGGTTGAGACGCTTGAGCTGCGCATCAAGTCACTGGAAAAACAGGAGAAGATGATGCAGGGAAAGTTCGAGCAGCTCCAGGCACAGATCAAGGCAGCACTGGAAGGTAAAGGTGCTCCGACTGCAGCGTAATCCTTTTTTTTTATCTGATTACCTGTTCTCTCTTGTTTTTTGAAGAAACACTCCATTAATGGAGTATTTTGTATGAACAGCGCATAAATTCCGATCTAACAATTCTTTTTTTAGAAAACAACTCCAAATGCACAAAACCACGAAAATCCGGGCGCGGATAATTGCCCGATTACTTCAAATCCCTTATATTCACGAAGTATGTTTCAAAGCAATTTCTGAACAGTAAATGGGGCTATGAAGCGGCCATTTCAAGCAGACATAAGACAAGGTACATTCGTGGCACGCAACCCCGTGGCGATATTGCCCGACCTGTGGAATGATGCTGCCATATTGAACGGTAACGATACGAAAATTGTTAAAGTTAAGCCTAACATGTGTGATAGTCCATCTAATCACGTGTGGTAATAATTAGTATTCCAGAGCGATTCCCCGTTGACCTTGTAACGTCGAAAATTGCGGTGATAAGTATCTCCGCGTAAAGGTTCAGCGGCATTTCACCCTGAAAAAATAGATCAACTCCAGTCCCCGGTTACATACACATCCCCGATCTTCCCAAATGTATACGATAAGTCACCCGGTCCGAACGCCCCATTCCCGGATGCGTCCAGATACCAGATGTTGCCATTCCGTACAACTCCGATCTCGGTCTTACCATCAGAGTTCCAGTCCCCGGTTACATACACATCCCCGATCTTCCCAAATGTATACGATAAGTCACCTGGTCCAAAC
>DATEXZ010000125.1:0-6016 GCA_035256445.1 Methanoregula sp.
GGTCGTCGGTACTACCCAGAGCTCCCCGCTCCCGCATGTGTACAACTTCGGTGGATTTTCTGATGGTGACCGTGCAGTTTTCGCTGCGGACGAACTCGGTGCCGGGCATATCACGCTTATCGGGTTTGACCTGGATGATAAAAATGTAGACCCGGTGAAGCGGGGCAAACTGTTCTGGGCGCGGAGACTTCTCGCTGCGATTGGCTATGCCTGCTGAAGCATATATCCTTGACGGCTATGTGGACGAACCTGCATGTCTCGGGGTCCCTCCGTATATATCGCCCTATATCAGGACTGTTGCCGGCGCACTGATCTCCCACGGGTTCAATGTCCGGTACCTGACCATTGACCAGCTCCGGAACGATCCGCACCACATCAGCAGGATGGACGCTGCAGGCCTGCTGGTCATGATCGCAGGAGTTACCGTACCGGGAAAGTATCTCGGGGGTACACCTGCGACACTCAATGAGATCGAACAGGTAGGGCACATGCTCTACGGTCCAAAAAAATTGATCGGGGGGCCGATCGGTTTTGGGTACTCCCCGGAGGGCGGGCAGCGTGCCGTCAGGCAGCTGATCAGCGGTTTTGACGCGCTCCTCACCGGGGAACCGGCAATTGCGCTTGATAACTGGCTCAATGACTGCGATCCGGCAGGAACGCTCGATTACACCCGTACCGATCCATGGAGCATTGCAGGGAGCGGGATCATCGAGCAGCACCCGGATTTCCCGTACGTCATGTGCGAACTTGAGACAGCACGGGGCTGCCCCCACGGTGCATCAGGCGGCTGTTCCTTTTGCACCGAGCCGTTTTACGGGACCCCGACCTATCGCAGCATCGAGGGCATCGCTGGCGAAGTTGCAGCCCTGCATACTCATGGGGCACGGCACTTCCGTGTCGGCCGGCAGCCGGACATCCTGGCCTATGGTGCCGGTGGCGGGGAGTACCCTGCACCCCGCCCGGATCTCCTGGAGGAGCTCTTTGCTTCGATACGCACCGCAGCGCCCGGGTTAAAAACCCTGCACATTGACAACACGAACCCTGCGACAATCGCGAAACACGAACAGGAGAGCCGTGAGGCGTTACGGGCGATCATCCGGTATCATACTCCCGGTGATGTTGCCGCATTTGGCATGGAAACTGCAGATCCTGTGGTTGTTACCGCAAACAATCTCAAAGCCCTGCCAGAGGAGGTCTTCCGGGCGATCCGGATTGTGAATGAGGAAGGCGGCCTGCGGAAGGATGGCATACCCGAGCTGCTTCCCGGGCTCAATTTTGTCTGTGGTCTTGCCGGAGAGACCGAGAAGACCTATGCACTCAACGAAGAATTCCTTGTGCGGGTCCGCGATGCCGGGCTGCTGGTACGGCGGGTAAATATCCGGCAGGTCATGCCCTTTGAAGGGACACCCGTCTACACCCATAATACTCTCGGCAAATACGATCGCCGGTTCAGGGTGTTCAAGGAATTTGTGCGGCAGAATTTCGACCTGCCCATGCTCCGGCGGGTCTATCCCATTGGCACAGTGCTTCGCGATATACGGATCGAGGTCTCCGGGCCACTTTCATTCGGGAGGCAGCTGGGATCCTACCCGATTCTTGTCGGGATTCCAGCCTGTCTTGAAAAGCGGAGTCTGATTGATGCGGTCATCGTTGACTGGGGTATGCGGTCGGTGACAGCATTACCGGTGCCCGTCGAGATCAACACGCTCCCCGCAGCTGCGATAAAATGGCTGCCGGGCGTCGGGAAGAAAAAAGTGGCCGCTGTTATCGCCAGGCGCCCGTTTACCACGCTCGAGGCCTACCGGAATATAGCAGGGACATCGGTGCTGGACTCCCTGCTGAAGTTCTAGATCTGTTTTAACTCGGTCACCTTGATGATATCCGTCCGGGTGACAATCCCGAGAATCTTCCCGTCCTGGACAATCGGGATCCTGCCAAAGTTGCGGGCAGACATGATTTTGAGAGCTTCCATAACCGGTGCGTTTGGTGGCAGGATAACCGGATCATGGGTCATGATGTCCCGCACTTGCATTGCCTCACGATCAATCGAAGACGTTCGGTTTACATCAGCGAGTGTTACCATGCCGATCAGGGTATCCCGCTCGACGACAGGAAATCCAAGATGCTTACTCGAGTACATCATGGTGATCACCTGGCTCACCGGGAGCGTTGGTGGTACTGTCGTTACCGGGCTGCTCATCATGTCTCCGACGGTGACATTCTGTAACAGGTAACTGTACTTCACCGCTGTGGACTCCATGCTTGCGCCGATATAAATGAAGAGCGCGATCAGGATCAGGAAGGGGGAGAAGAAAAAGAGGCCGATCAGGCCAAATACGATGGCAAAACCCTTTCCGATGTCAGCCGCGATTTTTGTCGCACGATGAAGTGGCATTCTTTTTGCGAGCCATGCACGCAGCACCCGCCCCCCGTCCATGGGAAATGCAGGTAACAGGTTGAAGGCAAAGAGAATAACATTGAGGACGCCCAGGTACCCGAAAACAAAGATCAATACACCAGCGATCGGGGGGTTCGTTGTAACGGCGGGTACTGCATACACAAGCCCGCTGCAGATCAGGCCGACAACCAGGCTTGTAAGCGGCCCGACGAGCGCCATTGGCAGTTCGGCTTTCGGGTCCGGCACTCCCTCCTCCATGGATGCAATGCCGCCGAAGATCATGAGGGTAATACTATTGATCCGGATCCCTTTATGCCGGGCAACCAGCGAGTGGGCGAGTTCGTGCACGAGCACACCTCCAAAAAGACCGAGGGCGACGATGGTGCCGAGCAGATAGGGAACATAGCCGGCGCTGATAAGGGTAGTGTCCACCGGTACCTGGAAGATCTCGTTGAGCATACCGGCCGTGAGCGCGATCTGGCTCCCGATAATCCAGGCAAACAGGGGAATGACCAGGATAAATGTATAATGGATCAGGATTGGAATTCCAAAAATGCGCCCGATCCGAAAAGACCCGTCCATAACAAAGGATTATCTTTTTAACTCTTAAGTATATACTTTCATCTGATAACGATGGAAACCCAGATTACGGAGATGTTCGGGCTTCAGATCTATACGGACAAGGGCATGTTTATCGGCGAAGTCGAAGATGTTCTCATTGATGTGGATCAGAAGAAGATAGATTCGATAGTAGTCGGCAAGGTCAACGACCAGCTCTTTGAGCTCAAGAATTACCGGGGCCTCAAGATCCCGTTCCGTATCATCAGCGCAATTGACGACATTGTCCTGATCCGCCACCTGCCGGGTGCCTTCACGGGCGCCACCAGTGCAGAAGAGTAAATCAGCTGGCAGTCTGCTGCGGGAAGATTTCCTATATTTTATGTATTCCCGCACATGGTCGTTTATATGGAAAACCGGGAAGTATTTTCAACGATTACTGCCATCCCCCCTGTTTTTGTCAGGCTTGACGGGCGTGCCTTTCACGGCCTTGCTGAGAAGTTATCCCTGAAAAAACCGTTTGACGAACGGTTTAAGGACGCGATGGTGCAGGTATGCACAGCACTCGTCGCTGACAGCGGGCTCAACCCGGAGTTTGCTTTCACCTTCTCGGACGAGATCAGCCTTTATTTTGTAAAACTCCCTTTCAATGGCCGGGTGGAAAAAATAGATTCAGTCACTGCATCCTTCGCATCGAGTGCCCTCACGTTTGCACTGGGGATGTCGTATCCGTTGTCATTCGATGCACGGGTCATCCCCTCCACACCGGAATTTGCCATCGAGTACCTCGCCAGCCGCCAGAACGAGGCATGGCGCAATCACCTGAATGGCTACTGCCAGCAGGCGCTGATTGAGGAAGGAATGAGTGCTAAAAAAGCCGCGGAACAGCTCAAAGGACTCCCGGCCAAAGACCTCCACGAGATGATGCATGTGCGGGATTTCAATCTTGCCACCACCCCTGCCTGGCAGCGTCGTGGCGTACTGGTCTATAAGAAAATCACGCTAAAAGAAGGTTTTAACCCAATTACCCAAGAGCATGTTGTGGCAGAGCGGAGTGCGGTTACGGTCGATCAGGATCTCCTCCTGTTTACCACGCCAGAAGGTCAGGCCTTCCTGCGAAGTCTGGTCGGAATATAATATAAGGATAGCGGAATCCTGATATTCTGCTCCTTTTCAGAAAAGCACAAGCGTCACCTGGCACCCTGCAGGGAAGATAACATCGCAACGTATATTCACCCCAGCCGGATAATACTTCCCATTACGGATTGTTGTGTACAATGATGGCATCATCCCTGCCCCGCCCAGCTGCTGAAAATCCAGTCTCGCATAACCTGTTCGGCCTCGTATGTTCATGCGTGCGGCTGAAAACTATCCAGCCGCTTCTCCATCTCGACCGGAACAGGGAATTTTTCAAGCAACAGGAGCTTGGATCTCTCATCCTCACAGGTGAGAATAACCATGAATAACACTAACCCCGCTGCAATGGTCGTCATCGCCATTGTAGTGATCGCGGGACTTGGTGGATGGCTTTTCCTTGACTCGCAGAAAAACACAGAAGACTCGATGGAATCGATTACGGTCGCGTATTCACCTTTTGAATCAACAGCACTCTTCTGGATTGCAGAAGATCAGCAGTTCTTCGGGAAGAACGGCCTCAACATAACCCTGCGGAAGTACGATTCCGGGGCAGCTGCCCTTGAAGGAGTAGTCAATGGTGAAGCGGATATCGCCATAGGGATATCCGAGTTTCCCCTCGTCAGGAAAGCGTTCGAGAATACAAGAGCCCGTGCGATAGGAAACATCGACAAGGGCGATTTCATCTATCTTGTGGCGCGGAGGGACCGCGGGATCGTGATCGCGTCTGATCTTGAAGGGAAAAGGATCGGGACAACGATTGGAACAATAGCAGAATTCCATCTCGGGAGATTTCTGATGCTGAATGGCATGACCATACGGGACATAACACTCGTTGACGTCAGAACACCTTCGGCGTGGGTAGATGATGTTGTGAAGGGGGATATCGATGCGATCGCGACCGCCCAGCCTTACGTGAATTCAGCCCGGGATCAATTAGGCGATAATGCTGTTGTCTTGCCCATTCAGAGCAGCCAGCCTCTTTTCGGGCTGGTAATTTCCACGGACGAGTGGTTATCAACGCATCCTGAAAAGGCTGAGAGCTTCATCAGGTCGCTGGCACAGGCCGAGGAGTACATCAACGCTCATCCATCCGAAGCACGGGCCATAGTGCAGAAATGGCTGGACCTCGACGCCGGGTATGTGAATATGGTCTGGAAACAGAACCAGTTCTCCCTCACGCTCGACCAGTCACTTATTCTTGCGATGGAGGATGAAGCACGCTGGATGATCAGGAACAATCTGACGAATGCAACGGCGATCCCGGATTTCCGGAACTACCTTTACACAGACGGACTTGATAAGGTAAAACCAGGTTCGGTGAAGATCATACGGTGAAATGAGCTGTCATGGAGACCGGAATCAGGCATGGAGGAGGAGTATCAGAAACATCCGCATCTCCTGATATGAAAAGCAGAATGACAGTAAATCCGGAATCAGTGAAAATCGGTCTGGTGAATTATGAAGATTAAGACCCGGCTTGCACTCTCTGTTGCGATTTTCGTTATAGCCCTGCTCATCATCATTGGATCAGTTATCGTCACAAACCAGCAGGTGGACCGGCTGAACAAACAGGAAGAGCTGGCAAAAACCATCGAGATAGAAGCAAACGAGCTGAGCTACCTCTCAAGCGACTATATCCTGTACCGCGAAAGCCAGCAGGCAGAACGGTGGGAATCAAAGTATTCGGTTCTTGCTTCGGATCTCTCGGCTCTTGCCGTGGACACACCGGAACAAAAGGTGCTTGTCGACAACTTAATGGAAAACCAGCAGCGGCTCAGACATGTCTTTGACGATATAAACTCGGGCATCATTGGCAGCCAGCAGGGGAATCCCGCGACAGACCTGGCAGTAGTACAGGTCTCGTGGAGCAGGCTTGCTGTCCAGACCCAGGGAATAGTCTTCGACGCCGGCCGCCTGTCGCAT
>DATEXZ010000126.1:0-2737 GCA_035256445.1 Methanoregula sp.
ATGATCTGGAACAGAGCACTATGACCGTGAAAGATCCACCGCGAAAAATCCGATCCATCTCGTTCACTCTTCTTCTCTCCATGATCCTTCTTATCATCTGTATTGTCGGATTCATTTCCCTGAATAGCTATTTTTATACAAAAAACAATTTCGAACATGAATCCAGCCTGCTCCAGGTACAGACCGAACAAAATATTATCGAGGCAATGCGCCTTAAGGAGATTACCTGGAATGTATACGACGAAACCCTCAATGACCAGATGAAGGAGGGACTGGGTTCGGTCCTCCTTGAATATAACCGCTCCCGGGGCGAGCCCGATGAGATGGACCTTGCGAAGGTCAAAAGAAACCTTGGAGAACATTATGATATTTATATAATCAACGAGTCCGGTGTAATTGTTTCAACAACATACGCACAGGAACTTGGGACGGACTTCAGGCAGGTCCCGTATTTTTATGACTATCTGACAAAAATCCGCCTTTCTGAAGGTTTTTTCCCCGACCGCATTGTTCGTGAAAGACTTGGGGCCGGTCGGCTCCTGAAATATGCATATATGCCAACTCCTGATCACCGGTTCATCCTTGAACTCGGTTATTCAAGCACCATACTCGAAGAATTAAACCAGAAGCTGGATGACAAGGAAAATATCCGGAGGATCGTTTCGGTTAACCCGTACGTGGAAGATTTCACGATTTTTAACTCAATGGGAAGGCGCCTTGATAACAACAGTCTTCCTGATGAAACAGTACTGGGGCATGTTACGGAGGTCCTGAAAAATCGCGCCACGCTTGAATTACAGGACCGGGACCACCAGCGGACTACACGATATCTTATGGTGGATTTAAAAGTTGATAAGTACGGGTCGGATCCGAGCAGGGTTGTCGCGATCACCTATAACCTGAAATTAATCAATGACGCCCTGAACCGCCTTATCCTTTTCCATATCGTTACCGGCATCGCTGCAATTGTCCTCGGATGTGTTCTTGCATATGAATTTTCACGTCGCATTACCCGTCCTATCAAAAAGATTGTCGGGGATGTGAATACCATTGCACATGGCGATCTTGAACACCGGATCGGTACAACACAGAGCAGTGAGTTCGCCATCCTCGAAAACAGTACCAACATGATGGTTGATTCGCTTAAACTGGCCCTCAGGCAGGTTAAGGAAGGAGACATTCTGCGAAAGGAAATAATCGATCAGCTCCCCGTGGCTGTCTTTATGAAAAGCGTAAAAGACGGAAGATACCTCTACTGGAATAAGACAAGCGAACAAATTTTTGAGATGAAGGCTTCTGAAGTAATTGGAAAGACCGACAGGGAGCTGTTTTCACCAGAGATGGTATCAGTCATTGACAAGGAGGATAAGGAAGCAGTCCTCAACCAGATTTCGATAAGTAACAAGAAAATATCAAACAAATTTCAGGACCAGCGCATCATCCATATGATAATAGTCCCGATTTTATCTTCAGAAAATATCCTGCAGTACATCCTCGGAATTGGCGAAGATTTAACCAAAGAGACCAATAACCTGAAAATGGACCTGCTTTTCAGTATAACCCGGCGGGATGTCCTCGACCAGCTCTCAGTAATCATGAATTATCTCGAACGTGCACAGCTCAGGACAACTCATGAAGAAATGCAGATGTTTTTTGATAAAACGATTGAATCTATCGAGTCTATCCAGAAGCAGATGGCATTTGGCAAATCACTCCAGGACCTGGGGACGACATCTCCGAAATGGCAGTCAGTCAGAAAGATATGGAATGACGTGGTCAGGCTGTTACCTGCAAACAATATTGCGTTCAGTCTGGAAACGGCAGACATCGAATTATACGCAGATCCTCTCCTCCCCCGGGTATTTTACAATCTTCTTATGAACGCATTACATCATGGTGGTCATCAGCTCACAAAAGTCAGACTCTCTACCCGGTTATCTGGAGAATCCCTGATCCTGATCGTTGAGGACAACGGTACCGGGATTCCCTTTGATAAAAAAACGAAGATATTTGAATTCGGTTGTGGCGAGGGCACCGGCTTTGGTCTGTTCCTTATCCG
This sequence comes from Methanoregula sp., assembly GCA_035256445.1. Taxonomy (GTDB): domain Archaea; phylum Halobacteriota; class Methanomicrobia; order Methanomicrobiales; family Methanospirillaceae; genus Methanoregula. Next base: position 2,060 of record DATEXZ010000126.1, read on the forward strand.
TGAGATACTCGGAAATACCGGAATCACGGTAACTGAAACCGGCGAACCCGGAAAAGGCGCGAAATTTGAGATCCTCATCCCGAAGGGGAAATTCAGGTTCGGACAAATAACTCCGGAAAAATAGAAAAAAAGGTTCGGTTCTGTTGAAACGGGCATGAACGGGAATGGTTCGCACCCAAACCATGAAAAATTGTGAAGGTACGACTGGCATTCGCAGCAGGCTCTTGAGAGCCAGGGTCGGAGTTTTCAGGTAATTGAAGCGCCGCGGGGGCGTCCCTTTTTGGGGCGGCGCAGGTCATCGCAACGTGACTGGCATCTCCTGAAATTACTGTAATTGTGGAATTTTCATGGGAAATCATATTAAATAACGTTCACGGGGGGATTTGCCCCTTCCACTGTGGCATCCCCCGAAATGATATCCATTGAAATCCGTGGCAATCTGAATATCCGTTACTCATGTAAGATCGGGATTTTTTACAGACCCAAAAATCCTGATGAAACGTGGAAAAGCGTGGATTCAGAAACTCCTGTCTCCTGATGGACAGGGGGACGATCATGACTGGTGTTTGAATTATTCTTTAGAAACCAATCGCAACCTAATCCGGTCATGGAATTGAAAGAATTTCCCTTGTTTTTCAGTGTGAAGATGTTCCCGGGGCTTTCGCCCCTGCCCCCAGG
>DATEXZ010000127.1:0-3133 GCA_035256445.1 Methanoregula sp.
CCGGCTTTGTACATCCATGTAGGTGCAGCGATCGCAGGCTGACATATGATAGATAATCGACCCTTGGGTTGGCGGTTGCTCAACCCCCCGGAGCAGGTGCATCAGGACACTCTTGCCTGCCCCGCTCCTGCCGATAACACCCACAATCTCACCTTCAGGGATCTCGAACGATATATTGTTTAGCACCTTAGTACCGTCAAACTCCATGCGCAGGTCGTTTACGGTGATGAATGGCTGGGGCATGTCGTTATTCACTCCGCACGATTAGTCCGCCCTGTTTTCTTTCTGGACCTTTAGTTCTGCATCGCATGACTGGCGTTCCCCCCCCGTTTCACGCTGGCAGCAGGGTCTGAGTCCGTGACCGATTACCCTGCCCCGTTTTAGTGGGCCGATTCCATCAAAGTTGGGCATATTGATTCCTCATTGCTTTCGCAGGCAATTATTACGCATATGAGCATAAAGATTTAAGGATTGGGATCCTACTAAAAACGTACGCGGTGGGGTTTTCCAGCGTGCATCTCCCGGATAAGTTGCGGTGACGGCACACCAGGAAGCTACCTCTGCGAGATTCCCGTGCCCGGAAATAATTATTTTGAAACAGGGTGCTGCTGCAATCTCATGAACATCTCTGCCGGAATGCCCGTCACCATGATCCTGGGACTTTCTGCGATTCGTTGCCCATATCGTTGCTCTTGCCACCCGTTTTGGGAACGATGATATGAACAAGAAAACTTTATGATAATTGAACCGTCACAAAAGAAGGGTCCGGGACAGGAATGAAAATCGCCGGGTTAATCCTGCTTAGGGCACTTCGGGCAGCGACCTTCCGCTGCTTTCCGGCAGCCGCTCATCTGGATTCCTTTGCCATTCACCAGAGCATCGGCTATCTTACGGCGAGCCTCGTGCAGGTCGCGCCACGCGGTTTTGCGCGAAACCCCGAGTTTCTCGGCAGCTTCTTCCTGTTCGAGCCCATCAAGATCGATAAGCCGAATCAGCTCAATCTCTTCAGGCTGGAGCGATACCCCCTCCCCCTCCTCTTCCGGGCAGCAGCAGGGCTTGTAGCACCGCGATTCTGACGTGCTGTTGATGATCCGCCGCAGACGGGGTCTGCCCCGCCGGGGGCATACGTTCGTGTCATTTTTTTTCTCTGTTGCCATCACATGCTCCCTAAATGCTTTTTATCCGGAATAGTATAACAGGATTATCGGTTCTGTTCAATATACTGCATGGTAGTATTGCTATGAGGATGTTTTGGCACCGGCCGCTCCTGCACGAGATATTTTCTCATAATCCTGTAAGGTGGCGTTGCCTCACGGAATTTCTCTATTTCTTCCTACTTTATTCCGAAAAGAAAAAAAGTGCCCGTATGTATTCTTTGCAAAAAGCCCGAGATAGCCGGTCCTGCTAAATCATCGAGATCAAAATAGCTGCGGAGTTCCCTCACATTAACCCAGCATTCCTGCGTTCCTGATGATTTCATATATTCCTCCAACAGGTCGGGAACTTCGGGATGACGGCCCATCAGATCTTACTCCCTTTATTGAAAGTGTCAGATAAAAAAAATCACTCGTGTGACCGGCCCTGGCCACAGCGGTGATTATTTCCCTGCGGGCTATTTGCTGATCCACAGCAGCAGGCATCGGTGTTCTTTTTCGGGGACGTGCAGACTTCGCGGTTACTGGGACTGCCCGGGCGGTGCCGGTGCTGCTCACCGCATGCACAGGTATGGATCGGGAAATCATCAGTTTCGTCGTCGAGTTCTGGTATAGTTGGTTCTGTCATTCTGTCACCATTCGTACTGAAAACAATACGATATTTACTCATATGCGCATAAATCATTTAAACGATCGTATTATACCAAACCTGATTATCCAGAAAATTTGTGGTGCATACTTGGGCTGTTATCACCTAAAAACCAACTAGGCAATCCAGGTTTGGACCAGCAACGGATCCAGTATTCAATCCCGATTAAAAAAAAAGTGTTTGATGAGATCTTACCTTGCGGGTATGATCAATGAGCGCTCTCCAGCGGGCATGAACTCGCGGATTGCACCCTTTGCGAACTCGCGGCGGATTTCGGAGAAGTCGAACTTCAGCGACGGGTCCGCGAACGTGATCTTCATCAGTGGGGATAGGGTCCATGCATCTCCGCGTGCAATGTGGGCAGAGCCCGCGATTGCGGCGTATTCTCCCTGGTGACCGACGTTCATTGCGTAGTTCGGGTAGTTCGGTCCACGGAGTTCTCCGAGTAATCCCTCATCTGGACGGATTGACATGGAGTTTGCGGAACCGCACTGGTCCTGCAGGTCGTAGCCGAAGAAGCCGAGACGTGACCAGCCTTCCTTGTGCATGAGCATCGACAGGTACCAGCCATTCAGACCGGCGTTGGAGTTTGCCGTTGCCATTGCACAGGAAATACCTGATGCTGCTGCAAGGACGGATGCACGCTGGGATCCGCCGAAGTGGCTCTCGAGGGCGGTCGGGTAGGTCTCGTACTGCTCCATACCGTAGAGGTTGACCTCGGTTGCGATGTCGCTGACAACTTCCTGGGTTGGCTTTGCCTTTGCGATGCCACCGTGTTTCTTCTTGACGTAGTCAATACCGTACTCGGTGTAGTCATCAAGGATGTTGTCGGTGTATGCAGCGGTTGCATACTGGGTGAATCCGACACCACCGGACATGTAGGATCCGAGCCAGATCTGGTCGAAGAGCATCGTACCTGCTGCAACGATCTCAAGGGCATTCTTTACCGGGTCGTTGGGGTACTTGCGGTCTGACTGGACCATGTCGCAGAAGTGTCCGAACTTGATGCCACCTGGCTCGTTCGGGCCACGTGCACGACGGGCGGGCAGGATATCTGCCATCTGGATAACACCGGCGTGCTTTGCGGCGAATGCGAGGTCAGCGACTGCTGCCTCACCGGCGCACATCTTGTAAGCACCAATGAAGGACATACCGATCTGCATTGCAGACCACCGTGAGGTGGTACCGCCGTCGCACGTCCTGCTGACGGTTGTGGGGATGTGCACTGCCTGCCACATCGACTTGCCGACTGCTGCCTTCAGCTGTGCTGCCTGCTTGGCCGGGAAGAGCTTGTCGACGTTGAGCACGAACTGGGGCTCAAGGTCGTCTG
>DATEXZ010000128.1:0-2567 GCA_035256445.1 Methanoregula sp.
ATAAGGTAGGGTTCATATACATCCTCGATGGTCCTCACCTCTTCCCCTACCGAGATTGCAATAGTCTTGGCACCGACAGGACCGCCATCAAAATCCCTGGCTATGACCGAGAGAATCCTACGGTCAAGTTCGTCAAGGCCGAGCTCGTCGATCTGCATCATGGAAAGCGCACGTGAGGTAATCTCACGCGTTATTGTACCATCCCCTTTGACCACAGCATAATCTCTCACCCTCCGCAGCAGCCGGTTAACAATCCGAGGTGTGCCCCGGCTCCGTTTTGCGATCTCCTCTGCTCCATCGGCAGTTATCGGTATCTTCAGGATGGAGGCACTCCGTATGACTATCCTCACCAGATCGCCAGGCGCATACAGGTCGAGCCGTGAGATAATACCGAAACGATCCCTGAACGGGGCACTTAAGAGACCTTGTTTTGTGGTTGCCCCGATAAGGGTAAACTGTTCGAGATTCAGCTTGATCGAGCGGGCGCTCGGGCCTTCACCAATCATTACATCAATGAAAAAATCCTCCATTGCCGGATACAGGACTTCTTCGACGACCGGGTTTATCCGGTGGATTTCATCGATAAACAGGATGTCGCCCCGTTTCAGCGGGGTGAGGAGGGCGGCAATATCCCCCGGCTTTTCCAGTACCGGGCCGGTTGTCGCACGGATATCAGCACCCATTTCACGGGCGATGATATGAGCAAGCGTCGTCTTACCAAGTCCCGGAGGCCCGGAGAACAGGATGTGGTCGAGAGGTTCGCCGCGTTTTTGTGCTGCCTCGATCGCAATGTTCAGGGCGTCTTTTACCTGTACCTGCCCGACAAATTCATCCAGACGCGCCGGGCGGATGGTCAGGTCATCCCCTTCCTCCGTGAGTGGTTCCGGCGAGATAATCCTCTCGGTCATGGTCCTTTTACCTGTCCTTCATTTTTACAAGTGCGGCCTTGATGAGATCCTGAACGGTAGGGGATTTCAGCGCGAGTGCTGCATCGTTGACAGCATCCCGCGACTCCTTTTCTGCAAACCCGAGCGAGACCAGTGCGCTTACTGCGTCGTGAACTGCAGGAGCAGCTCTGCCTGTATATCCTGAAACCATCGTCTGGCTTACTTTCTTCATTTTGTCCCGGAGTTCAAGGATCAGCCGTTTTGCACTTTTGGCACCAATGCCGGAGATCCGGGTGAGAGATTTCTCATCTTCATTCAAAATCGCCATCGCAAACTCTTCAATCCCAATCTGGGAGAGAAGGTTAAGGGCGGTCTGGGGTCCGATCCCGGAAACCCCGATCAGTATCCTGAACATCTCCAGTTCGCTCTGGTGCATGAAGCCATATAGGGTGATCGCATCCTCGCGGACTGACATATACGTGAAGAGTCTGACAGGTTCCTTTGTATGCGCCAGCAACTGGAGAGCCGGCTGGGTAACATATACCTGGTACCCGATACCCCCGACATCGATCACTACCCATTTGTCACCCGCCAGAACCGGTTCACCATGAAGATGTGCAATCATTGTATTATCTCATGATATGACTTCACTTGGTTATCACCATTCTCTTATCTGGATAATGGTAATCATGTTCAGATTATCTCATGATATGGATATGACATAAGGCAATCGAAAGGGCATCAGCAGCATCATCCGGGGTAGGAATTTCCTTCAACCGGAGCAGGCGTTTGATCATCTCCTGCATCTGACGCTTGTCGGCCCGTCCGGATCCGGTAATCGCCTGTTTGACCTGGTTCGGGGTGTATTCTGCAACGGGGATATTCCGCTGTTCGGCAGCAAGAAGGATCACCCCGCGTACTTCACTTACACCCATGGCTGAAGAGATGTTCCTGGTAAAGAATAATTTTTCAAGAGAGAGATATGCTGGCTGGTACTTTTCAAGAAGTGTCCCGACTTCAGTATATATTTTTAATATCCTTTCTGAAGTCCGAAGATCCCTGCCGGATGTTTCCAGGCATCCATAACAGACAGCACGAATCTCCCCTCCGGTAACCTCGAGGACGCCATATCCCATTCGCGCTAGCCCGGGGTCGATACCGATGACAATCATGTACGGAGATGCTCCGGATCAGTTATGTGTCGCACCAGTAATATACAAGACGTGGTAAGCGGGGTGAAGATAACGGGAAGAAGACGAATGCTTTGCCCTCAATACCATTTTTACGTCATGAAAAATTTTTACTTATCCGCAGGACCAAAAAAATTGCCACTATCAATAATAATATATTCGTCCTGATTCATCATGCCCTCATGGCAAACATTGCGTATTTCGAGGTGCCCTCTGACAACGTCGGGCGTGCAAAGAAATTCTATCATTCCTTATTCGGATGGAAAATCGAGCCGACGAAGACTCCCGGTGCAGACATGAAAACCATGGAGTACCAGGATATAATCACGGGTGAGCCACAGGAAAAAACCCTGAACATGGGGGGAATGTACAAACGGCAGATGCCCGGGACTCCCTTTATGCCGTACGTGATGGTGGAAGATGTTGACAAGATCATCGCAAAGGCAGAGAAGCTCGGTGGCAAGATTGTCATGCCAAAAATGGAGATCAA
>DATEXZ010000129.1:0-14579 GCA_035256445.1 Methanoregula sp.
GCAAAAAGACGGGTATCATCTCCTTCAGCATTATATGCCGCACGGGGGCAGTTCACGGAAACAACCTGCCAGGATCCCATCGAGAAATGCCTGCCATCCTCAAAATACATCTTCTTATCAAAATCCGAATCCTTGTCTGCCACTGTGGAAAACTGATATGCACAGCACTGGTAACAGGAAATCCCCTTGCCGGCTCCGCGGTACGCGGGAAGCTGGTTATCATAATAGGGTGTTCCGAACTTCGAAGCGAGTTCGAAGGTCATCAGGTATAATTCCTGGAACGTTGGGAGGTCCGGGTTTTTTGCGTTGAACTCTTCACGTTCATTCATGAAATCCGGTTCGATGGAGATCTCGGGCTTTGGGAAGTTGAAGGGTTTGCCCCAGTAATCTCCCTCAAGCATCACTTCCATGAGGGCTTTGAAGAGCAATCGCACCTCACGCTCGAACTCACCATACGTGCGAAGAGGAGCTGATTTGCCGTCCCAGATCTTTCCTTTAAAAATGCATGGCTTGTCCTGCCAGAGAGTCGGTACACCCGGTGAGAGCTGGATTGAGGAGAAGACGAGCTGACCTCCACGGGCTACCATCATCTGGGTCATTTCATAGACAAACATCTGCATGTTCTGTTTGATCTCGTTATACCCCATCCCCTCCATATAAGGCGCCAGGAAGGTGAGGAAATTGTAATAACCCTGCCCACCGGCAAAATTTGTCTGGGCGGATCCGAGTGCTTTTACCGCATGGAGAATTGCAACCTCCGGACGCTTCGCAGGACCAGCCACCGAAGCCTTTGTACCATTGCCGTCAGGCATCAGGCCATAATAGAAGAAATAGCGCAGGTCCCAGTCCTGGCAGAACGGGCGCGTACCAAAATACTCGAGGTCGTGTATGTGCATCTCGCCGGACAGGTGATGATCGGCGAGGTCGGGTGGGAGCTGGAGCAGATATTGTTCCTTTGAGATCTTGTCTGCTTTCTTCTTATGGGAAGTCTCGGCATTTTCCTGGAGGTTTGCGTTGTCGTGTGCTTCAAATCCCCTCCCGACATCGATCTGGTGTGCATCATACACCGGAGTACCGACACGGGTGGAGACATTGCGGTACTGTATCATACCTCTCTCAAGCAGCGTGATGTTGACAATCTCACGGATGAGTGGACCGGAAAGTGATTTCAGACCCATGTTCTTGATGCGGTTTTCAACCTCCAGGGCAATATCCTGGGCGGTCAGTTCGTCAGCCCCTTCATAGCCATAGAAGGTCTCGACCAGCTTTGTTTCCTGAACGATCTGGCTGACAATACGATCGCGATTCCATTCGATGATATGCCCGTCAGATGTACGGACGAAGGGGAGGACAGGAACGGTAATTCCGTCAAATGTCAGTTGTTTTGTCTCCCGCCGCGCCATTCATTCACCTGAAATAAGCCTTGATAAGTGTTCTGCATCCAGCTCGCCGTGGGGAAAAATGTCTGCAGAGGTATAAAAATCTGAACTGTTTTGTAAGACCGGAGCTTCATTAACAAAGACTCCGTTCATTCGCAGCTCGGTAAGCGACTCCGCAGTTGAGAGGTCCTGTTCAATGAATTTATACCCTCCTTTTTTTAAAAATCCTTTCAGAATGTCACAATTCGGACAATGCTCAAGTGTATACACAATCAACTGCAATTTTTCCGGCACAAAAACACCCTCAGGTCTGTCATCTATGAATTTGGAATTGCCCGTAAAAAAAACTTGGTTTATGCTCCTGAGCCCAAGCACTCCGGCAATCGATTACCATTAGTAGTGGTATGAAATAATAGTACCCTAATGGTCAGGGTGTTTATTGCACTGGAGCTTTCAGATGAGATCAAAGACCAGCTCGCCACGGCCCAGCAGACGCTCAGCAGGTGCCGGGCACGTCTCACATTTGTGGAGCCGAAGAATATTCATATAACGGCAAAGTTTCTCGGTGAGGTCGATGAGAAGAACCTTCCACAAGTTATTGAAGCCCTGAAAAAAATCACCTTCCTTCCCTTTCCTGTTACAGCCGGAATGGTAACCGTAAATAATCCCCGGCGCCCGCATACAGTCTGGTGCGCCATTGATGACGAGGGGGAGGGGGAGAAAGTCTTCACGCTGATTGAGGATGCACTTGCTCCGCTTGGATTTTCACGGGAGACCCGCAGGTTTACTCCCCACGCAACCGTTGCCCGGGTAAAATCTCCGGACCCGTCACTCTTTTCCGTGCTCAAAGACCTGAGCAGAACTGGATACGGCAGTTGCATAGTCCATGGTATGGTGCTCAAGAAAAGTACGCTGCTGCCTCAGGGGCCGGTCTATGAAGACCTCGAGGTGCTGAATTGGTAACCAGGCTGCCGCTGGAAGAGACCGTTCTTCTGGATCTCCGACCGACCCGACAGGAACAGGAACATGTCTGGGGTCTGGCAAAGCGCCTGCTGGCAGCAATCGCCCAGAGTGGCAGGGCAGAAGCGATGGTAGTCGGTTCCATCGCCCGTCACACCTGGGTGAAAGGCGACCGCGATCTCGATATTTTCATGCTTTTTGATCCGCTCCTCTCCCGCGAACAGCTTGAAGAGGAGGGCTTGTCGCTCGCTCGCAGCATTGCAGGAGCGTTTACCGACCGGTTCCATGAAAAATATGCCGAGCATCCGTATATCAATGCAACCATCGACGACGTGGATGTAGATCTTGTTCCCTGTTATCACGTTGACAGCGCGACCCGCATACAGAGCGCAGTGGATCGCACACCGTTTCATACCCGGTATATCACCAGCCGGATCAACGGGTTAATTGATGATGTCCTCCTGCTCAAACAATTTACCAAGGCGGGTGGGATCTACGGGTCAGACCAGATGACGGAAGGCTTCTCAGGCTACCTGTGCGAGCTGCTTATACTCCATTACGGAGGATTCACCCCTCTCATCAGGGCAGCTGCAGGCTGGCGCCCCGGTCTGGTTATCGATATTGAAAAACATGCAACAAAAAAATTTGATGAGCCCCTGGTGGTGATCGACCCGGTCGATCCAAAACGCAATGTTGCAGCAGCAGTATCCCTCGATCGCATGGCAGGATTTGTGGAGCTTGCCCGGGGGTATGATGAAAACCCGGTCTATGAATTTTTTGCTCATCCGATGGAGCGTTGCATCCTGAAAAAGGAGCTTGCTGCCATTATCTCACAGCGCAGGACATTTGTTTATGCCATCACCTTCGCGACACCCCAGTACATTCCGGAGATTGTTGTGCCTCAGCTTAAACGAAGTGCCATTGCGCTCCGGGAATTTCTGGAACGGAACGGATTTCTGGTCCATCACGCTTCCTATGATATGCAGACAGACAAGTGCATGTTCCTCCTTGAATTGCTGACAGGGGAGCTCCCGGCACTGCGACAGCATCATGGCCCCCCGATCTGGAACCGGGAAAATGCCGACAAGTTCCGCAAAAAGCACCTTGCCGAGCATCTGTCAGGACCTTTTATTGAAGATGGGCGGTACGAAATGGAGGTCAACAGGGAATACCAGACCGCAAAGAGCCTTCTCTCTTCAGATGCTCTCCTGACGGTGAGTCTGGGCAAACACATACGGCAGTCTCTGGAAAAGGGATGGACACTGCATGAGGGTGCAGAATGCTGGCAGGAGGAGTTTGCTCCGTTCATTGCGGAATTCTTCGACCGTCGCTCACCGCTTACAAGGATACTGCGGGAGAAATAAAACGAGGATCTTTATTTTTTTTGAGTTTTCAAATTTAAGATGAACGCCCCCAACACCCGAAGAGACGCCCCAGTGGCGTATTGGAACGAGAAATTCTCAAGAAAATCCCTGGCCCGCTGTGCCTCGGAGAGGCCCTGAGGCGGGGCGACTCCCGTAAAATACAATAATTTTTATAGGAAACCTGTATGAAAGAAGTGTTCGAACCTGAACCATGAAAATCGTAGTTTTCAGAGATGAACGGAGATTGGTAACGGTGAATCAGATTTATGATGACCCCGCCGCCCCCGAAGGGACGCCCCCGCGGCGGATCAATAACCAAAAATCCGAAACAAACCTCCTGACCCGCCGTGCCTCGGAGAGGCCCTGAGGCGGGTGACTCTCGTAAAATACTATATTTTTTATGGGAAACCTGTATGAAAGAAGTGTTTTGGACCTGAACCATGAAAATCGTAGTATTCAGAGATGAACGGGGTTTGGTAACGGTAAATCAGATTTATGATGACTCCCCTGTCGCCCCAGAGGCGGATCAACGAATAAAATCTGAAAACATTCCTTAACCCCCCGTGCCCCGAAGATGTCATGAGAGGGGGAATCTTAACGCAAGTATCCCAATAAATTTCCCGGCTGAAAATTATTTTTTAGAATTTTTCTTTATTTTTGCTGCCGCCAGTTTCTCGATGGCTGCTGTATCAACATCCGATCTGACCTCAAGTTTTCGGTTTCTTATTGCACTGTCAATGAAGCCTTTTCCCGTACAGGTGCGGACGATCAGCGTGGTCGAGCCGGACGGGCTGCCGATCGCACCGGCAGAGATATCTGAACATACCGCTGTCAGGTCGGTACAAATACGGCAGCCTTTCCTTACGCATGTTTCCAGTTCTGCCAGAGGCACGATGATTGTGCTGCCATCCTGTTTTAATACCTCGAGCTTTCCCTTCACATCAAGTTTCCTGATTTCGTGAGGTTCGAGCTTATAGTGGCCGTGAAGTTTTCCCTGGATAAGCAGGGCATAATCAAAAGTTTCTGTGCAGAAAAGGCCGATAGTAAGCCGGATTGCATTCGCGTAGGGTTTCAGCAGGTCATTATCACTATCTCGCATCCGGGCAACTGCCTGCATTACACAAGGAACTCCGACAATCGCAATGCGTCTGAGCTTACGTTTGACTACTGCATTTTTCAATGCTGCAAGGAGAGGTATCCACCAGCTGTACCTGCTGCCTGCCTGCTGCACGAGCACATCTGATTTCGTGATAACAACAGAGGATGGCTTCAGAGTCCAGCGATCCTCGTTTATGGTAACAACAGCGTCGATTAAACCTTCATCCAGTGCATTGGCAAGGATAGATGTGACTGCTCCGCCACTTTGCCGATGCGGAACTTCAAACGCAGCTTTTGCCGTGAAAAGTTCCAGGTATTTCCCGAGCGTATCGGCAGGCTGATCACCAGTACGGGGACAAGAATCGTAGCATGCCCCACAGATCACATCGTCTGTTGCCTGTTTGCAGTAACCTGCGCTCTTCGGGCTTAGAATCATCTCCCCCTCATCGAAGGTGAGGGCATCAGCCGGGCAGACTGCAACACACGCACCACAACCCGAACATCTGCCAGTATCCCAGACTTCCCTCTTCAGATCAAGATAACTTTTTGCTGCCATCATTTTACTCCCAGGTATATTTATTTGCAAACGGCCTGGCGCTTGTCGCAGCGATCCGCGTGTAATCCGATGCAAGCAGGGGTGCTGCATCAATGCCGAACGATTTGGCGAAATCCTCAATAATCGGGCGGATCACAGCTTTCTGCTCTTCTGTGACCGGCGCCTGTCTGGCTCCGCCTCCGAGACAGAGATCGTCAATGGTACCACGGACAAAGATCTCTCCCCCATGAATCCCGCTGCCCACACCCTGTTCTGAAACCGGATGGACACCTTTGAGCCCGAGGACAATGATGATTCCACCTGCCATCGATTCGCCGAGGAAAGCGCGGGCACTGCCACCGACTACAAGAATAGGGTTCTTTTCCAGGTACCGCTTCATATGGATACCACCACGGTAACCGATGTTGTCGCGTACGTACACCTTACCACCCCGCATGCTGTGGGCGACTGCATCACCGGCACTTCCGTGTATGATGACCTTTCCCTTGTCCATGGTGTTACCTGGTGCGTGGTCAGCATTTCCATGAACAATAATCGTGGGACCGCTCATAAACATGGCAAGGTCCCCACCGGGCACACCATTAACCGTGATGGTCACATCATCGCCACGCAATCCATCTGCAATAAACCGTTGGCCAAGGACATGGTCGATGACGATCTCTTTTACACCATCAGCTACAGCAGCCCGGATCTTCTGGTTGAGGGGGGTGTAATGAAGATCTTTGGCATCAATACGGACTGTTTTCATGCTCATGCCCCCACGGTCTTCACATCAAGCACGTTCAGAAGCCCCTCGTCAAGCATATAGCCACGCAGCCGGTCGCGGTTTCCTCGCAGGCTCTCGATACTGTTGATGCCGGCAGCCCCCATCAGTTCGGCAAGTTCAAGTGTCCAGCCATGGATCAGGTTCTCGACATGCACAGACTCTACGTCAGGATCCAGCCTCTTTGTAAGTTCCGGTTTCTGCGTGGCGATGCCCCATGCACACTGCCCCCGGTAGCAGGTACCGCATACACGGCATCCCATGGCAACGAGAGCGGAAGTACCGATATACACAGCGTCAGCCCCAAGGCAGATGATCTTTGCCACATCCGCACTTTCACGGATCCCGCCACTTGCGATAATGGAGACCTGGTTTCTTATTCCCTGCTGCCGGAGTTTTGCATCAACGCTTGCTACTGCTGCTTCTACGGGTATACCAACATGATCCCGGAATACCCTTGGTGCCGCACCCGTACCGCCACGGAAGCCATCAATCACTACTGCATCTGCCGATGAGCGGGCGATACCCGCGGCAATTGCAGCAGTATTGTGAACTGCCGCAATCTTCACAAAGACCGGTTTCTTCCATTCGGTCGCTTCTTTCAGGCTACGCACGAGCTGCTTGAGATCCTCAATACTATAGATATCATGATGGGGAGCGGGACTTATGGCGTCACTGCCTTCCGGGATCATCCGCGTGCAGGATACATCGGCGCAGACTTTTTCACCGGGCAGGTGCCCTCCTATTCCCGGCTTTGCACCCTGCCCTATTTTGATCTCTATTGCCGCACCGCGTTCGAGATAATTGATGTCTACCCCAAACCGTCCGCTGGCCACCTGAACTATCATATTACTCTGGTAAGGGTAGAGCGATTCGTGAAGCCCTCCTTCCCCGGTTCCCATGAAGGTGCCGATCCGGCTGACTGCTTTGGCAATCGCAGTCTGTGCATTCAGGCTGATGGCACCATAACTCATATGCCCGACCATGATCGGTGTCTCTATCTGGAGATTTGGCGAGAGTTTTGTTATCAGTTCAACAGTGCCATCCGCTGACTCTTTAAGGGAAAGGGACGAGGGTTTTTTGCCAAGATACGTTCGCAATTCCATCGGTTCCCGGAGCGGGTCAATACTTGGGTTGGTAACCTGGCAGGCATCGAGCACGAGGCGGTCGAAAATGATTGGGTAGGGGAGTGCATTTCCCATCCCGGCAAGGATGATCTTACCGGTCTTTGCCTGATTGAAGACAGCTTCACGGATTTCGCGGGTCCATACCGGGTGACTCCGGTAATCCGTGGGTTTCTCGTAGATGCTTATCGCATCTCTGGGGCAGAAGGCCGAACAGCGATGACATGCAACGCAGTTCCGGGAGTTGACGAAAATAGCGTCCCCCTCCTTACGAAACACGCCATATGAACAGTTTTCAACGCAGCGTCCGCAGAGCATGCACTGGTCAGGATCGATCTCCACTTTGAACCTGAGAGGGATACTCCCTATGGTCATGCGATGACCCTCCCAATAACCGGTTCGCCAGCTTTTGGCATGGAGATAGCATCAACATCCGGTTCCATCCTGCGGATTGCTGCTTCCTCGCTGGAAATATAGAGCCGGTCGCCAAGTTCACCGGTGACGAGGGGACGCAGTTTGATCCTGTCGGTAAATCCCACAAGTGTGTTTTCATTGGCAACGCAGATGGCAAACGGTCCATTCATGAGTGCGGATCCATAGGCCAGCCGGATCGCACGATTGAGTTCCTGTTCCTTAACCGGCATCCGGTCTATATCTTTCCAGAACGGGGGGGCAAGTGCCCGGACTGCCATTTTTTCAGAGAGACCGTGTTTACGGATAAGCAGATCCACGAGGTAGGCTACCACTTCGGTGTCAGTAAACATGGTGCATTTATACCCGTAACTTTCGATGTAACGCCGGTTTGTACCATATGAGGTGATCTCCCCGTTGTGAACGACGCTCCAGTTCAGGAGATTGAACGGGTGCGCTCCTCCCCACCAGCCGGGAGTATTGGTCGGGTACCGGTTATGCGCCAGCCAAAGGTATCCCTGGTAATCCTGGATCCGGTAGAAATCGGCAACATCCTCGGGCCAGCCTGCAGCCTTGAATACCCCCAGATTTTTACCGGATGAGAAGATGAGAGCCCCGTTCTTTTCAGCGTTGATCTTCATAACAAGGTGCGTGACAATATCTTCATCGGGCGTGGTACTTTTGGGCATCAGGCTCCTGTCAGGACGGAAAAAATAACGCCAGGGGGTATGGACTTTCCGGATATTGGGCTGTTCGTAGGTTTTGATCTGTTCATCATGGACGATAGTGCCCCATTTTTCCAGCAGCGTATCAAGTGCAGCCTTGTTTTCACGGATATTGTCAAAAAAAACATGCAGCGCAAAATAATCCTTGTATTCAGGATAGATCCCATACGCCACGTAACCGGCTCCCTCACCACTTCCCCGCTCGTTCATCATGGAAAGTGCCTCTTTGATTTTCGCACCATCCACGCTCTCGCGGCGCTTGTCCAGGACACCTATAATACCACACATATTATCACAATACAGAATGATGTTGTAGTGATGAACATATGTTCATTGCACTTGCGAACATTCGTTCAATCAGATTGGTTGAATAAGTATAAATACAAATGGGTGGAACATGTCTTCCAATATGTCAGCAGATGTAACAAAACTCCTCAAAAAAATTGAAGCGGACAAGGTAAAATTTATCCGACTTCAGTTTACTGACATCCAGGGTCAGCCGAAAAATGTCTCGATTCCGGTTATTCAGGCAGAAAAAGCCCTTACTGAGGGTATCTGGTTTGATGGCTCATCCGTAGAGGGATTTGCCCGCATCGAAGAATCCGACATGATGCTCAAACCGGACCCGTCAACGTATGCGGTCCTTCCGTGGAGACCCCAGGAGGGGAAGGTTGCCCGGTTTATTTGTGACGTCCAGACCTATGGAAATAAGCCATTTGACGGAGACCCGCGTTATATCCTGCGGAAAACCATTGCTGAAGCAGCAAAGATGGGGTTCACGTTTAATACCGGCCCTGAACTTGAATTCTTCCTTTTTAAAATGTATGAGGGAGTTCCGACAACAGAATTTGAAGATCGCGGGGGGTATTTTGATCTCGCCCCTACCGATTCTGCAGAAGATGTCCGACGCGACGTTGTCCTTGCGTTGAGTGATATGGGATTCGAGATTGAAGCATCCCATCATGAAGTCGCTGACAGCCAGCACGAGATTGACTTTAAATATGGTGATGCACTCGTCACCGCAGATCGGGTTATCACCTTCAAATTTGCAACCAAGTCAATCGCGCTGCAGTACGGTTTGCACGCGAGCTTTATGGCAAAACCGATCGGTGGCATCAACGGCAGCGGCATGCACACCCATGGATCGCTGGCCAGAAACGGGAAGAATGCATTCTACGATCCCAATGGAGAAAATCAGCTCTCCGATACCGCAATGTATTATATAGGAGGTATCCTGAAACACGCCAAGGCGATTACCCGTGTTGCAAACCCGACTATCAACTCCTACAAGCGCCTTGTCCCCGGTTATGAAGCCCCCTGTTACATCTCCTGGAGTGCGGCCAACCGTTCTGCGCTGGTTCGCGTTCCGGCAGCGAGAGGTAACAGCACCCGTGCAGAGTTCCGCAGCCCGGACCCGATGTGCAACCCGTACCTCACGTTTGCCTGTATGCTTGAGGCCGGACTGGATGGTATCAGGAACAAGGTTATGCCACCTGAAAGCACGAATACCAATATCTATCATCTCGATGAGAAGGCCCGGAAACGACTCCATATCGATATGCTGCCGGGCAGCCTTATGGAATCCAATGCAATGCTCGTCAAGGATGAAGTGCTTTGTAAGACGCTCGGCGAACATATTGTATCGAATCTTTCAAGTATTGCTCAAATGGAAACCGATTCCTTCCGGCTTGCGGTTCATCCATGGGAACTTGACAGGTATCTTGCAACATACTGATCAAAATTTTTTACTTTAATCTATCGGCAATGTACGGACTTGTAATCCGGTAAACATACTGTCGATCATTCTGGCAAAGTTAAAGGGTTGGATGACCGTAAGGTGTAAAAAACAACACCTTGATCCGTGGAGCTCAGTACCTCCAGACCACGGGTAGCGGATTAGTCCAACTTCCGGAGTGACGCCAGTACATAAAAAGCTGTCAACGGTGAAAATAATGGCTTTGGATACCGGTGTTACGACCTGGCTTATGGTCTCTGCAATCCTGGTGATGCTGATGACCCCGGGTGTTGGGTTTTTTTATGGCGGATTGGTAAGGAAGAAGAATTTCATTTCGATGATTGCCCTCTCGTTTGTTGTCCTTGCACTCGTAAGTGTGCACTGGATCCTGATCGGGTATTCTCTTGCCTTTGGTCAGGATATCGGGGGGGTTATCGGTAACCTCGATTTTGTAGGGCTTAACGGGGTCAGTGCAGATGCAGGGTCGGGAACCTATCCCCCCCTTGTCTTTATGGTGTTCCAGCTCTTTTTTGCTGCAGTTACCGTAACCATCGTGACATCGGCAGTTGCCGAACGCATCAAGTTCTCCTCGTTTATTGTATTCGTTCTCATCTGGCTCACCCTTGTCTATTGTCCACTTGCACACTGGGCATGGGGTGGTGGATGGGCATCGAAGCTGGGACTCATTGATTTTGCCGGGGGGACCGTAGTCGAGATCTGTTCAGGTTTTGGTGCTCTTGCTCTTGCTCTGGTGATAAAAAACCGGGCAGGATTCGGGGAATATGCACTGGAACCCCATAATATCCCCATGGCTCTTCTCGGCGCTGCCCTGTTATGGTTTGGCTGGTTCGGTTTTAATGCGGGAAGTGCTCTTGCAGTAAACAGTGTTGCTGTCAACGCGTTCGTCACAACAAACACGGCAGCCGCTGCCGGTGCTCTGGCATGGATGTTTGCGGGCTGGTATCATGGCAAACCCAGTTCACTGGGCATGGTAAGCGGCGCCATTGCCGGCATGGTGGCAATAACTCCGGCTGCCGGGTTTGTCACCCCGCTGGTTTCCCTTCTTATCGGGGGTGTCGCGGGTGTTCTCTGTTATGGAATGATGCTCGTGCGGGTCAGGAAAAAATGTGATGAAAGTCTGGATGCCTGGGCAATTCACGGAATGGGTGGTCTCTGGGGCACCATTGCTACAGGCATTTTTGCCGCGGCAGCAATTGGCGGAATTTCCGGACTGGTTGAAGGCAATGCCTGGCAGTTTGCAGTAAATACCGTATGCGCAGTTGCAGCACTCACCTTTGCTTTTGTGATGACCTATTGCATTGCATTTGTTATCGATCGAACCCTGGGGATGAGGGTCACTGAAGATGAAGAGTATGTCGGCCTCGATATCTGTCAGCATGGTGAGCGTGCCTGAACGGTATCTATTTTGAATTTTTTTTCGATCCGTTGGTTAAATTTATAAGTATAGGAATACAACTTCCTTCCAACAAAATAAAATGACTACGCACCTGGGCCGCGTATCAGATTGCTGATTTCCCGGACTTTTCATCCGGCATCGGGATCTGGGAGCGGTGCACAGGTGACCGGATGGGAATACCACGTACAAAAGATGGTATTTCAGATCCAAAACATCAAAAGCATCACAGTTCCCAATGCAGATCTAAAAAAACAGGTGTACAATGGCAATTGATTCTGGAGCAACAGCATGGATCCTCGCCTCAACGGCGCTTGTCATGATCATGACGCCGGGAGTTGGATTCTTTTATGGCGGACTCGTTCGCAGGAAAAATTTCATTTCGATGATAACCCTGTCGTTCGTCGCCTTTGCACTGGTAAGTATTCAATGGGTCTTATTTGGGTACTCACTCGCATTCGGTTCCGATGTTGGCGGGTTCATTGGAAACCTGCAGTATCTGGGCCTGAACAACGTAGGGATGGAGCCGGGTCCGTTCAGTACTGCGATACCCGGGCTGTTGTACATGGTATTCCAGCTCGTATTCGCAACGGTAACGATGGCAATAGTGACATCAGGATTTGCTGAACGAATAAAATTCAGTGCATATCTGGTATTTGCCCTGGTCTGGACTACGATCGTCTATGACCCGCTTGCCCACTGGGTCTGGGGCGGGGGATGGGCAGCACAGTTCGGTGCACTTGATTTTGCCGGGGGGACGGTTGTTCATATCAGTTCCGGGTTTGCTGCCCTCGCCCTTGCACTGGTGATCGGAAAACGTGTCGGCTTTGGCAAGTATGCAATGGAACCTCATAACATTCCCCTGACCATCCTTGGTGCTGCACTCCTCTGGTTTGGCTGGTTCGGTTTCAATGCGGGGAGTGCAATCGGTGCCAATGGTCTTGCAGCCAGTGCGTTCGTAACGACCAACACCGCAGCTGCAGCAGGTGCAATGGCCTGGCTGCTGGTCAGCTGGATACATGGAAAACCGAGCTCGCTGGGATTTGTCAGCGGGGCAGTGGCCGGGCTTGTTGCAATCACACCGGGAGCGGGTTATGTAACACCCATGGCAGCTCTCCTGATTGGGGCAATTGGCGGGGTGCTCTGTTATGGCATGCTGCTCTTCCGTATCAGGAAAGGACTTGATGAAAGCCTTGATGCCTGGGCTATCCATGGCATGGGAGGATTATGGGGAGCACTCGCGACAGGTATCTTTGCGGTCGCGGCTGTGAACGGTGCAACCGGTCTGCTTGAAGGAAATGTTCATCAGTTCATTGCTAATGCTATCGGGGCATTTGCAGCAGTAATCTATGCGTTTGTGGTCACCTACATCCTTGCAGTCATCATTGACAAAACAATCGGCCTGCGGGTCACAGAGGAAGAAGAGTACGTCGGTCTTGACATCTCCCAGCACGGAGAACGGTGTTAACCGGAGGAAAAATCATGAAAATGGTAAAAGCAATTATCAAACCTGAACGTTTCGAATTCGTGAAAAAAGCCCTGGAAGACAAAGGATTCATCGGGATGACGATATCAGAAGTAAAGGGACGGGGAGAACAAAAAGGCATTGCCCTCCAGTACCGGGGAGGGTTGATGACGGTTGATCTCCTGCCAAAAATCCAGCTGGAAATTGTTATCAGGGACTCAGATGTGGATAACATTGTTGTAACAATAACGGAAGCAGCGAGGACCGGAAAAATCGGTGATGGCAAGATATTCATCCTGCCGGTGGAAAAATCGATCCGGATCCGGACGGGAGAAATGGAAAGTTGATTTTAGGAAAATCAACCGGATTTTTTTTTCAATGCCGGTGATTGACCTGATTCTCAGAAGATCCTGGATGGAGGTTATTCACAAAAGTGATGAAATCAACAAACGCTGAAACGTACCTGCGGCCGGCAACACAATTTTCCTCACTATTATTTCTCTTTTTCATGAGGTCTTCGAAACGTTGTCGCAATTCTCCGGAAGGAGTATCTGGTATACGCAGGGTAATTTCCTCAAAATTGCCACTTTCACATGCTCTTTGCACCAGCAGGATTATCGCTTTTTCTTCCGGTGTTTTTGTAGAAATGCTCAGATTATTCAATCCGTGGCTCGCAGCATGGAGGCGGTTGACGGTCTCGAAATACCATTCAGCAGAACGATTATGTTCATCCTGTCGGGTAGAGCGTGCGCAGCAGGCTCTTTCCAGGAGATTTTTCAGGGTATTTTCCGATTCTTCCGGGATCCATATCAGGATACGATTGGCATAACCGGTCTCAAGAGATTCCTTTGCCGCTTTTGTCACGGGTCCGTCACCCTGGTTGCCTGTCAGCACCATTCAGTCACCACCATTACATATTCTCATCAGTCCGGATCTCCTTTATAAACCTGAAAAATGGATTAATCGTATAAAATACGCAGCTTTTGTTCAATATGCGGCGAAATTGGGTAATACCCCGGTAAGGAAAAAGAACCGGTATCCAGCCGGACGGACTCTTCAATGTCATCATCACTGATGCCATGCCTGCCGTGATCCACCAGCTCGTGGAAAAAGACCTTGCCCGCGCCATGAATGATCCGGCACAGGCAACAGCCATCATCCCCGGCTTTGATATAATAATATGAGGCGCCGATCAACGACTGGCGATAGTCCTGCAACTGTTCCAGAATAAGCTCGTATTCAGGTTCCGAAGCATCCGGCATTATATATTGCGGCAACGGTGCCATGCCGGTTATTTTCTTGACTTTTGGCATTTTCCAAGACCCCCTCGATTTCCTTCTCCCCTTGCCATGTGTTTGTTACACATAACTAAGGTACGAAGGCAATATCTTTCTATGCTATATATAACTATCTATAAAGACAAAACAGATTGTTATTAACAATCATGGCAGAAGATCTATACTGTATCATGATTCCGTGGCTCTCTCTCAATTTTAAAAGTTTTAAACCAAATGCAGCCATCGCGCTTAATGCCACGCGGCACATGAACAAGATCGAGCGAAAAAAACTATTCTCTCCGGATATT
>DATEXZ010000130.1:0-5960 GCA_035256445.1 Methanoregula sp.
TTTCATCCATTTCGAGCTCGTCCATACGATGGTGTGCGTAGCAAATGGACTCGCTCTGATGGCCTGATTGAATCCTGGATACATAAAAATATTCCCGAAAAACGGAATTTGAAACAAATTTTGAAACGATCCTTACACAAACCTGTTAATTTCCAGCTGGAATATCATCGCACCTCATTCCTTTCATTGCATGGAAGAACGCGTTGTGTAATCAAAGGCTCTTTAATCCCGTCTCTCCCTACAGAATAAAGTGAATACTGAATGACTCTTCCCCATCTGGCAGGCATCTTCACCAGTAAACAGGTTGCGGAAACCACCCGGGAACAACTCCAGGCAGCCGGCCTGCCGGTGACCGTGCACAGGATGGATCTCGCAAAAGCCCCCTTTTAGTCCCGTGACCGGTGATGATGGCCAGCCGGTCATTCTTCCCCCCGGACCCTGCCGTGTGTGGGTTGTCAGGACCCGGTATTCCGCTTCTGGCAGTTCACAGAGATCTGACAAAATTAATTACCGGCTGTTTTCCTCCATGGTTACATCGAAAAGCATGGCAAGGCACCGGTGCCTTGCAAGGCATTATTATTTCGCAGGTTCAGGCAAAGAAGGTAGAAGACCTCTGATACACCTCACCAAATCCAAAAATTCATGAGGTCTTCTTCATCTTCTCTCCTGCAATCTTGAATTGCCTCCTGGCAAATCATGCGTGATTAATCATGAACGCCATCACACATCAGTAATTTTCAACATCTTACGATACGTAACACGCAAAAATTGCACAAAATGCACTACAGACTCGCTGGTAATTTTGTGAACTGACGCTCCAGGTTCAATCGCCGCGGTCGCGTTCCCGGAAATATTCCCGTTCAGCACGAATGCGAAGATACCGCCTGTAGAGATCTTCGGCATCAACAACCGGGCTGACCGGCTCCCGCTGCCCCCTCTTTACAGATTTACGGGTAAGTTTCATGCACCTCTCCTGCAACTGGATTGCTCACCTACGACATTGACTCCTTTTTTCGCACAATAAAGATTGGCAAGGCACCGATGCATTGCCAGTCCTTATTACCCGGCAAATCAGGTATTGTGATCAAGGAAGATCCTGAGAGCCAGTACCACCTTTTGCAGGGATCTTCCGGTTTATTCTCCTTACTGACTGCAGACGGTCGTCCAATCAGCCATTGTCTGAGGATGTGTTGTATAGGTACGGAATTGCCCCGCTTCCCCTGCCAGAGCCAGCCTCTGGATGTATTCTGCCATACCAGAACAAAAAAATCAACATAATTAATAATGATAATTTACTATACTGTTTTGCAAATTTTACTGCATGGCGATATGAATACAGCGTGTGAATTTCTTTGAAATTTACAAAACTGGCTTTATTACGGATAATTGTTTATTAATAATGGAAAATTGGGGTTTTTCATGGCAGACAATTTTGATGTAAAACTCTCCGAAAAGTATTACACGCCGGATCCTTCCTACAAGCAGAACAGCTGGCTGGGAGATTTCCAGAAGGCGTACGATGACTTCTTGCAAGATCCTGATGGGTTCTGGGACCGTATCGCCCATGAACTCCACTGGTTCTCCCCGTATACGAAGGTGAAGGAGTGGAACTATCCGTACGCCCGCTGGTTCACCGGCGGAAAAATGAACATCACCTACAACTGCCTCGACCGTAATGTCATAAATGGGCGGCGGAATAAGGTTGCGCTTATCTGGCGGGGTGAGGATGGCAGTGAGCGTATCTTCACCTACCGTCAGCTCTACCGCGAAGTCCAGAGGGTGGCAAACGGGCTTAAGAAACTTGGCGTGACCAAAGGAGATCGTGTCTGTATCTATATGCCCATGGTCCCCGAGCAGGTCATATCAATGCTTGCCTGCGCCCGGATTGGTGCGGTTCACAGCGTCGTCTTCGGTGGATTCGGGGCTTCTGCACTGAACAGCAGGATTAACGGAGCTGAAGCAAAGGTGGTTATCACCGCTGATGCTACCTACCGGCGCGGAAAGTCCATCCCGTACAAGCAGGTTATCGAAGAAGCTATCATCAACGCACCCAGTGTTGAGTATGTCGTTGTCCTGAGGCGGGAACTTGACCAGCCTGTGGAGATTCACAGCGAGATGGAAGTTGATTTTTATGACCTGATCAAGGATGTCAGCCAGGAATGCGAGCCTGAGGTGATGGATGCCGAGGACCCGCTCTTCATCCTTTATACAAGCGGTTCGACCGGCGCACCCAAAGGCATAGTTCACACCTGCGGCGGTTACATGGTAGGTACCTACTATACGACCAAATATGTCTTTGACATCAAGGAAAATGATGTGTACTGGTGCACGGCCGATCCCGGCTGGATCACCGGGCATTCCTATATCGTCTACGGTCCGCTGGCAATGGGTGCGACGATCGTGATGACAGAAGGGACTCCGGATTTCCCGGATCCTTCCGTCTGGTGGCGGATGGTGGAGGAATTCGGGGTTACGGTCCTGTATACCGCCCCGACAGCCATCCGGATGTTCATGAAACTTGGGGAAGAATGGCCGAATAAATGCAACCTGAGTTCCCTGCGCATCCTTGGGTCGGTCGGCGAGCCGCTCAACCCTGAAGCCTTTGAGTGGTATTATCGGGTAATCGGAAAGAAATCCTGTCCAATCGTCGATACGTGGTGGCAGACCGAGACCGGCATGCATATGGTCACGACCATGCTCGGTGAGCCGATGTTGCCGGGTTTTGCCGGAAAGGGAATTCCCGGCGTAATCGCCGATGTGGTCAATAAAGACGGAAAACCTGTCCCGCCCGGAACCGGTGGTTTCCTGGTTATCAGGGAACCCTGGCCATCGATGCTCCGGACGGTGTACAAGGATGATGAGCGCTACCGGAAATACTGGAACACCATCCCCGGTTGCTATGCGGTGGGAGACCTTGCAGTAAAGAATGCTGCAGGATACATCATGGTGCTTGGACGCGCTGATGATCTGATTGTCGTTGCAGGACATAACATCGGGACTGCGGAAGTCGAGAGCGCGCTGGTTTCCCACCAGGCAGTTGCCGAGGCGGCGGTGATAGGGAAACCTGATGCAATGAAGGGCAATATCATAAAAGCATTCGTGATCCTCCGTCTGACGCATGCACCCAGTGACCGGCTCAAAAATGAACTCCTGTATCACGTGAGAATTACCCTTGGCCCGATTGCCATGCCTTCTGAGATCGATTTTGTCCAGTCCCTGCCAAAGACCCGGAGCGGAAAAATTATGCGTCGGGTCCTCAAGGCAAAAGAGCTGGGAATGGACCCCGGGGACATCTCGACCCTGGAAGAGTGAACCGGACCTTTGGAACTATTACCCAACTTTTTAAATACTGTTTTGTGGCATTTATAAATATGAAGGTCAGACCAGAGGATTCGCTCAAGATTGAAAATATTGTGGCCTCCGCAAAAGTGACTGATTACCTGGACCTCCCGGAGATTGCATCGAAGATAACGGGTGCCGAATATAACAAGAAACGGTTCCCGGGTGTCGTTCTCCGCATGCAGGATCCCAAGATTGCCGCGCTTGTTTTCGGCTCAGGAAAAGTTGTACTCACCGGTGCCAAGAGCATCGACAGTTTAAGCAAAGGACTCAACATTCTTGGCGATAAGCTGCGGGAGCTCGGCATCGATATCCCCAAGAAGCTCGATTACAAGATCCAGAATATTGTTACCTCTGCCGATCTTGCAACACCCATCAACCTGAACAAGATTGCTGTCGGATTCAACCTTGATAAAATCGAATACGAACCGGAACAATTCCCCGGGCTCGTCTATCGTCTTGATAACCCAAAAGTGGTGGTGCTCCTCTTTGGATCCGGCAAATTGATCATCACGGGTGGCAAGGAGCCCGAAGACGCGAAGAAAGCGGTCGTCAAAATTCTTTCCGATCTCCGCAGCCTTGGTTTGATCTGACCCCATTCTTTTATGGATGGTGTAACATCTTAACTTTTATATAATTGTATTTTATTATTGAGAGTCGTTAAAAAATCATTGTAGTATAAATATCAATCGCTGATTGCACAACAATAAGAGAGCCTATATATGGAGAATAAGATATTCCTGATTATAATTTCCCGAAAATATTCTGGATGTGATGCATGAGAACTGAGAATGTGATGTATTTCACCGAAAAAGAGGAAGAATTCGCAAATCTCCTCATGGAGATTGGAACCAAGAGAAATGTCGCCAAAGTGCTGGTGTTTCTGGCAAATACTCCGGAAGCAACCTCACGGGCCATTGAGCGGGGCACCGATCTCCGCCAGCCTGAGGTCAGCATTGCGATGAGGTACCTTGTGGAACAGAGCTGGATCACCAGCCGGGAAAGCAAAGCGGAGAGCAAGGGGCGTCCGGTCAAGATATACGAGCTGTCCCGCCCGATCCACGAAATAATGGACAGCATAGAAAAAGAGAAGAAGAAGGAGGCGACCAACCAGCTCGCCCTCGTTCAGAAATTACGGGACTATATCCGCTGAAGTCATTATCTTACATTTTTTTGTATTCCCGACGATCACCGTCGTCTTTCCGGTAAAACCGCAGAACAACCCGCTTTCGACAACGCCCGGAATCCCCGCCAGGGTGGTTTCCAGTCCTTCCGGATCGTCCAGTTTGTCAAATCTGCAGTCAACAATAAAATTCCCGTTGTCGGTGATCACCGGCCCGTCTTTTTTAATGCCGTCACGCAGGGTGGGTACGCATCCGAGGCTTTCCAGCCGGGTTATGACCGGGCGGACTGCAAAGGCAATGACCTCAACCGGAACAGGTGCCGACAGAGTCCTGACCACCTTCTGCTTATCGACGACAATGACCAGGCGGAGCCCGGCAGCTGCAACGCATTTCTCCCGGGTGAGTGCCGCTCCCCGCCCTTTGATAAGGAAAAGGCGTGGGTCGACCTGATCAGCCCCATCGATGACAAGATCGGGCACCGGCTCCTCGTCAAGGGTGGTAAGGGGAATACCGTACTCAATAGCACGTCGTGCTGTCTGGTAGGATGTCGGTATACCCCTGACCTGCAGGCCTTCGCTGATGCGGCAGGATAACCGTTCAAGTGCATATAAGACTGTAGAGCCGGTACCAAGTCCGAGGACCATCCCGTCCTCTGCCATATCTGCTGCCAGGTAACCTGCCGCACGTTTGGCATCGGTAAGAGCCTGTACTGTATCGTCCATCAGCCTGATAGATATCAGTTGACAATAATTAATACTGGTGATATTTGTCTGGTTTCCCTGTCAGGTCCAGGCGATTCGATAGACGTGCGGGCAGTATACAGCCCCTGAAGAGATTTTCCCCGTGCCAGGAAAACCAGAAAAAGGTACCGGAGAAACGGGCAAGAACGGGAATGGTTCTCACCCAAACCCTGAAAAATTGTGAAGGTATGACAGGCATCCGAAACAGGCTTCTGAGAGGCCGGGGGCGGAGTTTTCAGGTAATTGAAGCGCCGCGGGGGCGTCCCTTCGGGGGCGGCGCACGTCATCGCAGGAACGGGATAGGCACTTCCCGAAAGTACTGGAATTGTGCAATTTTTATGGGAAACCCTAAGTGTTCAACGAAATGCGAAGCACCTGTTTTCGGAGGGACGATGCCTGTTTTCCCGAACCGCCCCTGCGCTCTGCGATTGTGTTGGAGTACCTTCTCTGGAGTTATCGCTCCGGGGTGGATGCCACAGCGGTGGGGGGCGGAGGCATTACCTGCCGTAGCCCTAAAAGTGCGTTGAGAAGAACTTTTTTGAGGATTTCCCATGAAATTACATCAAACCGATGTGAGTAATGGAATGTCTATTCCTCATAATTATTTGGATGAACCCCGCCGCCCCCGACAGGGCGCCCCCGCGGCGGATCAGTGTCTGTATGCATATTTGTAAACACTGCACTGCCCCGCCGTGCCTCGGAGAGGCCCTGAGTCGGGGAGCCTTCATAGAATTACAGGGTTTAATGATTTTCATGG
>DATEXZ010000131.1:0-14211 GCA_035256445.1 Methanoregula sp.
CAATATTTTTTTCAACGTTCTTGGGGGGCTATTGCACGTGATGCCTCCGCCCCCGCTGCTGTGGTACCCCGTATAGCGATTATTCCAGAGAAGGTAATGCAACATCGTCGCAAAGCGAAGGGGCGGTTCGGGGGGACAGGCACTTTCTCCTCCGATAATAGGTGATTCCCAATATTAGGGTTTCCCATGAAATTAAATTAAACAGATGTGAGTAATGGAATATTTATTCCTTATAATTATTTGCGATGAACGCCGCCGCCCCCGAAGGGACGCCCCCGCGGCGGATCAGTGTCTATATGCATATTTGTAAACATCGCACTGCCCCGCCGTGCCTCGGAGAGGCCCTGAGGCGGGTGACCCTCATAAAATTACAGGGTTTAATGATTTTCATGGTTCGGGTGTGAACTCCTGTTCATGTATGTTTCAACAGTGCCAAAAAAAGAGCGATTATTACCTGTGAGCGTTCAGGTTTTTTTGAACATTCCTGGAAAG
Organism: Methanoregula sp.; assembly: GCA_035256445.1. Lineage (GTDB taxonomy): Archaea > Halobacteriota > Methanomicrobia > Methanomicrobiales > Methanospirillaceae > Methanoregula. Next base: position 493 of record DATEXZ010000131.1, read on the forward strand.
CCGTTTTCAGAATTGAAAATCGGGTGAAGCGGTATATAGTTCCCTGCCTGGTGACCAGGAATCAGCACCTCAACCCCTGGCCCTGAAGAACAGCCATTCGTTTTTTCCCGCACGTTTGAACCTGACAAGGACGTAGGGTCCGGTTATACGGTGTCCATGAAGGGTAACCTCGATCTTATCAGGATCCCAGTGTTTCGTATCATAGGTGCCGTTATCCCAGATAGAAACGGTACCTGCACCATACTGACCTTCCGGGATAGTCCCTTCGAAATGCCCATAATCGAGAGGATGATCTTCCACAGCGACAGCTAGATGTTTCTCACCGGGAACAACCGGGATACCCTTTGGTACTGCCCAGCTCTTCAGAACTCCTTCCCGCTCCAGCCGGAGGTCGAAGTGAAGCCGACGGGCGTGATGTTCCTGGACGACAAAGTAATTGCCTCCACCTTCTGTTATCACCGTCCCTTCCGGTTCTCCGGTTACGGAAAAATCCCGTTTCTTTTTATACTCTTTAAGTCCCTGTTCTCCTCCGGATCCCGGCGGGTGATCAGCGTCTGGTGATCCCGTCTTGTTTGACCTGACTTTTTCTGAAATGCTCTTTGCCGCGTCTGCATGAGTAGCCTCCGCTCCCGTTTCAGTGGCCGAAGGTACCCTCACTTCACTTAGCTGATCAGTCAGGCATTCTTCCGGTTTCCTGTCCGGACGCATCCGGATAAAACGGGGTATCCGGAGTTTCTTATCCCGGGTTACCATCTGGTACGCCACCTCACAGACAAGGGCGGGTTCCAGCCAGATCACCGGTTCTGCTTTTTCCACCCCGGCCAGTTGTGGCGTGCTGGTCTCCAGCGGCGAAAAGGCTTTTAAAAGCTCTTCCAGGTCCCGGTCAGAAAATCCCGTTCCCACTTTGCCGATATAGACAAGCTTCCTGTTTTCATCACCGCTGGCAGGAGGGACTGATAGTTTTTTCTTCGGTGAAGAGATCCTTTTTCCCACGCGAGCGTTTTCTCCCTGTTCATACAGTCCCAGGAGAAGAGCTCCGAACGTGGGACCACGACCGCCCTGCCCCGGGGTATATCCGGCAATCACGCAATCGCACGTTTTCTCTGCCTTTATTTTGAGCCATGCACCGCTCCGCTGCCCCGGCTCATAGGGACTGTCTCCGCGTTTTGCCATCACTCCCTCGAGTCCCCGTGCGATCGCTGCCTTATAGTAATCCTCACCCCGGGCTTCGACAGGGACAGAAAGGATGACATGCGGGCCTTCCTTCACCGATTTTTCCAGGATTTTTCTCCGCTCGCTGAAAGGAAGGTCCAATAACATTTTTTTATCTTTTTCAAGAATATCGAATACAATATAGGTGACCGGATTTTTGACTTCAACCGGAGGGGATCTTCCGGTCCCGGCCTGCAATCGCGGCAGAAGGGCCTGTATGTCGGGTTTCCCTCCACGCATCACAACAATCTCGCCGTCGAGCACCGTATGGGGCGCCAGGTGTAAGAGTTCGGCAAGTTCCGGAAACTGTCCCGCCAGTTCCCGGTCATTCCTGCTTCGTAATGAGAGGTCCTCATCGACATAGGCGATTGCCCGGACGCCGTCCCATTTAATCTCAAAATACCATGCATCTCCGTTAAACGAGCTGTTTGCTGTTCGGGAAAGCATCGGCTGGTATCTGGTCTTCATGGGTGTCCTGGTGCCTTGGTCATTACTTCGCAGAGAGAGTCGAGAGTGTTTCCTTGAGTGCCTGCATCAGTTCTTTTGCTTCTTCGGGATGTGGTTCCACATATACGACCTTCTCACCTGCGAGCTTCTTTTCAATAAGGTTCATTACAGCTTCCCGGTACCGGTCATGGTAATCGGTCATGGAAAAATCCCCGGAAAGATCGGTGATAATCCGTTTTGCGAGCGTAAGCTCAGCCTCTTTGGGAACGGGAAGACCTTCCAGTGTTTCGAACGCACGGGGTAAGGTAACTTCGTCGGCATACCGGAGGGTGGTCAGTACAAGCCCACCCCCATACGCGTGCACCACGACAGGATACTCTTTCGTGCGGAGGGTGATGGTGCCGATTGCTGCCCTGCCGAGGTCCTGAAGAGCAGTAAGAAGAAGATTGTATGCCTCCTCACTCCTGTCAGGAGTCAGGATATAGGAAGTCTCGAAATAGACCGGGTCTAAAGAAAGGTAAAAGACAAATTTCTCAATCCTGATCTTCCTGTTCGATTCAGGCATGATCGCCTTCAGTTCCTCGGGATCAAAGATCAGGTATTCGCCTTTCCGTACCTCATATCCCTTTACCGTCTCCGCCCAGGGAATTACCCGGTCGTCCTTTGTACAGACCCGGTCGTACCTTAGGGGCTGCCCATCCGCTTTATGAAGCAGCCTGAACGAGACCGAAAGGTCTCTGACCATCGTATGAAGCCTGACTGGCACGTTGACAAGTCCGATAGTGATGGTGCCACTCCAGAATGGTCGTCCCGCCTTACCCTGCTGCTGCGTACTCACCCCCGGGTGCGGTACCATAGGAGCTGCAGTCTTCCCTTTTTTTTCGCTTACTTTTTCCGATTTTTCCGGTGCACCCGCCATTTTACCCGCAGGTACATTCCGGGATTTTGTCCTGGTCTTGTTTCCGGATACTTTTTCAGGGGGATTACCTGCCGATTTTCTGCTTGTTGTCAAAGATGTCCCTCCAGGGTTCTTCTTTTTTTGAAATCACCGTCTTTATATTAAAATCTTCGGCCCGTACCCCTTTTCTGAGATCCTCCCACTGCAGCGGCATGGACACCGTGGCGGCCGGAGTCCCCCGGAGGCTGTAAGGAGCAACCATGGTTTTACCCTGTGCGTTCTGGAGATAATCGATAAAGATGGTCCCCGGATCCCGCGACCGGGGGAATTCTGAGACCACATGGGGGGTATCTTTTGCAATGTCTTTTCCGATACGGTGAGCAAAGTCCCTGACTTCACCGAACCGGTAACCAGCATGGAGAGGGACCACGATATGGAGGCCTTTTTTACCCGACGTCTTGACATAGGCCACCATCCCGGCAGCTCCAAGATGTTCACGGACAACTGATGAGACATCGATCACCTCATCAAACCCAAGCGGGGGTTCCGGGTCGATATCGAAAAGGAGGAGATCCGGGGACTCATAGGATCCGGTTTTTGAAAGGGTGAGATGAATTTCGAGAGAGGCGAGGTTTGCAAGCCAGATCAGCGTATCCAGATTGTTGCACACGACAAAATTCACTTCGCGATCTGCAGTTTCTGAAAAATGGGTAAACAGATGGACAAAGTCAGGAGTGCCCTGAGGTGCATCTTTTTCATAAAAATCCTCGCCGCCGACCCCCCCCGGAAAACGGTGCATGGTAACAGGCCTGTCTGATAAAAATGGAAGCATTCGTGGAGCCACGCGGATGTAGTAAGCGATTACTTCTTTCTTGGTAATTTGCATCGAGGGATACATGATTTTATCAAGATTGGAAAAACGGACCCGGGTAAGATCACTGATTGTCGTTTCTCCCGACCGGGTTCCCCCACTTCCTGCCATCGGGAGGAAATTGTCGTTCTCTATTGAAAATAGTATCTCTCTAATACATTCGGCGAGGTCAGCACAACAGAGTGGTAGTGTTGGTCCTTTTACCGGCAAACTCAGAAGTGATCCTGCCCTCATCAATTCACAGAAAGTCATTTCCTGTCATTATCGATGAACCAGGGAAAGGTGAAGGATCCCGGATGATATTGAGAGGCCTTCTACAAGGAATCCGTCCGAATATCTGTCGTGGGAAAATTCACTCTTGTGATATAATGCGAGGGCATCACCCGGCACTCGTGAACGTGATAATCTGCCCTCACAACGGAAAATAAGCCTAAGCTTCCCCGCCCGCCATCTATGAAGACCTGAAACGGGAACCATACTGATTCAGGGCGTTGTATTTTATTCTGATTGATGCCTGACAGATTTGCAGCTTTATTCATCTTCTTTTTCCCCGGTTTCACGCGAAAAAATGGCGCGGAAATAACCCAGCGGACCTTTTGCGTGTGAGGGCGATCTATACGCAGGTGTTCCCGTGCGCTTTTTGCCACCTTTATAATCCCTGATGAGGAATTCTGCCTCGGCAAGACCTTCTTCTACCTGAATTTTTTCGGTGACGTCTACCATTGAACCAACAATCGCTATTGTCTTACCGTTCTTCACCACCGGGATCTCGTTTACCTCAACCCTGATAATGTCTCCATTACCCTTCACCATCTCAAGCCGGTAGGGGGGTTCGCGACGCCCGGAAGTAATTGCCCGGATCGTCCGCTCGAGACCTGCGGCATTCATCGGGTTATCGGTAAGGAAATCGGTCCACGCCCGTTTTCCCGAGCGCGGGGGGCTTTTAAGTACCGAGCGGATTCGCGGGCTTACATAGGTAAGGACATGGTCCGGTGAATGCGAATAGTACATCCGTTCACCGCTCTCAACCACAAGCATCAGTTCCTCGTCTTTCTTTTTGATGGCCTTCAGTTCATGCCGGATCTGGGTGATATCACGGCCGGTTGCAACGATGGACAGGACCGAATTTCCATCACCGACAATGGATTTTGCAGACCAGCTGATGCAGCGCAGGCCTTTGGGTGTCTGTATCCACTGCTCGACAGTACAGGAAAACGGGGGACGGAAGAGCTTCACCATCTGTGTTGCGATCACATCAGAATAGCGTTCACCGGTAACCGGCATGAAGACACTTCCGATAAGATCCTCCTTTGACTTCCCGACACTATCGCAATACGCAGGATTCACAAAAAGAAGACGTCCTTCCGGACTGAACCTGACAACGAAATCCTGCTGATGGTCGACAAGATCCTGGTAAAAATTCTCCGTCTCTGCCATGATTGCTACCCCGGTGTGGGCTGTTGAAAAAGGCGTCCCCGGGTTTAAAAAAGGAGACTCCAGCTACCTAAAGATCATCTGTTGCAGGACTATTAATGTTGTACGATACGCTCAGATCCGGGATCGGGTATGAACCTCATACAACAGCAGATATACGTTTTTGATCCAGGGTGACTTTTCTCATCTTCTGTGAATGCAGAGCCTCCGGTATTTTCATGATGAGGGCAAACCGTTCTTTCCCATACATCACGTTGCCAAGAGCACGCAATGACACTGTGAAACTGCCCCCATTGAAGATATCTATATTCAGGGCTTTTCCTGATACCGATACCTGACCCAGTCCGCTGGTCGCACCAAGGTAATAATTCCAGTTATGGGTGAGGTCCTCGACCTGCACAAATACACGACCGGAGATGGCCTTTGCCAGATCTGCCCGCCGGATAGCATACCGGATGGAAAGGATATGCAGTTCGATGATCTCGTGCATATTTCCCTCGCAGTCAGATGCTTTGTACCCGGTTCTTTGCAGATATCCAGCTTTTTCCATCATACACGACCACCTTTCTGTCGTAGAATGGCATTATGCGGGAGGGTATATAATCCATTTAGTCTGCGCGGGGCGAAAGTGATAAACCGTTGGAAAGGATCAGCAGGAATCTGTAGTTGCCGGATTCACCCTTCACTTCATTTTCCCCGGTCCATACAGGCATTCAATACATTCTCAATAAAAGAAAGGCTGCCGCTGATGCCGGTAACCGGGTGCGGGGCCAGCTTCACTATTCCTCTTACCGGAGGGGTAAGTCCGACAAACGCCGGTTTTGGATCGACGGATCGTTCAAACGAGGACCCGATGACAAGATCCGGATTGTGGTGCCGGATAAGATCCTTCACCCTGGAGAACCCCTGGACACACCCGACCTGAGGAGAAGCGGCTCCGGGTTCGTTGCGGGACCCGATATACAGGATTTCTGCATCAAGGTAATGCTTCAGGGTGTATGCAGCAAATGTTGCATAGGAAAAACCAGCGAATATGAGTGTTTGAGGGGGGTCAAATCTGCGGAGAAATTTGTCACATGCCCTGACAATCCGCTCATCTTCCCGCTCAATTTCCTTAAATACCGGATCGGGATCCGCGTACGGAAAGATCGAGGAAACTTTGGTCATGGTTGATTTAATCTCTTCAAATCCGAGAGTACCTCCCACCCACTCCCCGACCCCGCTGGAAAAATCCCTGTTTGTCCCGACGGTGTAGGCAGCGGCGTGTCGTACCTTTCCAAGCTGGTCTGAGCAAAAAATGGTGCCGACAGGTACAGAAGCGTTTCCGAGCAAACGGATAATTTCTCTGACGTTTCCCGTGGCGAAAGGATCGAAAAGGCATACCCCGTCAATATTTATCCCCGGTGTATCTGTATCAATTGCAGGAACCAGGGCAGAAAGCGCTTTTTTATACCCCTCCTCCACATCTCCGGAAAAACCCGGGCTGTCAACAAGGACTACATCATAGTCCCGCAGCATCGAGCGGATGTCCTCACCGAGTATCGCAGGAACACAGGTCATAACCACCGCGATCTTTTTACCACATCCCGAAAGTCCGTCAAGGACTTCATGGAGTCGCTGCTCGGATCCGAAGATCACGTCATTTTCCAGGAGAAATGTGCCCTGGAGCGGCGCATGAAGAAGGGTGGCGGGATAATAGTAGCATCCGCTCGAACCATGGATTACCACCGTGACACCATCAAAACCGGCAAGACATGCGGCCGCACCGGTCATCGCACACGGCCAGAGGGGGTTTTCACATTCAGGCATGGATTGCACGCCTCCAGCGGTGCAGCATATGCCTGATCCCGTTTGTCCCGACGGGAGGCGACAACTGGAGCGGAACGGTGAGACTGCCCGGGTCAATGGTGATGCCGAAATGCCCTGCAACTTCGCGGGCAACAGGGAATGTACCGGAAGCCATACCGGCAGGATCGAATGAGACCGAAGTACCGGCAATGTCTTCAAATTCGGTGAGGATTTCATCCTGGAGGCTTTTTTCCTCATGCACAGCTTGTGCACATTTCACACCAAAACAACCCGCAACTTCTTCGAGGAACCGGATAGTACCTGCAAACCCGACAGGAAATGATGGAATATAAGGTGTGTCGAATCGATATCGCAGCCGTTCCCCTACAGCCCACACCTCCCCGTCACGAAGAATGTTGAGCCGTGCAGCACCGAGACGGGATATGTCACCTATTGAACAGTCGCGGAGGAAACGCACATTTACCGGTATCCCGATCGCTCCGAGCAGCCGGCAGACTTCGCCATAATTCTCTTCGACTTCGTATTCGAGATTTTTTTCTCCGATAATGTTCACGCATACCGCCTTGGGACAGGGTTCTGCAGTGTCAGCGATGGCATTAAGTGCGTTGTTCACACCATTCTGGAATGTGCCCCCGAGGAATCCGGCAGTGGGAATCTGAATTACCGGTACCCCGTAACTCCCGTGACAGACCGCTGCCACATCGTCACCGATCGTCTCAACCAGGCATGTGGAAAGCACAAAGATCACGCTGCTGTTCTGCAAAGCAGCCCTATCAAGGGTTTGTCTGAGTGCACCCTCACCGCCAAAAATAATATCGCTCTCTGAAAGCCCTGTCGAGATTATGTCAGGGAGGGATACCCTGTCATTCTCAACAGCGGTCGCGTGCAGAAGCGAGAAGTTGTGATGGGTACATCCTTTTGGCCCGTGTATTATGGTGATAGCATCCCTGACATGGGTAGTCACCGACAGAGCCCCGGTGAGCGTGCACCCGCCGGATCTAGATAAATTCAATTGCGAGGGATTCAAGGTCATCAATTTCAAGAGGGGTGGGGATGGTAAACCGGGTGTTTTCCATAATACGGGATGCCAGGGACCTGTACTGGTCAGCCTGAGCGGAGTCAGGATCGTACTCGAGCACGGTTTTCCGGTTGAGTTCTGCAAGCTGCACGACACGGTCGCGGGGGATATACTGGATGAGGGAGCTGTTCACCCGGAGTGCAAATTCCCCGACAAGCTCCTCCTCCCGGGGCTGGTTCTTGGCATTACAGATCACTCCGGCAAGGCGGCAGGTGCTCTTTGTCCTCGATGACAGGCGCTTAATTGCCTTGCAGATGTTATTTGCTGCATACAGTGACATCAGCTCACCCGAGGTGACAAGGTAGATATCCTGGGCATATCCCTCCCGCATCGGCATCGCAAATCCACCGCATACAACATCCCCGAGCACATCATAGACGATGACATCCCCGGTAAGCGCTCCGAATTTCTCGAGCAGCTGGAACGTTGCGATAATGCCTCTTCCGGCACACCCGACACCTGGTTCCGGCCCGCCTGCTTCAACGCACCGTACCCCGTTAAATCCGGTATATACGATATCCGACAGGGAGAGCGCGGCATCGCCACGAACACGGACAAGGTCCATAACCGTTGGAATAAAATTCCCATGCATCAGCATCCGCGTGCTGTCGCGCTTGGGATCACACCCGATCTGCAGAATGTCCAGGCCCTGGAGTGAGAGGGCGGCCGAAAGGTTTGCCGATGTGGTGGATTTCCCTATCCCTCCCTTGCCGTACAGGGCGATCTGTTTCATCATCGTACTATGGGACGGCAATTTATATTAGATCACCTGATGTTAAGAAAAGTAAAGTTGCGTTGAAAATTCACTTCAGCAGGAAAACGTACCTTTCAGTCTGACCTTCCGAACAATGCCATAAAGAGCATAACAACCGGGATTACCTCAAGCCGTCCTATCCACATGACGACGATGAAGATCCCCTTTGAAATGATTGGCATATCCGGAGAAACGTACCCGATGCTGGCACCGCAGGAGGAGAAGGCTGACACAACTTCAAAGAGGATGTCGGTGAGTGAGTACGTTGTCAGGTGGAACTGCAATACTGCGAGCGTGGCAATGAAAATGGTGATGACAGAAAGAATGATGACGAGCATGTTCTTTGCGGCTTCAAGTTCTGCAGTTGCCCGGGGGATTATTCTCCCCTCGATCTTAAAAGGCAGGAGCACCTTCCCGCTGACAAAGAGCCTGCGGAACCACCAGAGCAGCGCCCGGATGGCCAGCGCGACGCGGTTTAATTTGACCCCGCCTGCAGTACTGCCTGATGCCCCGCCGATAAGGGTAATCAATGTCAGGAAAAGCAGGGTCACGCTCGCCAGTAACCGCAGGTTCATCGTCTGGAATCCTGTGGTCGTCAGGGTCGAAATGGTCATGAAGAGGCCGTGACGCAGGGCAGTGAAAAAGTCAAAGTTCCCGAAAAAAACCAAATCATAGGTTACTACAGCTGCGCCGATACCTGCAAAGAGAAAGAACAGTTTCACCTGTTCGTCACCAAAAAGACCAATGCGCCGGTTCTGTATGATGAGATAATAAAGTTTAAACGGCAGGGCACCGGCGATCATTATCGGGATCAGCAGGAGTTCAAGGGCAATGCTGTTGTAAAAAAGGATGCCCCCCTCGTGGAGGGTGAATCCCCCGGTTGATACTGCCGCAAATGCAAGGTTGACCGATTCCCATAATGAGAGACCGGTGAACAGGATCAGGCTGACTGCAACAAAGGTGAGGGCTGCGTATATCTTCCAGAGTGCTCTCCCGGTCGCAATTACCGTCGGCATCAGGGGTTCATCCCGCCCTTCTGTGCGGGAGATCTTTGCACTGAAAAGCCCGGTGCTGCTTGCCAGCGCGATCATAAATGCAACGATGCTTATTCCTCCAATCCACTGCATATAAGACCGCCAGAAGAGGAGCACGTGTGGAGCAGTGTCAAGAGAGCGGATCATGGAAAATGCTGTACCTGTCCACCCGGCCATGCCTTCAAAAAATGCGTCGGTAAATCCCATATCCAACCCGATCATAAACGGTATGCCGCTCACCATTGCGCAGGTCAGCCAGAAAAGCGCCACCGAACACATTGCGGTAGAAAGCCTCCCTCCCCGGTTACTGCGGGGAAGAGTTCGCAGGAGTATCCCAAGAATAACGAAGGTAACGGGGACTGCTGCCATGGGAAGGAGCATATTCCACTCGGAAAAAATTATTGCGACAATGAGGGGCAGGGTGGTCAAAGGAGCAACAAAGACAAACATATCCCCGAGATCTGCAATAATCGTGGAAAGATGCTCAAGACGGTGCATCACTTAAGGGTTACCGCTGGTTCTCTATTAGTGTTTGCCCCGGAATGATAAAAAAAGGATTTTTTGAGCTTATTGTATGTCGTTCACCTTTTCAGGAGCCGGTTCTTCTTTTTACAGAATAGCAATGCCCTTGTGCTTCTGTACGATAGTGTCTGCCAGGCGGTCAAGTGCCTTGAAGGTCATTTCATCCGGAAGACCCCTGACCATGACCGGTTCAATAAGATCGACCTTAACATGGGTGAGCATTTTTACAATAGTTTCCGTTGCCTGACCTCCCCAGCCATAGGAGCCGATAACCGATGCAAACCGCATCTTGGGTTTGAGCATGTTCGCCAGATATGTCGCGTACACAACCTGGGGGTGGGGACCAAAGAGAACAGTGGGTGTCGCAATCACCACGGTCGCGGTATCGACAAGTGACATGGCAAGCTCACCTATGTCCGTACGGGTCAGGTTATAAGGTCTGACCGTAATCCCGCGGCTGATCAGCGCCCCGGTGAGGTGCTCTACCATTTTTTCGGTACTTCCATGCATTGAGACATAGGCAATGACTACCTCGTTTTTTACCGTATCCGATACCCAGTCAGCATACGCTTCAAGGATGAACTGGGGACGACGGTAGATCGGCCCGTGACTTGGTGCGATCATCTCAAGCGGGAGTTTTTTTACCATCTCCACGTAGCCTTTGATACTGTTGCGGAATGGCATCATGATCTCTGCGTAATACCTTTTTGCAGAGCGATAGCACTGAGCCTCGTCAGTTACGTATAGCTCACTTGCCCCAATATGCGACCCGAAGAGATCGCAGGGAAAAAGGATCTTGTCCTCACGAAGGTACGTGATCTGGGTTTCAGGCCAGTGCGTCCAGGGGGTAAGGAAAAATTCAAGGGTGCGATCTCCAAGCGACAGCGTTTCCTTGTCAGCGATGACCCGGACCCGGTTTTGCGGCAGGTGGAGCAGGGCAACGAGAAGGTCTTTGCACTTCTCGTTCGTTACTACAACTGCATCCGGGAAGAATTCCAGGATCATCAGGAGGGACCCGGAATGGTCCTGTTCGGCGTGATTGACAATCACATAATCGATACGGTCTACATTCAGTTTGACGATGTTTGAGATCAGGTCAAACTCCTTGGTAGGGTCGACGGTGTCAATCAGGGCTGTCTTTTCACTCCCGCGGATCAGGTACGAATTATAACTCGTTCCCTCAGGAAGAGGGATCAATTCGTCGAATATCCTGCGGTCAAAATCAATCGCACCAACCCAATAGATACCCTTAACAATTTCACGTGATACCATACTGCAGCAGTCACTCCTTATTGTAATGTTGTTCTGATATCCTATAAACCGGGTAGTGCCAGTCATCGGTTATGGTAAAAACTCTCTTCCGGCGGGATGTTCTGAAGGGATTTGCCCGTCTCAGGGTCGTATACATGTCCCCTGGAAAGTGAAGGTACATTTTTCCATCACATCCTCCGGACAACTGGTCGGAACAAACTGGCACGAGATATGCATTAATCATTTCGATGATGCCCTCTTCCTGATAACCGCCCCGGATGGTGATCAGCTATGGCATTAACGATCCCGTGCCTTGTGATGTCCCGCAGGAATTTGAAGATACTGATAAAATTGGATTTCCCTGCAGCATTGGAACCGATAAGGACATGGAACCGTGACAACTCGATATTCGGAAAAACTCTTGAAATTTTCCACGTGAATACGCTGAATTGGCATACAATCTCCGCATCACATCCTCACGCTGGAACAAAAAGAAGATATTGGTCTGGCAGAATCCTGAAAAAAGGAGGGGGCCTAAAAGGTAATGCCGAAGCTGGCGGGATTCAGCATCATAATCTGATAATTAAGGATAGCGGCAAATGTTATCCAGACCAGAACCGGGAGGAGGAGCAATGCAGCCCCAAAGGAGATCCTGAATACCTGGATAATGGTGCAGAGCAGGATTGCCCAGAGCAGAACGATCGCCAGAAAGCCATAGAATGTCGAGTGCCGCGCGAAAAAGAAGAACGACCATCCGATATTCAGTACAAGCTGGAAAATAAACAGGGCCAGAGCAATTTTTACTTCGGGGTTCTTTAAACCAGACTGGATGATCAGGTAGAGGGAGAATCCCATGAAAATATAGAGTATGGTCCAGACCGGCCCAAAAACCCATGACGGGGGGGTGAGATCAGGTTTTTGCAGGCCGTCATACCAGGTTGGGATCTCAGGAGTTGTAAAATATGATCCTATATATCCTGCAAGCAGGCATATGCCGACTGCTAATACAAGATAGATAATCTTTTTCCCGTTCATTAATCGGTAGTGTTTGAATGGCTGGCATAAAAAATTATTGGATAGCAAAGGTTTCGCAAAAAATAACAGTGAATGGTGATCTTTAATATTATTTTCCTTTGCGGTAAAACCGGAGGGAGTCAATCCACGAGAAAACGCCGGCTCCCTGCGTCCGTTTTTCGGGGAACACACCTTCTGAGACAGATTTTACTTCCTCAACAGAATAAAAGGCATTCGGGTGGAACTTTTTGATCATACTCACGACGTGGGCAAGGTCCTGCCGTTTTATGATGGTATAGACCATCTTCACCTTGCCGGTAGCACCTTCACCATCAATACTGGTTACACCGTAACCATGGGAACGGAGGTATTGCATAAGTTCCGTCGGATCTTTTTTCGTGATGATACGGACACTGGTCAGCCCGAGCGATATTTTTTCCTCTATCAGCATTCCGATAAAGGTTCCGGAAGCAAACCCGGCCCCGTAGGCGATATAGGCGACGACATTTGTCAGGTTATTCATCACCTGGCCGATTGCGAGAAGCCAGATGATCACTTCAAAGAAGCCGATGAGGGGGGCGAGGTACCTGATTCCCTTGGAAATGAAGATTACCCGGATAGTTCCAAGACTCACGTCACAGATACGGGCGCAGAAGATCATGAAGGGAAGGATCACATAGGTTACAATTTCAGGGGATATAAGCAGTTCAACCATTATCGATCTCTTTTTTCCAATTTTGAATGATAATTGTTTGTGATCAGCTGTATAATCAGGGTTTGTTGCTCAATGAATGTTCGTTGTTTGCAAAGAATTTACGCCAGATAACCACTATTATTTTTCCTTTGGCAGAATAACAGGGCGAGACCAATTAAACTCAGGGATATTACCTGATCCTTCACCGGATTCAGGTGATTACCCTGAAAACTCACCGTAGATCTGTCGTGACAGGTTGTACCCATATATCCAGTTTATGATGACCGCCGGCGCCCCAATGAAAGGCGCCCAGCTGGCGGATCGGTTCATGAAAAATCGGCTCTGTTGAAAACCCTAATATTTCAACAAATTGCGAATCACCTATTATCGGAGGGGACAGTGCCTGTCCCGTCGAACCGCCCCTGCGCTTTGCGATGGTGTTGTATTACCTTCTCTGGAATTATCGCTCCAGAGGGGATGCCACAGCGGCGGGGGCGGAGGCATTACGTGCCGTAGCCCAAGAGCGTTGAGAAAAATATTGTGAGAATTTCCATGAAAATAAATTAAACGGATGTGAGTAATGGAATGTTTATTCCTCATAATTATTTGCGATGAACCCCGCCGCCCCCGACGGGGCGCCCCCGCGGCGGATCAGTGTCTATAAGCATATTTGTAAACACCGCACTGCCCCGCCGTGCCTC
>DATEXZ010000132.1:0-11905 GCA_035256445.1 Methanoregula sp.
CACGGCTCGGCGTTTTTCTATCCCGAAAGCCAGTACGCCCGAAAAACTATCGATTGTCTTGTACATCTCCAGCGGATGATGGGAGGAAATGCCCTTATCGGAAGGCAGCTCTACCCGCTGGTGAGTGCTGCAGGATTCTGCAATGTTCATGTTTCTCCCCGCATGGTGTATGTCGATGCATCCCGCCCTGTACTTGTTGAGGGGTTTACCCGGCTGACATTCACTGCCATGGTAGAAGGCGTTAAAGATTCCGCAATTGAACAGGGAATGATCAGTCAGGAGGATTGGGATCGGGGAATACAGGATCTTTACCGCACGTGCAGGCCGGACGGCGTTTTTTGTTATACCTTCTTCAAGGCCACCGGAAGTAATAATGAGGTAATCATATCGGGCAAAAAGGAGTGAGATGAACGTTTCTGTCATCATTGCCCATCCACACCCGGGCAGTTTCAACCATGCGATTGCTGAAACGGTGATCAGGGCACTCGAAGAGAATTGTGCATACCGTCTGCTTCCACGACCTGTATCAGGAGCGCTTCGATCCAGTATTGCCCTATGATGAAATTTTTCGGAATGCTCTCCTGCCCCCGGTCATCGCGCAACACTGCACTAAAGATTGCTCTAGCCGACGGAATTATTTTTGTGCATCCCGACTGGTGGGGGATGCCTCCCGCGATACTGAAAGGCTGGATAGACCGGGTACTCCGGCCCGGGGTTACCTACCAGTTCCTTGAGGGGGATGATGGTGAAGGAATACCAAAAAGGGCTCCTTAAGGCAAAAACAGCCCTTGTCTTTAATACTTCAAACACTCCTCAGGAACGGGAGCTGGAAGTGTTCGGCGACCCCCTCGAACGGTTTTGGAAGGATTGCATCTGCTCATTCTGTGGAATCCCGGTGTGCTACCGCAGGATGTTGGGGGTTGTCGTCACGAGCACTGCTGAACAGCGCAAGGCATGGCTTGACGAAGTACGGGAGCTCACCCGTTACACATTCCCGACGGGAATCCGTTAATCCCGAGTCGGAATCTTTTTTTGCAGAGCATCCTCATCTTTTCAGCAGGTGATCTTGTGGATTTTTCCGACTGTATCGGGTTTGCTGCACAAAACCCTGTTACCTATATCGCAACGACCGATGGAGACCAGCCCCGGGTCAGGGCATTTGCCATGTGGTTTGCCGACAGGAGCGGCTTCTATTACCACACCGGAACCCCAAAAAGCGTCTACCGGCAGCTGAAGAATAACCCGAAAGTCGAGCTCTGTTTCTATGCACCATCAGCCGGGGGTGCCGGCAGAATGATGCGGGTTTCCGGGAAGGTCGAGTTCCTTCAGGACACGTTGCTTGAAGCGCGATTGTGTAAAGACCGGCCATGGCTGAACGATCTCATGAAGACTGCCCCAGATGATGCACGGGTGGCGATATTCCGGATAGCCCATGGCGAGGCATACTTCTGGACCATGGAAAACAATATGCGGGAGCATGAAGCACCCCGCCTGAAATTCTGATTTTTCCGGATCTGTCGAAAACTAAGATTTCAACAAATTGGGAATTACCTCTTATCGGAGGGGACAGTGCCTGTCCCCCCGGACTGCCCCTGCGCTTTGTGATGGAGTTGTATTACCTTCTCAGGAATTATCACTACAGAGGGGATGCCGCAGCGGCGGGGGCGGAGGCATTGTGTGCCGAAGCCCCCGAGAGCGTTGAGAAAAATATTGTGAGGATTTCTACAAAGTTATTTTTTCAAACACTTTCGCACCGTCCGACCGATCTGTTTTTCCCGTATGTCCTTTTAGAATTGGGATGGAGAACAGCTATGCAGTCTTTACCCTCTTTAGCTATTGAACCGGAACCGGCCCTGCAGTACGTCATCTGGAGAAAATCCGGTGTTCATGAAGGTCAGGATAAGGCACACAATAACTGGTGCGGGATCATGAATACCTTGTCACCACACATCAACACGACCTGCGTGACTACCCGGCGTCATGCGGCTTACAAACGCTCCTGCCGTTTTAAATGAGTACATGATTAATTATTCCGGAGATATTTCATGGACACCATCATTCTCACCGGTTACATCGCAGGGACCCTCACAACCATCTCATTTGTCCCGCAGGTACTCCGTACCTGGAAACTCAGGGAAACCAAGGACTTCTCGCTTGCAATGCTCCTGCTCTTTGCTGCAGGGATGCTCCTGTGGACAGCGTACGGGATCTGGATCAATTCGTATCCTATCATAGCTGCAAATGTGATTACTTTTGGCCTTGTCCTGTTCCTTCTCGGGATGAAGATCAGGTACCGGTAATTTTTTCTCCGGGCATATCATCCGGCACATTTATGGGCCGGGAAATTGCAAAAAAGGTTTTTTATTCCTGGAGGAGCACAAGGCACCCGGCAATCCTGTCGTGGAGCCCCTGGCGGTTCCTGGTAAGCCCGATCATAAGGAATCCAAGGAAGATAATCAATGCAGAGATAATTTTTGCAAAATGGCGAAGGGTAACGCGTGCGAAAGAGGGTTTGTTTCCCTCAAGGTCGGTCACAACGATCCGCATCAGCAGTTTGCCCGGAGTTGCCTGGCTGCGCGAAGACTCAAAACCGGCAAAGTAGAGCCATGGAATGATGATTAAAAGAACGCCATAAGAGGCGACGATCGACCCAAAGAAGGCCATAGTGGTCCCTTCAGGAGTCAGCGAACTAATGGGTGCATGCTGGACCAGGTAGAAATAGAGATTCTGGACGCCCCGGGTCAGGCCAAGAACGAATGCTGCTACCAGATCAAACAACAGAATGAGGATGAAATCAACAACAAACGCTATCAGACGTCTTCCAAGGCCTGCATATACCCCGATATCAGGGCACTCCTCCTCTTCAGGAGTGGCGATGGGTGTTTCCGGGACTGATACAATATCTTCCCCACACCACTGACAGAATTTTCCTAAAGCATCAGTTTCTTTTCCACATTTTGGACAGATCATTTCCCTTTTACTCCTGATATGTAAAGTTAATCCGGGTGTCCTTTTTAATTTAACTGTTCTTTCCTGCCATTTCATGCATTTATACCGCCCGGAACTGTATACAAACGAAAAAATCCTGTTTATTTGGGTAAAAAGCTATCAGCGCGATTCCAGAACGCAATTCAGAAATACAAAAAAAATTAAAGACTATTCATGAAAAGCACCCCGATTTTGTTAGTCATGGCCGTTCTTGCAGTCTGTGCGCTCTCTGCCGGTTGTACCAGCCCCACCCAGGTGGAGATCAAGCCCACGGAAACGACCGTGGTTACCACGCAGCCGCCAGCAACTTCCACAGCCACGGTCACCGTGGTATCTACTCCCCTTGCGGTAGAAACCCTTCCTGCCGAACAGGCTGTCGATATCGTGGTCTACAAACAGCGTCCTGATGCCACTATTCATCTTGTCTACAATGGCGGGATGGGGGAGATCTTTGTCCAGAATGTCATGATGAGGGTTACTGGTTCTGACGGGCAGGTTAATGAGCGGTATTTAAATGACGGAACGAGAAAACCACGCCGTGGAGATGAGCTGGTGATGGACGGAACCCGGGGAACCGACAGGGTTGCAGTCTTCCTCACCAGCGCAGGAAAAACCTTCAAGATCTATGACGAGCCACTGGCAAATCCCTACTATTAGATATCAACATTTTTTCCTCAGATTCAGTTGCTTGAATGATTTTTCGCGATCTGTTCCGCGTACTTTTGCGTGATATAACAAAGGATGGCTACTATAGCCAGAACGACAGCAAGTACAAGCCATTGCTCCATTCCCGCGGCCCCTACCGCAAGTCTTGTCAACAGGTTGAGCGGATTTGACGGCACTGCAAGGACCAGAAGAATGACTACCACAAGCCCTGTCGAGAAGATGAACTGTGCTGCCGTCCGTTCGCGGTAGTGGAGGGCAACGAGGGTACCAATCAGGATAAGGATGAGCGACGTGACAGAAACCTGGAGCAGGATTTGTACCGGGTTCTGGATCGCGATACCGTTGATTGCAAGGAGGATCAGCCATGTGGCTGCCTGGATGGGCACAAGCACCTCACAGGCAAGGACTTTCCCCCAGATCATCTCAGGGAACGTTACAGGCGTAGAGATGAGCGTCTCAAGCGTCTCGTGCTGGTACTCTTCAGTGATTAAGTCTATCACGAGCGCCGAAGCAATAATCGCCGGCATGAACACAAGGAGCGGGATGAGCAGGCCGTACACAAACTCGTAGAAGTCTCCGCCTCCTGTTGATGCCGGGATCTGGAGCGGCAATGGATGTACGTCAAGCCTCCCTTCCCGTATCTGCCTGAGGTTCTGCTCGTATTTCAGGAAAATGTCCTTGAGCTTGACATCGACAATCGCGCTCTGGAGATCATTTTGCACCGTATACAGGGTTATTTTGATGGGATCCACCGCGTCCGGAGGTGTATCGGGTACATAAATCACTGCAGCCAGTTTACGCTGGCCGAGGGCAGCAACCGCCGTCGACAGATCCATCTGGTAGACGCGGAAGTCCGGGCTTTTCTCGAGATACGTGAGCAATTCCGACTCATTTCCGGCATAGGCGACGCTGTACCGGTAACGTGAATATTTCGAGAGTGATGAGGGATCGTACATCGACGTCAGCCCAACCATCAGGAAGGATGAAAACAGGGCGATAAAGAGCTGCAGCAGGACTGCAAGGAGGATCGTCTTTTCATTAAAGAGCCCCCGGAACTCCTTTTTTGCAATGATGGAGAGATGTCTGCCCTTCATCCGAGCCACCCCAGAATGAAATAGAGATTATACAGGCAGTGTACCACCATCGCGATGGTAAGCCCGGGCACAAACCATCTCTTTCCCCCAAGTTTCAGGCATGCGGCAACGATGAGCACACCAGCGAAATGCAGCAACAGCGGCAGCCAGAGAGAGCCCAGCGAAAGGAAGAGGATGCTGCCAAAGACCGAGTCGGAGATCTGGGCGATGGTAACAAAGAGGAGAAGCTTTTCTGCGACGAGGAACCCGATCGCTGTTGCAGCGCTGGCAAGAACGAGATTTTTCCACGTGAAGAAACCGGCATCGCGCGAATAGATCGTATATATCCCGATGCCTTTTGCGAACTCCTCGATCAACGCAGCGAACAGGAGGAGGAAGACCAGCGACCAGGGCATGGGCAGGTTGAAGAAGAGGACGAGGCACATCATCTGCACCATGAAAACAAAGGGAATGGAAAAGCCGCTCAGCAGGAAAAGAGAGACGAAAGGATATTTCCGGGGGAGGATTTCCGACAGGAACTCCCGCACCCGTGTTGCAAGCGGCTTTTCAGAAAAGAGCCTCTCATCCTTGAAATTTTGGGCAGCGATATAAAAGAGGACCGCCCCGGTCAGCCAGAAGAGCGAGGTCGAATAGAGGTAATCGGTTGCCGTCCAGACAGAGCCCTGGATGGTGAGAACGATCAGGGTGAGGGGGGAAATGAGGCTGATAACGTGGACATTGGCAAAAATGCTGGGAAAGAAGAGGTATGAGGTTGCCACCGTTGAGAAGAAGATGGAGATGAACGAGAGCTCCTTGAAGCTCCGTGAGAGCATCCCGATGAGAAGCGCGTTTGCGAGGAAGAAGAAGATAATCGGGATGAGCGGGAGGATGATGAGGGGCGATGCCCCGATGTACAGGGTGAGGGCGGCACAGATGGCGAGCATACCGATGAAATACGGAAGGGCTTTTCCGATGATGATTGATGATGCCCGCACCGGAGTGGAGAGGAGGATCTCACCCTTGCGCTCGATCCGTTCATTCATGACACTCATCATGAAGAACTGGGAGGTGAAGTACAGCGGGAATATGAAAATAAAGACGAGGATTATGGAGTCGAACGGGAGCGGGGGCGACAGCTGTGACGGGGTTTTGAAATTGCCCATTGCTCCACTGGAGGAGAGGGCCTCAGTATACCGCGAAATTTGCGAGTTCTGCGCATTTGACTGGACCAGCTGTGCCCGGAGCTGATCTTCCGATAGCGAGAGAGCTGGCGATGGGTTGGGGATATTCTGCACAACTCCTTCGGGGACCGGTGCGGCGCGGCTGGGGGCAGCACTGATGTACTGGCCGCTCTGCGTGGCAAGGAAGCTGAGCTCACTTTTCACACTTTGAGAATCGATCCAGAGGGGATAGGCCGCAAAGAGGTCGGTCTCGCTATTGTAGATACTGTTGACATACTTCCCGTAATCCCGGGAAAGGGTCTTGAGCGCAGCATTGGCTTTGTCTGTTCCACGGGAGGATGCCTGCCCCCGCACGACAATCACATCGAATACGTCCCTGTTTGCATCCAGCGTGGAAGCATCCAGCTGGTACACAGAAAACCGTGCGTCACTCGCGATCAGCCCGGCAACCTGGGGATCATCCACTCCCACGCGATACATCCCGTCCTGAAGATGAAGGCCGGTCTGGGCGGTGAGACCGGTCACGAGAACAAGAAGAACAAAAAGGATTGCCGCCAGTGGCAGGACATCCCTGCTCATCATCGAGAATGACTTCTTCACTTCCCAGCGGGCTATGGTGGTAATATCGGCAAGTGTGCTCATGAACGGGCTTCTGCAGGTTGCGGTATTGGCATTCCTCGGACTATAGCGAGGTTGGGTACAAAGGTGTACCAGCTAACGGTCAAATAATCATCGGTAGTGACACCATGTGGTCCCGGGTCAAGGGTAATCCCCGTAAAAAGATTACCTCTGCCGGCTGTTTCGGCCATCCGGTCTTCCCCGATCAGTGTTTCCCTGACCTGCATCATGGAGGAGTCGATGTCTGCATCCCAAGGTATATGGTGCACTCAGGGCTAACCTGATTGATTAGGTATTTTCATGATCACTGCCCGCAACCTGACGAAAAATTTTGACGGTTTTGCCGCCCTGGCCGATGTAAGTTTTGAATTTGAGGACGGCGAAATCTTTGGGATAATCGGGCACAACGGGGCTGGAAAGACCACCCTTCTCAAGATAATCTCCGGTCTGATAACCCCGACATCCGGTGCACTGTATATCAACGATATCGATGTGGTGAAAAATCCGGTCGCCCTCAAAGAAACACTCGGTTACCTGCCGGAAGAGTCGCGGCTGTATGAAACAATGACTGCCGAGAATTATCTTGCATTTTTCGGGGAGATCTACGGGCTTTCAGCACAGGAGATCCGGGTCCGCTCAGCACAGCTCTTCGCCGCACTCTCGCTCGAAACTGACGGGAAGAAGATAGGGGAATTCAGCAAAGGTATGAAGCGGAAAGCAGCCATTGCCCGCTCGCTCATCCATGACCCCACATTTCTGGTATATGACGAGGCGACCAGCGGGCTTGATCCCATGACCTCGCGGTTCATCGCCGATTACCTGCGCACGCTTAAAAAGGAAGGCAAAACGATCGTTCTCTCGGCTCACAACCTGTATCAGGTGGAGGCGATCTGTGACAAGGTAATGATCTTAAAACGCGGCAAAATGGTCGCGTTTGGGAATATGCATCAGCTGCGTGACCAGTTCGGTTCACTTACCTATACAATTTTTTTTGCGATCGAGGACCCGGGCAGGCTGGTGGGGCACGCAAAACCCTACCGGCAGGAGGAGGGCTTTTTTGTCTGGGAGGCACAGGACATGAAGGAACTCAACGAATGTACCGGGATCATCACGGAATCAGGCGGGCGCGTGGAGAAGATCGAGTCCCGCTACCCCTCGCTCGAAGAGATGCTGGTAAAGATCGGGAAATAACACCTCCCCCTTATCTTTGAGTCACCCCTCCGAAATCCTCTGGAAAAACCGGGCCTAATCACTGAACGGGAAACAAACCATGAAAGGAGACATTATCGTTCGCGAAGCTCTCGACAGCGACCGTGATGGTATTATTGCTATCTTCAATTACTATGCAGCTGCCAGCTATGCAGCATACCCTGAAATACCTGTCAACGAGCGGTTCTTCGGATTTCTGCGCGAAGGGACACTCGCGTTTCTTGTCCTCGAGCAGGAGAGCCGTGTCGTGGGTTTCGGACTCATCAAGCCACTCCTGCCCTTCCCTGCCTTTATGGGGACCGGGATGCTCACCTATTTTATCCTGCCGGAGTTCACGGGAAAGGGTCTTGGGAGCAGACTCCTTGAACGGCTCACTGCCGAGGCAGAAAAGATGGGAATGACCTCGCTGGTCGCAAATATGGCGTCAAAAAATACCGCAAGTATCCTCTTTCATACGCGTCATGGGTTTACCGAAGCGGGAAGGCTGCACAACGCCGGCACGAAATTCGGCGAACGGTTCGATGTGGTCTGGATGCAAAAAGACCTGTAAACAATTCCCGTGATTTTTCTGTTCAATAATCCGCGGGAAAAAGTTATGCCGTCCGCACCAGTGCCCCGCTGTTCCGGGCAGAGGTGAGGAGCGTCGATCCCCCGCCGTGTTCATCCATGAACGCCTGGGCTGCCTTTTGTATTTCCTGCATGTCCGTGTCCCCGATTGCGTAAATGGTGGGGCCAAACGAGCTCATGCCGGCTCCTGCTGCGCCGGCAGAACGTACGGTTTCAATAAGTGCAGGAACCTCGTCAGGTTGCAGGCCAAGTTCGACTTTCTTGAACCCGAGACCCTGGATCGCATTCACCGATGAACCGAACAGGTCGAGATCCCGCTCGACAATGCCCGGGAGCATCCGCATCAGGATCTCGTGGCAGAGCGCCCGCACCTCCTCAACCGGCACCGGGCAGTGTGTCCTGAAGATATCCACCTCTGTACTGCCACTCGCACCCGCGGGGATACGGGGAGTCGCGAGCAGGATACGCCAGTCGGCCGGGAACTCGTGGTGCACGATGACGGGAGGGGGCCTGACCCCCCGCGAAGCAGCTGAGGGCCTGAACCCGTACTTCTCACGATCCTTCCCGAACGCATGACCTCCGTCAATGATAAAGCCCCCGTGTTCAAACGCGGCAGTACCGATACCGGATGTCCCGCCGCGACCGATAAGGAAGGCAAGGTCTTTTACCGTAACCTGCCTTCCATAGACTTCGGCAATCCCCCGCGCAGCAGCGAGCATGACCTGGGATCCGCTTCCCAGCCCGATATGGGAGGGAACGTTTTCCCGCACGGTGACCGCTACGCTGCCACCGATCTTCAATCCGTCCAGCACCAAGCGTGCAGTATCCATGATGCGTTCCCGTGTTGCGCTGTCGCACCCGTTCACTTCGAGCTCCGGGCTCCCGCGAACCTCGAGGAGGATGCCCGGCTCGTCAAGGGTTATCCCGACCCCTCCATCGACCCGTCCGGATCCACCATGCATATCGATGAGGGTCAGATGAAGGCGTGACGGGGTCTGCACCACCACCCGGCGCTCGTCAAGGAACCTGTTATAGGGAAACTGCTCTTCGATAAAGATCAATGGTTCTCCCTTGTGGATTATCCGGTACTGTCGGCTGAGCAGCGGTTCGTGTTTCCCGATGGAAAATATCCTGCCCTCTTCATCCGTTGCAGGTGATACCCTGGCCTCCAGTATCTCACGCCGGGCTTCAATGCGGTGGTTCTGGATGATCCTCCCGATAGGAATATCTGCTTTCATCAGGTCATCCCTGAATTCCGCTGAAAGCCGCCCGATGGGGGTATGCGATACTGCATTGATCAATACTTCACCGCTTGCCAGAGTCTTGATCTCGACAACCCGGTAATTGACCGGGTCGGTTGGGGCGATACCGAGACGTTCCGCGGTTGCTGGATCGGCCGGAATGATTTTTTGTTCCCGTGTCCGGATAACGACCTGACTTCCTGTGATCGCTTCCAGGATCTGGGTGACCGATCCATCAGTGCCAAGGAGGAATTTCTGCATAGGGGAGAGTCTTCCGACCTGTGCCTCGATCTCGCTCAGGCTGTGTGCAATGTCCATCACAGGAACCTCACCGCTTTGGATAATAAGGATACTGATATCATGAACAGGGAAGGCGCTGGCACCTGGTACGAACGATACATGCCAGAGAATTTATTTACCTGCTCCAGCTCTTCGGTTATTTTTCATCATGACACTGCCAGGATGGCCTGTCTGGGGAACCCGGCCCGGCAGGGCTCTGGTGGCTTCGTCGGTGAGTCTTCCTTTTTTTCCGATGATTTCGCGGCAGGGGATTCTGTATACCCGCGAGATGAGGACATAGCTTTCACCGAAAAGGTCGAGGCCGCCAGACGAAAAATCATCAAGCGAGATCGGGACCGAGGGGGCGTCGGAAGAGGGCTTGCTGCTGACCGGGCAGAGATATACCTCTCCCTGCGCCCCCGTCCCGATAACCACTGCCGGGCGTGTTTTTGCCGCGCTTCGCTCATCAATAGCCACAGCGGCGATCACTACATCGCCACGGGTATACTGCCCCATCTATAGTAATTCTGGTACTCAGGGACATAAGGAGTATCATGGAAATACGTGCCCGATTTTCTTCATTTTTTCATAAAAATTTTAATATGTACCGGTGTAGATATAGGCGCTTATGAATGGGAACAGGATGGAAGTGGTGAAACATGGAGTTTAAGGACATTGTGATGCAGCGGTATGCGGCAAAAAAGTTTGACGGAAGGAAGATCAGCGAAGAAAAGATTGGGGAACTCCTGGAACTGGTACGCTTTGCACCCTCGGCGCTGAACCTCCAGCCCTGGAAGATCAAGATAGTCACAGACCAGAAAATAAAAGATCAGCTCCGTCCTGCCACGAATGACCAGGAGCAGATCACGAGTTGTTCTCATCTGCTGGTCTTCTGTGCAGATCCCGATTACGAAGGGTTGATCCGCAGGCTCGGGACTCTCCTGCAAAACCAGGGGGTTGCTGAAGAGTTGAGGAATCTGGTGATCGGAATGGCGCGGGATTTTACCGGAAACATGCCGCCGGAACAGAGACTTGCGTGGTCGCAGGCCCAGACGTATCTTGCGCTCGGGAATGCGCTCAATGGCGCAAAAGCACTCGGGTTTGATTCATGCCCGATGGGTGGATTTGACCAGAAGGAATACATTCGTATTCTTAAGATCCCGGCCCCACTCGTCCCGGTAATGCTCTGCCCGGTCGGGTACGCTGCCGATAAACCTCATCCGAAGATCAGGTTCCCAAAAGAGGATATCATGTTCTGATACCCCGCTATTTTTAAACAACCGGAGAAATGTACTGTCGAAGTCTGTAGTTTTAAAGAAAAACTACATTGTTGCATTATGACACGCTGTGAATATTGTGGTGACGAATGCCTGCTCCCCTTCACCTGCCAGCACTGCAGGGGAGCATTCTGTCCGAAGTGCCGGCTGCCGCCCGCCCACGAGTGTACGGGAATCGCCTCATGGAAGAAAAAACCGGCCCCGGGGGTCGGGATATCGTATGGAAGAAGCGGGACAGCCACGGCAACCGGTGGCGGATACGGTACCGTGTCGCAGAGAGACAAAACCGGAAGGCTGCCTGAAGGAATCCCCTGGCTGAAGGTGATGATCGCGATCGTGATCATCATTGTTCTCGTGCTCCTCTTCCTTGTATTGAGCGGGTAGACGATGCGACAGGAATACAGAATATGAAATGGTCCCACCTCTTTGTAATTATCAGCCTGCTGAGCGCCGGGCTCGTCATCCTCTTCCTGTTCGGAGGTATGGTTTTGTGGCCTGGTTCCCAACCGGCAGAACAACTACCTGGAGAGCCACCTGTTGGTTCGCCCGCTCGTACGATTTCTCCGGCTCCCGGTACAAGCAGAATAACCGTGACATCGTCGCCATCTCAGGAAACCGAAAAAACTGCTGAACCGACACCCGTTCCTTCAGAAAAATCCACACCGCTGCCTCCATTTCCAACCGCAGGCACCATTTCAGCAGCGAAAAATCCCTTCACGATCTCAACAGATGCGCTGGAGCAACGGGTGCACGACCTGATCAATCAGCAGAGAACAGCCCGTGGCCTGGCATCGTTACGTTTCGAT
>DATEXZ010000133.1:0-3352 GCA_035256445.1 Methanoregula sp.
CGTGTGGTGTGAAGCAGGATCTCGGTCTCGTGTGCCATGTATTTCATCAGAATTTTTGAAGATGCCCCTTTCTTCAGGGTGAGTTTGCCGTCGGCAGTGATCTCCGACATCATCAGCACATGCGGACGGTTTATTGGTTCAGTCATCGCCACTCCTGTTCTCCGGTAACATTTTGGTGGGGAATATAAAGAAGTTGGCGATGGCGTGACACAGGCAGGCTCCGGGATCGGACGGGAAGGGAAGTCCCCTGCCCTGGAATACGACGTAAAACAACAACTATTAATGGCTCGCGTACGCATGAATTAAGTTATGAATATTACTGCATTCCGTCCAAGGTTTATCAGGTACCTTGAACCGGTCGCAGATGTTTTTATCAGATTCGGCATCACGCCCAACCAGATCTCGCTGCTGGCACTCGTTGCCGGTATTGCCTGTGCGTATCTTTTTTTCCAGCGCCAGTTTCTGCAGGGAAGCCTGGCACTCATTCTCTCAGCGATCTTTGATCTTGTTGACGGGAGCGTGGCACGAAAGACCAATGCTCATTCAGATTTCGGGGCAGTTTTCGACTGGATTGTCGATAAATATGTCGATGCCCTCGTGCTGCTTGGGCTGGGTTTATCCGGGATCGCAATTGTCAGCCGGTTCCTTGCAGTGCCACCGTATACTGACTTTGCCTGCGTGGCTTTTGCGATTATCGGATCGCTCATGAACACCTTCATAAAACCGGTGGTCTACGCAGAAATCGGATACCGTGAGAAAAAAGAGGGAAAGATCGATGACCCTCTCGAAGGTATCGGGTTTTTCGGGAGGCCTGAAACATTTCTTGTCCTGATTCTTGGCGGGATAACCGGGTTTATCTGGATATCCGTGATCATTATTGCGGTGTGCACGAATCTTTCCGCAATCCAGAGAATTATCTATCTTTACCAAACGCTTTCCTGACCTCGCCGGAATAGATCTGGTACAGTTCATCGGCAAACGATCCCAGTTTCGGAATAAGGATAAAAAGGCCATACGCGATGAACACCAGACATACGAGCGCGAGAAGTTCGGCTATCACATTGTGCGCCCAGAAGAAACTCTCGTAGCCGAACTCGCCGTTGCTGGCAATAGACGGATAGTAGGGAAACCACTGTTCCGTATAAGCGATGATGACAAAGACATTGCGCAACAGGTTAAGGATATAAATGGTCGGGGCGATCAGGCAGAAGGCCAGAATTTTCTGGCGGGCGGTTGTCGGCACCGCTGCTGCCACACCCAGCATAATCGCAATGCTCTGGATGCCGGTACATGCAAGGATAATCTCCACGCGGAATGAATTTCGTGCAATGATATTCCACTCCGACAGCGTAACGGTGAACTGAAGTGCATCGAGAATGCCGGTTACCTGCCCGACAACTACACCGATGAGCCAGTTGCCCAGCGTCGGGATATACTCAAACGGGGCATAGATCAGGAATGCCACTGCAGCGGCTCGTGTCAGGTGCATGATCCGGTCATCTTCGGCGAGGAGGTACTTCGCGGTGATGATCAGGAACGGTACCGACAGGGCTGCCATGATCGGGTACAGGAAATTGTTGAGCGAGAAGTAGTAGGGAAGCTCAGCAAACAGGAACAGGACGATAAACGTCCACCCGGTGACTGCAGCATATTTCCGGTGACGACCGGGTATAAGAGATGCGAGGAATCCGATGCAGGAGATCAGTACAAAATAATACTTGATCAGCGCCAGATCCTCAATCATTATAGAATTATTCACCCGATACCAAAAAAAGGATTCGAATGAGCACGTTTTCATCTGTTGACAGGAAAGGGCAGACCAGATCTATTTTCATGATACAACGAAGAAATTTCATGCCCGTGCCGGATCCGCGACAAGAGGGTTAATCTCCTATGCTTGCGCATACTTTACCGATGTTCTGTCCTGAATGC
This sequence comes from Methanoregula sp., assembly GCA_035256445.1. Taxonomy (GTDB): domain Archaea; phylum Halobacteriota; class Methanomicrobia; order Methanomicrobiales; family Methanospirillaceae; genus Methanoregula. The sequence continues at coordinate 1,933 of DATEXZ010000133.1, forward strand.
AAGACCATGCTTATATCGTCGGCTGGCCAGTTGAAATGCCGGAAATGCGGGTATATCCGGAAGATCGATGACGCCGATCAGATGAAGCGCAGGGTGGAGCGCAGCGAAAACGAGATCGTCATCGTCGAAGAGGAAGGTCAGGCAAAGACCATGCCCACCATCCAGATTAAATGCCCCAAGTGTGAAAACAACCTCGCCATCTGGTGGCTCCGCCAGCTGCGTGCGGCAGATGAAAGCGAGGTCAGGTTCTTCCGTTGCACAAAGTGCGATCACACGTGGCGGCAATATGACTGATTAGTAATCCAACTCTACAATAGAAGAGATTAATCTGTTTTTCCTGCTGTAATTGGTGTTTCTGTAATACGGTAATACATAAAATTTCTGGAATCACGCAATGTATCGGTACTTTTATTGTATATAAATATATATTTGAAAGTTTTATTGTTGTCAATTATATAGCCGATATAGGCATTGTCCCGATCTTTAATCCAATCCCCAATATCTGTTTTAGTTTGATTTTTCGATAGAATGATAGTGCCGGTTTTAGAGAATGTAACAGATACATTATCTGAAGCGTAATCTGTCTTATTAGTCCAGGAGCCAAGAACAGGTTCTATCCCATTTGCCGGACTTGAGACTCTACTTGTTTCCGATATACTTTCTGTTGTGTTTATTCCGGTGCACCCGGCTAATATCCCAAATACAAAAGTAAAACAACATAATAGTATGAATGAGATCTTCATACCAAAACTTGCCTTATATTGTAATTAATACTCTGTAAAACGTCGGAAAAAACACAATATTGATTTCCTCGTCATGAGACCCGGAAAAGAACAGATCTCGTTTTCCGTCATTATGATATAATTCTCCTCTGACCCTTGAGATCTGAAAAAAGAGAACGCGAATATGACTGCCATATTACATCATAAAAAAGGAGATGGTTTGATTCCCAAAGATACGAGATCATAATTCTTTTTCGGTTCAGTCGCTGGATGGACATGCACGACTAAAGAAAGCAAACAGATGTTCAATCAAGCATTGGCAAGCACCCGTTTTGTAACTCTGAAAAAGAAGGAGTGGGGACTGGGGTCGGCAGTCAGTCCCCGGTGTTTCTTTGGCATTTGCACTATGGTTTTTCATCCATTCGAGCTCGTCCATATGATGGTGTGCGTAGCAAATGGACTCGCTCTGATGGCCTGATTGAATCCTGGATACATAAAAATATTCCCGAAAAACGGAATTTGAAACAAATTTTGAAACAATCCTTACACAAACCTGTTAATTTCCCAGCTGGAATCTCATCGCACCTCTCCTCCATTCATTGCAGGAAAGAACGCAAAGTGGAATCAAAGGCTCTTTTATCCCAACTCCTCCTACAGAATAAAGAGAATACCGAATGACTCTTCCCCACCTGGCAGGC
>DATEXZ010000134.1:0-7002 GCA_035256445.1 Methanoregula sp.
TTCTACCGCGGGTCATCCATTCTTGTCTCCGGACAGGCGGGGACCGGCAAGACAAGCATCGCCGCACAGTTCATCGATTCCGCGTGCAGGCGCAACGAGAAGTGCCTCCTCTTTGTCTCAGAGGAATCCCAGAGCCAGATCATGCGGAACATGAAGTCCATCGGGATAAATCTTGAACCGTGGGTCAAAAAAGGTCTCCTTAAAGTCCACGCGGTCCGGCCGACGGCGTACAGCCTCGAGATGCACCTCTCCCTGATGCTGAAGCTCATTGGGGAGTTCAAGCCCAGTGTTGTGGCAGTCGATCCCATCTCTAATCTCTATCCTATCGGGGACGACATCCAGGTTCGATCGATGCTGATGCGCCTCATCGACTTTGCCAAGTCCCTCCAGATAACCGGGCTCTTCACCAACCTCTCGAACGATACTGATTATGGGAGCTATGCGTTCGAGCCGACCGAGATGCACGTCTCTTCCCTGATGGACGCGTGGCTCATCCTCAAGAACGTCGAGGGGAACGGGGAGCGAAACCGTGCGTTCTCCATCATCAAGGTGCGGGGGATGCCCCACTCGAACCAGCTCCGCGAGTTCGTCCTGTCGGAAAAGGGGATCCAACTTCTTGATGTGTACAAGGGGAGCGAGGGCGTCTTCTTCGGTTCCGCCCGGATGACTCAGGAGAGCCGCGAGACCATCGACCGGCTCCATAAGAATGAGGAGATCGAACGGAAGAAGCGCGAGCTTGAGAGTAAGAGGAAGTTGATGGAGAACGAGATCGCGGCGCTGAGAGAGCGGTATGCAAGCGATGAAGAGGAGATAACAGTCCTCATCGGACAGGATATCTCCCGCAGGAAAGCGGCAGAAAAGACCGAAAAGGAGATTGCGACCCAGCGACAGGTCGACCGGTGATTCGGATATTCAACGAGGTGAATCTATTGCCATTTACACCAAAGACCGATCGGAAGGAGAAGGAGAAGAACGAAGAGCCCGCGAGCGAAGCATGGATCCTGCGGCTGTATGTTGCGGGGCAGACCCCGAATTCCCTGACGGCTTTTGAAAACCTCAGGAAGATCTGCGAAAAGCACCTGGACTGCCAGTACACAATCGAGGTCATCGATCTCCTGAAAAATCCGCAGCTCGCAAAAGACCACCAGATCATTGCCGTCCCTACCCTCATCCGGAAATTACCTACCCCGGTCAAGAAGATCATCGGGAACCTTTCGAATACGGAAAAAGTCCTCGTGGGGCTGGACCTTAAGAAAGTGAGATGATATGAAAGCATCGGACAGGGCAGGGATCCGGCAGGAAAAAAAAGCGGCACAGAGAGAATCGTGCGATGTCACGGCGGATTTCGAACACGCTCTGGAGAATAAGAAGACCGAGCAGTATGTTCTCCGACTCTACGTCGCCGGCAACAACATCAGGTCGCAGACCGCCGTCGAGAACGTAAAGAAGATCTGTGATGACTACTTAGCGGGAAGGTACGAGCTCGAAGTAATCGACATCTATACGGACAAGTCAAAGGACCCGGTCGACCTCGTGCTTGCGGCACCGACCCTGATTAAGAAGCTTCCGTTGCCCCTGCGGCGGATCATTGGCGACATGACCCGAAAGGAAAAAGTGCTCATCGGACTCGACATCGTCCCACGAGAATAACAGGCCCCCCGCATGACAAAAAACACTGCCAGAGGAATGATGTGAAACGGGAAGAACAGGACCTCAGAAAAGAGGTCGGCGAGCTGCGCGGGAAGATCCGCGAGCTCGAAGAAACTCTCGACGCCATCCGATCGGGTGAAGTGGATGCAATCGTCGTCTCGAAGGGCGACTCCCGGCAGGTCTACACGCTCGAGGGGGCAGACCACCCGTACCAGGCGCTCGTGGAAAATATCCGGGAAGGTGTGCTCACGCTCACCCGTACCGGTATGATCCTGTACACCAATACGCGGTTTGCCGAAATGGTGCAAATGTCCCCGGACAAGGTGCCCGGGACGTCCATCCTCAATCACGTCTGCCCGGAGCACCGCACTGAGATCAATGATGCTCTGTGCGGGATCCTGATGAAGGAATGCCGGATCAATGTCCGGATCCGCCGGGGGGCTGGATCCCTCCCGGTCCTCATCTCCATGAACCCGCTCTCTCCCGATGAGGAGACCCGGATCAGTGTCATCGTCACCGATCGGAGCATAGACGAAAAACAGATCCGGCTGCAGGCACGGATGCTCGATGCGGTCGGTGATGCGGTCATCGCGGTCAACACGGATCACAATATCATATTCTGGAACGATGCAGCGACCCGGATATATGGCTGGAGACCAGAAGAGGTCGTCGGTCATAACACAGTCGAAGTTACGGTTCCGAAATTATCGGAGAAGGATGCAAGGAAGATCCTGGCGCAGCTCGACAAAGGAGAGATCTGGTCCGGAGAATACCTGGTGCGTCACCGGGACGGTCACGAATTTCCCGTTTATGTAACCGACTCCCCCGTTTTTGATGAAGACGGGGATCTTATCGCGATCATCGGTATAAGCCACGACATCAGTGAACAAAAACTTGCCGATGAAGCATTGCGACACAACGAGGCAAATCTCCTTCGGGATCGGGAATTGCTGGAGGCAGTAACAAAAGGATCAGACGTGATTATCGCTGTACAGGATGCGGATTTTCGGTATACCTTCTTCAACCAGACTTATAAGGAAGAGATTAAGCGGCTCACCGGTAAGGAACTCACGTTAGGCACCAGCATGATGGAATTATTTGCAGAACTACCGGAAGAGCAGAAAAAGTCCGTGAAGGAATGGAGGAGGGTTCTGGGTGGTGAGACTGTAAACCAGACGATAGAATTTGGGGATCTTGGCACACACCACAAAGTCTATCATGTAATTCACGCTCCCATCAGGGATACAACTGGCATTATCGTGGGTGCCGGGGAAGTCGCATTTGATGTGACGAAACACATACAGGTTGAGGATAAACTTCGTGAAACCAAGGAATATCTTGACAATCTCATAACCTATGCCAACGCCCCCATCATTGTCTGGGACCCGCAATTCCGCATTACCCTGTTTAACCGGGCATTTGAACATATGACCGGCCGGAAAGCAAAGGACGTCATCGGAAAACAGTTTGACATTCTATTTCCTGAGAATTACCTGACTGAAGCAATGGATCTTATCACAAAGACCATGGGAGGGAAGAGATGGAAAAGTGTGGAAATACCCATTCTCCACAAGAATGGGGGAACACGGACAGTACTCTGGAACTCTGCTGCTATTTTTGGACCAGACGGGAAAACCATTATTTCAACCATCGCGCAGGGACAGGATATCACCGACCGGAAAAAGATAGAGGCAGAAAACAGACTGCGTGCCGATGAATATGCAAAAATAAACGTGTCGCTCGAAGAAGTGATCCAACAGCGAAATATTACCGATACAACACTCAAAAAGACCCTGTCCCTCCTCAATGCATCCCTGGAATCAACAGCTGACGGTATCCTTGTCAACGACCAGCAGGGCCGGATAACCGGTTATAACCAGAATTTTATGAACATGTGGAATATTCCCCAGGATTTACTGGAATCCGGAGAAAATGATGTAGTAACAAATCATATTCTGACGGAACTCAAAAATCCCGGAGAATTTCTTGCCAGCATCCGGGAGCTCCATGCACACCCGACACGCGAGAGCTTTGACATGATCGAATTTAATGACGGAAGAATCTTTGAACGCTACTCAAAACCCCAGAAAATCGGGGACGGTGTGGTCGGCAGAGTCTGGAGTTACCGGGACATCACCGATCGCAAGCATGCGGAGGAAAAACTTGTTTCGTCCTTAGAGGAAAAGGAAGTGCTCCTCCGCGAGATCCACCACCGGGTAAAGAACAATCTCCAGCTGATATCCGGTTTGCTGGATATGACCCGGATGCGGACGGCGGATACAACAACAAACAGCATTCTGACTGATATGATGCTGAAGATACAGACCATGGCACAGATCCATACCCGGCTGTACGAGAGCAAACAGTTCGGGAAGATCCGCCTGACGGACCAGATCCGGGACCAGGTTGTATCCCTGTCAAATATATTTTCTTACAAAGGACACGAGATTGCCTGCGAGATTAGTTCCCGGGATGTTTTTCTTTCGGTAGACCAGGCCATTCCCTGTGCCCTTGTTGTGAACGAGATTCTATCGAACGCGTTTAAGCATGCCTTTAAAGGACGCGACCACGGTACCATTGAAATCTCTGTTATGCTGGAGAATGAAAAGATCCGCATAGCCATCACCGATGACGGCGTCGGGATACCTGATAATTTCGATATCAACCGTTCCAACAGTCTCGGTCTCAAGCTGATCAGGACCCTGGTACAGCATCAGCTGAAAGGATCTATTTTGACTACCAGTAAGAATGGTACTGAAATGGTCGTGGAATTTCCGGTCACGTTAGTGGAGACATAACTCATGTCAAAAATACTTGTGGTTGATGACGAGGCTATCATAACAATGCAGCTCGAAGAGCGTTTAAGTGCGATGGGCTATACCATTGCTGGCATGGCTGCTTCCGGTGAAGAAGCTATAGATAAGGCGAGACGTATCCACCCTGACCTCGTGCTGATGGACATTGTGATGCCGGGGAAGATGAATGGCATCGAAGCGGCAAAAATAATTACCGTGGAACTGGATATCCCGGTCGTTTTTGTTACATCATATGCAGATGATACCATAATCGAAAAAGCAAAACATGTCCGGCCTTATGGTTATATTGTTAAACCCTTTAATGAACTGGAAATCAAAGCCGCCGTTGAAGTGGCATTGTTTCGTAAAGTAACAGAGCGGGAAGAGGAGAACCTGATAAAATCCTCACAGGAAAAAATAGTAACGGGGATTGAAGCCAGCCAGATGGCACAGGATGGCCTGACCTATCTCGATCTACCCGAAATAAAAACGGTCTTGTTAAACGATATCTTCACCGAAATTGTTCTTTTCCTCTACACTGACCAGGTTGTAAAAGAACCAATATTTAAATTTGCCCTGGAAACGGGTATTAAAAAGGGTGGACGTAACCTGTTTGCCTATTTCCAGTCACCCCTCCAGAAATACTTCCTAAAAGAAATCCTGAATAAGGAACTTTTCATTCACCGGATAAAAAGAAACGAAGTATTTACCCTGCTGCCGGTCCTGGAAAAGTGCACTGAAACTCTGCAGGATGAGGGCCAAAGGATTTCATTGCAGGTCCTTCTCGATTTTTCTGAAACCGAAGAATTTGATGATATTCTGGCTGTCAGGAAATTACTTCTTTTAAAAAAGGAGACCGGGATTCCCGTTTCCGGAGTCATTGCCCTGAATATCGGGAACATCGATCATACCCTTATACGATCCATTGCAGAAGGTGTTCCCAAGATTATCGTTTCAACCGGAAAAGAAACGACCCTCTCGTTTGCCCACCATTCATTTCCTGGCAAATCTGTTTCAGTTGTCCCCCAGTCGACCATCGATGATGTCGTAAAAAAGTCACTGGAACCGGTGATTCTTTCTCTTCTGAATAAACCGATTTCCGGACGTGATATCGTTCACGAGATCCATTGCCGGTATAAGGTTCTTATTCCACAGGCACGGGTGTATACCCACCTTTATGATCTTCTTGAGAACGGGTACCTGGAGATCAGGGTGTCAGGAAAATCCAAAGTGTATTGCCCTACAGAAAAAGGAAAAAAATACATCAGCCAGAAACTCGATGACTACAAGATGGTGTTCCAGCACGTATTAGGTGCGGGAAGCGAAATAAACGCGGATAATAACAATCAAAAATAATGGGAAGTGGAGTAATCAAACCATTCGTGACGAAAAAAGATAGTGCCTGTTTATCTCCTGTTGACATATCTTTTCTCTTCCAATCCCTCTCCCTACAAAATTTGAAACAAGATTTGCAACATCCAATCAGGTTTATCAGCTTTCATGCACAGGTAAACCCCGGGCATAATTTTACCCTGGAAGGTGGAACGTTACTTCTGAAAAAAGAACGCCACATCTGACTTGGGGGATGCTCCGGATATGCCGCACGTATCGACAGACGGTTACGGGGTTCTGTCCAGGGATTGAACTTCAAACCCTTCTATCCCCCTCGAGTTAATAAGCTCTGAAGTAAAAATACGTCCAATAGCCTCGTAAATCAGCTTCCACGATTATAGGAGCAATCCAGTATTACGTGAAACTGATTCTACGCCCAGCTTCGGGTCGGTAATACAACCCCCCCCGAATTTTTTTGGCTGTACAGCAGGGAAAAAACATCTGCTTACATAACTGAAAAGAACCGGAAAAAAAACGCCGGGTCCAATAACCAAAAATGCAAGGAGAAAGGAATATGCTGAAAGTAAGCTCTGAAAATACCATTCCCATAACATCTATCGAACCAATAACAAATCTTTTTGATGAAGGAAAATTCCTCCGCATCGTTACAGAGCTGCCGGGTATATCTGAGGAAAAAATCAAAATCGAGCTTGAAAATATCTCGACCTCGCTTACTATTATTGCATCTGATACCGTAAAACAATATAAAAAGGTGATCGCCATCCCCCACGAAGTAAGATTTTGTAAAAAACGGTTTTCCGATGGAATCCTTGAACTGACCCTGGAAAAAAAATTCTGATACCTCTCTATTTGAACAGCAGCAACAATTTTTTATTGTGAGAGGGCATTCCAATCGAAATGAACATTGATGAACTTTCAACCAGAGAATTTGAGATCTAAGTTGCAGTAAAAGAAATTTTCACCATCTTTTGGAGAAACACTTCTCACTCCTGGTCCAAAGGGTCTGTGTTATGATGAATTTTTAATATTTCACTCTTTGTTTGCATTCCATGCATTCCCTATTCTTTATCCAATTAATGTTACCCGGCAGGAATGGGCTCTGAAAATGGGATCTCTCTTCATTGGCTGGATGACTACTGATTGCGGATAGTTTAAAAAAAGACACTGCGTGGAACAAGTGTACGAACCCATGTGACACTGCAAA
>DATEXZ010000135.1:0-10295 GCA_035256445.1 Methanoregula sp.
GAGCTCCTGGCCGGCGATCCGCTCCAGCACCTCACGGTTGTGTGCATCATGGTTTGCAGCAGCAATTTTTTTGTAAATATGGTGCTCGGTGATCTCGCCCCTTTGCAGGGCAAGCAGGGTTGCCGTCAGTCCGGGATCTTCTGGCGGGGAGGTCATTGTATCACCCTGTACATATCCCGTGGTACCAGGATCTCAAACTTCACACCTTTTCCGGTTTCACCGTTTTCGCGGATGGTAATGCCCGTGATCGCGAGGATTTCCCGGGACAGGAACAGGCCAAGACCTGTGTGTTTGCCAAACCCCCTGCGGAAGATAAGTTCCTTGTCCCGGGCAGGAATCCCTGCACCGTCATCCTCATACGTAATTACTCCGCCTGCCTCAGTCTCGTTAAACCGGAACCAGATGCGTGTGACATGGTCCCCGTGGCGGATGGAATTCTCCATGAGGTTATAGAACACCTTACTGATGAGGGGATCGGCAAAGACTTCAACGCCGGAAAGCATGATCTCGGGCGTGATCTTTTCGAGAGGGAGCTGAGCAGCGGAAGAGCGGACTGTTGTCGCGATCTCCTGCCATTGGGGTGCGTTTACGCCGATGTCTTCATAATATCGTGTGAATTCGATCTGGCGACGGATCGATGTCACGGCTTCTTCCTCTTTTTGTATGAACCCGAGAATCTCCGGGTCCGTTACACTGTCTTTGGAGATCACCAGATAGCCTCCCAGCACCATCAGCTGGTTGAGGATATCGTGCCGGGTAATCGATGAAAGCATATTGAGTTTTTTCAGTGCCTGCTGCAGGGCTTTTTCTGCCCGCTTGGGCTCGGTAATATCATGGAGCACGTGGACACACCCGGTGACCGTGCCTGCTGCATCCCTGAGCGGGGAAGCCGTTACCAGGAAGTCCCCGTTGAGGGTATCTTCATGGATTTCCTGGATGTGTTCCTTACCGTCGGACATGAGAAGCTGGTGGGGACATGAACGGGGCGCCTGCCCGCTGTGGTGGACGATCTCATAGCAGGTATGACCGACGGTATCCCGGACGGGTATACCAAGCCGATCAGACATTGATTTGTTGACTCGTACGATACGATGGTCACGATCGATAATGGAGATCAGGTCAGGAACAGCGTCAAAGGTCCGCTCCCATTCATCTTTCGCCTTCAGGATTTCATCCTGCAGCCGTTTTTTCTCAGTGACATCATGAGCTGTGGTTGAAATGCCAATGATGGCACCATCAGCATTTTTGATAGGTGAAAGGGAGAGAGAGACCTGGATGCGTTTCCCGTCTTTTGTTATCCGGTCCGTCTCGTATCGCCCGATACGTTCTCCGCTCTGGATCCTCCCGATGAGCCGGGGTATTTCGTCAGGACGATCCGGTGGTGAAAGCAGGCTGATGGGCTTTCCTATAACTTCCCGGGCGGTGTAACCGTAGAGCCGTTCGGCGCCGGAATTCCAGTCAGTGATGATCCCGTCCAGGGTTTTGCCCACGACGGCGTCATTGGATGATTCGACCATGGACACAAATCGCAGGCATTTGCCGGCATCCTGCTGCATCCTGTCGCTCAGGAATGAAACCACGGCACCGATACTCATGAAAACCACCACCCGTGCGAGAGCAGCGACGATGACCTCCGGGGATGGAGATCCAACGCCAAGAACAAGCGCACTATAGATGGCCGAGAGAATAACCGTGAACAGGATACCACGACGGGGATAATAATAGGCGGTGAGGATGATGGGGATGTACAGGAGATGGGGTAATACATTGGTAATGTTTCGGGTAAGCCCATACCAGTTCAGGAGCAGTGACGCAGATGTGCTGACGGCGATCAGGCTCAGGACAAGCCGGGGATTTTTCATTGTCTGGTCAAGATACAAAAAACTCGTGCAGATAACCCCCGGTACGTGCGTAATAGTTTTCTCCTGCACATATTGTATTCTTCGATGTAAATGTACCGCTTAAAAAGACCGTGATCTCAATGTTCTTATCTTTTTGGCTGCGCGGGGTTAAGGTTGTCAGGTGTGAAAAAAAAGGAGGAGAGTTCCGGGAAGGATGATCTTGCTGAAGATTTTATTAAAGTAAAAATTCTACTGCAATTAAAGGTATATGGGCTTTGTTGAAACGGGCATGAACGAACATGAATGGTTCTCACCCAACCATCAAAATCATTAAACCCTATAATTTTATGAGGGCTCCCCGCATCAGGGCCTCTCCGAGGCACGGCGGGGCAGTGCGGTGTTTACAAAAATGCTTATAGACACTGATCGGCCGCGGGGGCGCCTCGTCGGGGCGGCGGGGTTCATCGCAAATAATTATGAGGAATAAACATTCCATTACTCACATCTGTTTAATTTAATTTCATGGGAAATCCGCACCATATTTTTCTCAACGCTCTTGGTGGCTTCGGCATATTATGCCTCCGCCCCCGCTGATGAGGCATCCCCTCTGGAACGATAATTCCAGAGAAGGTAATACAACACCATCGCAAAGCGCAGGGGCGGTTCGGGGGGGGGACAGGCACTGTCCCCTCCGATAATCGGTGATTCGCTATTTGTTGAAATCTTAGGGTTTCAACAGAGCCGGAAAATAAAAAATTACGATTTTAATCCGTTATCAGCGGATCTTCGTACCCGGTTCAACAGGTTTCAGGGGGGTGAGGAGAGATGCAGTATCCCCGGCAGCAAGGATCATGCCATTTGATTCCACTCCAAAGATCTTTGCCGGCGCCAGGTTCGTAACCACAACCACGTCCTTTCCAACGAGATCCTCAGGTTTGTAAAACTGCTGCATGCCGGCTACGATCTGGCGGGTCTCGCCCCCGATATCCACCTGGAGTTTCAGGAGCTTGTTTGATTTCCTGACCGGTTCTGCCGCAAGCACCCTGCCGGTCCTCAGGTCGAGTCTCTGGAACTCCTCAAAGGAAAGGACGGGTATTTTCTCCGTTTTCCTGTCTGCCTCAGCTACCCGCTTCTGCAGGAGGGCTTCCAGCTCTGCAATCTGGGTTTCTTCCATCCGGCTGAAGAGCGGGGTCGGGGGAAGGATACCGGTTTCCGCGACCGGCTCTGCCGCTTCTTTGAGGGAATGATCTGCAAGCGTGTCTTTGTATCCCAGCATTTCCCAGCACATCTGCGCCTTTTCCGGCATCACCGGTTCGATAAGCAGAGCTACTGCCTTGACGATCTGGATGCAGTTGGTGATTACCTGTGCTGCCGCATTACGATCGGTCTTGATCAGTTTCCAGGGGGCATTGGTCTGGATGTACGTATTGCCGAATGCCGCGAGCGCCATAATCCCATCAACCGCACCCTTGAATTCGTAGTCCCGCATGAGGCGGTCCACGTTCATGAGGCTCTTTTGTATTTCTGCAATTATGGCAGGATCGACGGGACAGGAAGGGATCCCGCCGAATTCCTTGTGCGCAAAGAAAAGTGTGCGGTAGACAAAGTTCCCGAATATATTGACAACTTCGTTATTGATCCGCTCGCCAAATACCTTCCATGAAAAATTCAGTTCCTTGGTGTGACTCGTGTAGGCGAGCAGGTAGTACCGGAGGTAGTCAGCAGGCAGACCCTTGTCAAGGTAATCCTCATTGGTCCAGACAACGTACCCACGGGATTTCGAGAATTTATGATCATCGACCTTGACCATCCCGCTTGCGACAATAGCATGAGGGACGCCGTACCCTGCACCCTTCAGCAGCGCCGGCCAGAAGATACTGTGGTGGTAGATGATATCGCCACCGATGAAATGCGTGACCCGGTTATCCCCGCACCAGCAACGTTTCCAGTCTTTTCCTGCATTCTTTGCCCATTCCTCGGTGAATGCAATATACCCGATGGGAGCGTCAACCCAGACATAGACTACGAGATCGTCGCGGCCGGGGAACTTCACACCCCATTCGAGGGTACGGGTAATGCACCAGTCGTGCAGGTCTTCCTTGATCCACCCGATTGCATAGTTCTTCGCGTTGGTCGTCCCTTTTACATTATCGAGGAAGGTGAGCAGGAAATCCTTGAATTCGGAGAGCCTGAAGAAGTAATGCTCCTGGTCCCGGAACTCTGCCTTCGTCCCGCAGACCTTGCAGACCGGATCCTTGATTTCCCCCGGTTCCAGGTGTTTGCCGCACCCCTGGTCACACTCATCGCCCCGTGCAGCTGTCCCGCAGTGAGGGCAGATCCCCTCGACATAGCGGTCGGGAAGGAACCGTTTGCATTTCGTGCAATATGCCTGGTGCACGATCTGCTTGTAGACATAGCCGTTTTTGATAAGTTCGGATACGATTGCCTGTGTGCGGTGGTGTGTCGCCGGGTCATCGGTCATGCCGAACCGATCGAAGATTACTCCCATTCTTTGGAATGTCTCCTCAAAATGGCGGTGGTAACGCTCGGATAGTGCCCGGGGAGAAGTCCCCGCTTCCTCCGCCGAAACAACAATGGGGGTCCCGTGATTATCCGAACCGCAGACGAAGACGACTTCTTCGCCTGCCCGCCGCATGTAGCGGACGTAAGCGTCAGCAGGCACGTACGTTCGCAGATGTCCGAGATGGCAGGGGCCGTTGGTATACGGCAACCCGCAGGTGACCAGCAGCGGTGGTGGGTTCATCAGTACTTTTTAGATGCTTATGAGTAATAAGATCTGTATATGGTAAAACGGCTGAAGCTGGGAACAAGAGCGCTGGGAGCGGAGCCCGGCAGGCCGGATGTTCCTGCTCTGGCCACCTGGATAGCAGGACACCGCGGTACTCCGGCAGACATCATCACTTACCTGCTTGACCGGTCGCTGTCACCCCAGCTTTCAGCAGGTATCATGTCACCCTGTGCCGGGGGAAGGTTCTACCGTGACCGGATCATGGCGTGCATGCAGGGGACTGAGGATGGGAAGGCAACAGACGAAATCAGCCTTGATCCCCACGAAATCATCCAGGACACCGCGGGGATCGTCGCACAGAAAAAAGGTGCCTGGTGCGCCCTGCCTGCTCCTCACATACTCGGAATCACTGATGCATTCTATAATGATGAAGAAGAGTGGAATGACGCCCTTACCGGATTCTACCGGATCCTGATGCGCTCGATGAGGGATGCCGGGATCACCGGGCATGTGCTGATCTGCAATACTCTTGAGGAACCGGAGATTGCTTCTCTCGTACGGCAGAATGTCTTCTTTTTCCTGCAGGAACCTGACAGGGACGACCTTGCAGTCCTGATGGAACACCAGCGTCAGGTTGCTGTCAGCCGGGACAGGCTTGATACCCTGCTCGATCTCACCGGGGAGTATGATGTCCGTAAGGTCATTCTTGTCGATCCCGACAGTGCCTCCATCAACCGAGCCCTCTCATGCTTCGATCCCGACCAGATAATTGCCGGCGGCTATTGTACCGACTCATGCGAAGATTACTGGAAAAATCTCGTACTGTCTGCCACATATTTTGTATAATTGTCTTAGAATCTCAGGGATTTGCCAAAGAAAGATACACTGGTATTCCTACAACCATAATTCCTCTGTTTCTCCTCATACCTGTTCAATATATGACGGGGAAATGCCAATTATGGAGTTAAGGATACGTGTGTACCCGAAGAACCGCTCTCCCGTTAATGTAATGAAATCAGATCACCCGATCTGTCAAAAGGATGTTCCAGCTATTGTGGTACAAGAACTGCTTTCTTAAAAAATGAGGGAAAAGGGTTCTGATGCTCCTGGGGCTTCGGCAATTGCCCCTTACTCATGGTGGCAATACCAGAGAAAGATACCCCCCGAGAGATAATCCGCTTATTATCGCGAGACGCAGGAACGATCGGGTTGTAAAATCACCGCCATATTTGTTGATAAATTTTTTACTAAGCTGAAGATCCAGGTTTTCTCCAGAGCATTTAAAAAAACCGTGCCGGATTAAAATGATTGGAACAGATGTTCCATTTTTTCCATTTCGTATCAGATCGTCGCGAGCTGGTGGGGAACGGAAGGGATTACGAGAAGATTGTAGAAGTTCGTCTGGTATCCGTCAGGAAAGATGATCGTTGTCAGATCGGGTGAGAAATCCGGGGAGATAAGCGGGGCAAACCAGTACTGGTCCAGCACGCTCTGCGCCTTTTCAAAAGAAATCGAAGGGGACACCATGGTTATCGTGTCTGCTTCTGTACTGACCGAGGCAAACGAGGGGATAAGCACCCGGGCAGACGAGCCGGTTGCCTGGGTGACGGTTACCGGATGTTTCGAATTCGCATCAAATGCTTTCTTGAGCTCTGCTGCCGGATCTGAAAGCCTGAAAAATATTGCACCCTCTTCAAACAGGGTCAGGTCATACTGCATGTCAACTTGTGCATCGCCGTCCGGTGCAAGTGTCATGGTAAGCGATTTAACCGTAAATGCCTCAACAGGCATGGCTGCAAACGCGAGGAGACAGACACCCGCGACAAGAATGCATATTTTTTTCAAAGCCATTGGATGCAGGTTCGCTCATGTAATATAAATATATCATGGATAGTTCAGGTTATATTGATCTTAGTAATTATCTGCGTCGGCAAAAAAAGTGGGATCGCCTTTAAGCCGGGGACTGGCTGACAGAATCCGTCACCTGGTAACTATCAGCAATCCTGACAAATTCGGTGAAATGACGGCTCTTTTTAAAGAGCCACCAGGTAAAACGTTCGATAACGCTGAAATTGAACGAACCCCCGGCAGCGTTCGGGTGCCCTCCACCGCCAAATTCCCGGGCTATAAGGTGACTCACCGGGGGCACGGACCGGAGGGAGAACTTCCCGTCTTTACTTATGATCACCTCGATATCGGTCTTCCTCTCGTTACGGATGAAATGTGCCGTTTCGCTCGGGTAGCCGTAAAGGGGAGCAAATGCAATTCTGTACCGCTTTCCGGTGATAGTTGCGTGCTTCAGGCTTCGCAGCATCATGGCATCCATCTCGTCTTTGATTTCTCTGTACTCCGCATCGATGAGGGTGTCGCTGAAGATGCCGGAGATGAGGCAGTCCCGGACGTGTTCCCGGTTCTTCTTACGCTGGAGAACCTGCCCAAGCACCGCTGAACGGGGATCGGTATGTTTCCAGAGATCATAATCACATACAACCCGGGCGACTTCTGCAGCTGCAGGGTTTTCCGGTGCAAGATCACGTGCGACAATACCGCATGCGCAGACCGTTGTATCAATGCGGAGCAACGCTACGTTCCGGGCAACTTTTGTAATTTCATCATCACGCCAGCGGTGATGGTCCCGCCACTCTACTTTCCAGCCATGGGTTTTCGCTGACCCGGCAATTTTTTCAGCTTCTTTGAAATACCCGAGATCTGAAATGGAGAGCAGATCACCTTTCCCCTCGCAGGAAGCAACCAGGGAAAAAAGCGCTGCAAATTTCCCTACCGAGCTCCAGATGGTGAATACATTACCCTTCCCGTATCTCATCCGGTGGATCGCATCAGCTCCGACAGCATCAAGATCATTGTGCGTGAGGTGGACGACATGCTCAGTACGGCTTTTTATCGCAGCTGCAAGTCCTCCGTTTTCTTCAGAGGCACTCTTCTCCGCAAGGGGCATCTGTTAATACTGCCATCGCGGTATATAAAAAAGAACGGTCACTGACACTCAGGAAACGCTGCAGAGCAGATCATTTATTAGTCACGAGCGACAACATTTGTATCCTGCCCTAGTAGCTCAGCTTGGGAGAGCGCTAGACTGAAGATCTAGTTGTCGCCTGTTCAAATCAGGCCTGGGGCATTATTTTATTTTTTTATTTTCTGGTTGGTTCACTCCCCCCCATTTCTGTACCAGAACTGCACCACTCCGGGAGCTTTCCTGCACCACATGATGCAAACAGTGGTGCACTTTCCGGGAAAGTAATAAGAGCTATCCTCTCAATTTCCTAGTATACACGTCTGGGAGATCTGGTGCATGAGCGGGGAATATGAACGGGCGTTCCGTGAATCTGTGACTGATCCGGAACATTTCTGGGGAGCGGCAGCAGAAAAAGTCCAATGGTATAAAAAATATGAGCGGGTGCTCAACAGTACAAATCCCCCGTTTTATCGCTGGTTTGAAGGTGGAGTGATCAATTCCTGTTATAATGCGCTTGACTATCATGTCGCGAACGGGCTGCAGGACCGTATTGCTCTTATCTATGACAGCCCGGTCACCCGTACGGTAAAGCGCTACACCTATGGTGAACTGCTGGATCTTGTAGCGCGATGTGCCGGCGGGTTACAGCGGATGGGTGTCAGCAAGGGTGACCGCGTTGTAATTTATATGCCGATGATCCCGGAAGCCGTTATTGCAATGCTTGCCTGTGCACGCATCGGGGCCATCCACTCTGTTGTATTCGGGGGATTTGCCGCTCGGGAACTGGCTGCCCGCATCGAAGATGCAAAGCCCCGTGTGGTCATATCCGCATCGTGCGGGATTGAAGTCAGCCGCATTATCCCGTACCAGCCGCTCCTGGATGCTGCTCTCGACATGTGCACCCATAAGCCACGGACCTGTGTCATGGTGCAGCGACCGGAATCGCTGGCAATCCTCAGAAAAGGGAGGGATATCGTCTGGAATACACTCCTTGACGCCGACCCTGTTGCCTGTGTTCCTTTACAGGCCACGGATCCTCTCTACCTGCTCTACACTTCCGGCACCACGGGAAAACCAAAGGGGGTGTTGCGGGATAATGGTGGTCATCTCGTTGCACTCACCTGGAGCATGAAAAATATTTATGGAGTACACCCCGGCGATGTCTACTGGGCAGCCTCGGATATTGGCTGGGTGGTCGGGCATTCATATATAGTGTATGGCCCCCTGTTTTACGGCTGCACAACCATCCTCTACGAGGGTAAGTCTGTGGGGACACCGGATGCCGGTGCATTCTGGCGTGTTATCGATCAACACGGTGTTTCAGTGCTGTTCTGTGCCCCGACGGCGTTTCGTGCTATCCGCAAGGAAGATCCGGATGGCAACCTCATAAAAAAATATGACCTGTCCGCGTTCCGGATGCTTTTCCTGGCTGGCGAGCGCTGTGATCCTGACACCCTTGTATGGGCACAGCAGCACCTGAATGTACCAGTCATCGACCACTGGTGGCAGACAGAGACCGGCTGGGCTATTGGTGCGAACTGTGCCGGCCTTGAGCTCCTGCCGGTGAAGCCCGGTTCGTGCACAAAGCCGGTTCCTGGATATGATGTCCATGTGCTTGATGCTCACGGTAAGGAGGCCCCCCCTGGTGAAAACGGAAATATCGTCGTTAAGCTGCCGTTACCTCCCGGTTGTTTCACCACTCTCTGGCAGAATGACCATGATTTTGTCAAGACCTATTTCTCAGCGTATCCCGGGTATTACCTGACATCTGATGCCGGGTATATTGATACGGAAGGTTACTTGTGGATCATGGGCAGGACGGATGATATCATTAATGTTGCAGGGCACCGTCTTTCCACAGGTGCCATGGAAGAAGTGCTTGCATCGCACCCCGATGTCGCAGAATGTGCGGTTGCCGGGGTACATGACCCGGTGAAAGGAGAAGTACCCCTGGGATTTGTTGTCCTGAAATCCGGGGTCCTAAAAGAGCAGGATGTGATAGGACCCGAGCTCATTCTTTTAGTACGGCAGAAGATCGGCCCGATTGCATCTTTCAAGGCAGCTGCTGTTGTTAAACGGCTGCCGAAAACCCGGTCAGGAAAGATCCTGCGGGGCACCATAAAAAAGATTGCAGACGGCGTTTCCTTCCAGGTCCCGGCTACCATTGATGACCCGCTCATTCTTGATGAGATCATTATTACTCTTCGGCAGATGGGCTACCCGAAACGATAAATTTCGGGTCTTCATACCAGGTATTCAGAAAATCATAACCTGAAGAAATTTCAGGCAGGGATAGTACTACGAGTTGATATCGTGCCGGTCATGAGTCTTTATCCAAAAATGCCCTATAACTTTCATCTTAGTGCCATGATCTTCTCGGGAGGGGACCCGCAGATACGGACATACGAGGAGGGAATCTTCCGGCAGGTACTGGATATACAGGGGACCACGGTGCTTGTGGATGTCTTTTCCAAAGGTACAGCAGACATGCCCCAATTGTATTTCACCATCCGCCCTGATGATGTTCTCGCAGAAAACGGGAACGCTGCAGCAGGCAACCTGATTTCATCGATGTTCAATATCCATGAGGATCTTGCCCCGTTCTACCGGGCAATGGAACAGGACAGGATCATGACATCCCTTATCAGCCAGGTGCGTGGGGTGAAAAGTCCGACCACACCCACCGTATTTGAGGCACTGGTGGATTCGATCATCGAACAACAGATTCCCT
>DATEXZ010000136.1:0-11418 GCA_035256445.1 Methanoregula sp.
CGCGGGGGCGTCCCTTCAGGGTGGCGGCGTTCATCATAAATGGAATGTTCAGTAAGCATGCTATCGCATACCCCTTGCACTTTTCTCTGAGTTGTTCTCGGAATTCTCGATCCCTGGTGTTACTGGATAAAATCATAAGAATTAATATGAATCATAAGGCTCGAGCGGTCACCTCGACACAGCGGATTTATTATCTGGTGGTAATGGGGAACAATTTCCAGTAATCCCGGAATCTTCGTTTTAATTCCAAAGCTGAACGTGGAGCGCGAAACGATTAATATTCAGAAAAAGAACGATTCCTGAAATAAAAATCAGGACGAAGTTTCAGTACCTTCTTCAGGCCCAACTTCATCTCCATTTACCGTATTATTCTCCGGTTCTGAACCCTCAGGCTCCTCCACCACATCAGGTTCAGGCTGGACAATTGCCACACCCACGACACGGTCCTTATCATCGAGACGGATAGTCCGGACACCTTTGGTTCCCCGCCCGATGATGCGGATCTCGCTGACCGGTGTCCGCATAACGATTCCCTCAGCAGTCATGACGATAATCTCATCGGTATCTGATACTGCACGCGATTCGATGATTACGGCATCTCGCTCGAGCTGCATGTTCCTGACACCCATGGTTCCCCTGCCATGTCCCCGGAACTCATCGAACTCGGACCTCTTGCCAAACCCGACATCGGAGATGGTCAGGAGGTGATCTTTTTCCAGGAGCGTGACTGCCACAACGGTATCCTCGCCCCTCATCTTCATCCCGCGTACTCCCTGGGCACCTCTCCCGACCGTCCGCACCGTCTCTTCATGGAACCTCAGGCTCTGGCCGAACCGGCTGGTCAGGATAATCTCTTTTGTCCCATCGGTCAGGATTACATCCACCAGCTGGTCGTTTTCCCGGATCCTGATGGCGTTTGTACCGACAGAACGCGGATTGGAGAATTCATTGAGCCGTATCTTGATGACCTGTCCGGACCTGGTTGCGAACAGTAAGAAACGGTCTTCCCTGAATTCCCGGACCGGGAGAACGGTGGTCACAATCTCGTCTTTCAGGTTCAGGAGATTGACGATGGGTTTGCCTTTTGCCGCACGGGAACTCTCGGGGATCTGGTAGACCTTGAGCCAATAGACCCTGCCAAGGTTGGTGAAACAGAGGAGGTAGTCTTTCATGCCGGCAACAAACACCGATTCGACAAAGTCCTCGTCCTTGGTGGCCATACCGGTGATGCCATGGCCCCCGCGCCGCTGTTTGCGGTAGGTATCAAGATCGATGCGCTTGATGTAATTTGCTGTCGTGATCGATACGAGCACGGTCTTGTCTTCGATCAGGTCCTCATTGGAAAGGTTGCTGGTATCGAGCGCGATCTCGGTCCTGCGTGCATCCCCGAACTTTGTGGAAACTTCGGTAATCTCGCGGCGGATCTCGTCTTTTATGTGCTCTTCGCTGGAAAGAATTGTTTCGAGACGGGCAATCTCGGTTCCGAGTCCCGTTTTTTCATCAGTAATCTTCTGCTGCTCAAGAGCGGCGAGCCGGCGGAGCTGCATCTGGAGGATTGCATTGGCCTGAGGTTCGTCAAGGCTGAATTTTGCGATGAGGGCAAGGCGGGCGTTCTCGACCGTGTCAGAAGCACGGATCGTGGCAATTACCGCATCGATCTGTGACAGGGCAATGAGGAGGCCGTCGAGGATGTGGACCTTTTCCCGTGCCTTTCTCAAATCATACTCAGAACGGAGCCGGATAACTTCTATGCGGTGATGGACGAAGTTCTCCAAAAGCCCGTGGAGGTTAAGAATCCTTGGCTGGTTATCGACAATGGCAAGGTTGCTCACCCAGAAACTGGATTCAAGTGCTGTGAGTTTGTAGAGCTGGTTGAGAATGACTGCTGATATCGTGCCTTTCCGAAGCTCGAAAACAACGCGGATACCATCTTTATCGGATTCGTCGCGGATGTCCGAAAGGCCGTCTATGCGTTTATCCTTGACCATCTCCGCGATGGCAGTGATCCACTGGGCCTTGTTAACCTGGTAGGGCAGTTCGGTGACGATGATGCGGTCGCCACGGTTGCCTCCATCAGCCTCCTCGATAGTGGCAACTCCGCGGACGATCAGGCGTCCCTGTCCGGTGGTATAGACATTCCGGACACCCTCAACGCCCATAAGGATACCTCCTGTCGGGAAGTCGGGACCGGGCATGATCCGCATGAGATCATCAACCGGTATATCCGGGTTATTGAGATAGTGAGAGACTGCGTCACAGACCTCCCGGAGGTTGTGCGGGGGCATCTTGGTAGCCATGCCGACCGCAATGCCATCGGTGCCGTTTACCAGCAGGTTGGGGATCTTTGCCGGGAGGACGGTTGGTTCCTTAAGGGATTCATCATAGTTGGGAATGAACGTTACCGTCTCTTTGTCCAGATCTTCCAGCAGTGCCTCTGCGTACTTTTCGAGCCTGACTTCGGTGTAACGGCTCGCAGCAGCAGCATCGCCGTCAACCGAACCGAAATTACCCTGCCCCTGCACCAGCATGTACCGGTAGGAGAAGGGCTGGGCCATCTTGACGATCGTATCGTAGATGGAGGCATCCCCGTGAGGATGGTATTTACCCATCACGTCACCGACCACCCTCGCACTCTTCTTGGTGGGCTTGTCACTGGTGTTGCCCATCTCCCACATGGCATAGAGGGAGCGGCGGTGAACCGGCTTGAGCCCGTCGCGGACATCGGGGATGGCCCGGCCGATGATAACGCTCATGGCATAATTGATGTACGAGGTTTTCATCTCGTGTTCGATGCTGATGGGCACGATCCGGTGGGTCAGGGGACCGCCTGCGGGCGGGGCATCCTCAGATGTCAAGGTTGGTCACCTCCCGGGCATGACGGATAATGAAATTCTTCCGTATTTCCACATCTTTTCCCATCAGCGTCTTGAAGATCTCGTTGGCTTCCATGGCATCCTCGATATTGACCTGCTTGAAGATCCGGTTCTCGGGATTCATGGTGGTGTCCCAGAGCTGGTGTGCATTCATCTCACCAAGACCCTTGTACCGCTGGACGGAGACTCCTTTCTCGCCCATGGCGGCCGAGACTTTCTGCATCTCATCCTCATTATAGACGTATTTCTCCTCTTTTCCTTTTGCCACCCGGAAGAGGGGAGGCTGGGCGATATAGACGTATCCCGCCTCGATGAGTTTCAGCATGTACCGGTAGAAGAACGTGAGGAGGAGGGTCCGGATATGGGCCCCGTCCACATCGGCATCGGTCATGATCACGATGCGATGATAGCGGGCCCGCTCGGGATCGAACTTCTCACCGATGCCCGTGCCGATGGCCGATATGAGAGTCTGGATCTCGGCATTCTTTAAGATCTGGTGTTCGCCGGCCTTCTCCACGTTGAGGATCTTGCCACGCAGCGGGAGGATGGCCTGGAACTTCCGGTCCCGTCCTCCTTTCGCAGAACCCCCTGCAGAGTCTCCTTCCACGATATAGATCTCGCTTTTTGCCGGATCCCGTTCCGAACAGTCCGCCAGTTTGCCGGGAAGACCGCTGCTTTCCAGCGAACTCTTGCGGCGGGCGAGGTCACGGGCGTTCCTGGCGGCCTCCCGGGCTTTTGCGGCAGAGAGTGCCTTTTCAATAATAATCTGGAGTACTTTGGGATTCTCATCAAAATACTCGGAAAGTGCGGCATAGACCAGTGAATCAACGATGCCCTTGACGCTGCTGTTGCCAAGCCGCATCTTGGTCTGGCCCTCGAACTGGGGATTTGCCATTTTTACGGAGATAACGGAGGTGAGCCCTTCGCGGACATCCTCGCCGCGGAGGGTTAACGGGGAATTCTCCTTGATCAATCCGTTCCGTTTTGCCATGGAGTTGATGGCTCGGGTGATCGCACTCCGGAATCCTTCCAGGTGCGTCCCGCCCTCGCGGGTATTGACCGAGTTGACATACGCGAAAAGTTTCTCATCGTATGCCGTGGTATACTGCATGGCGACTTCGAGTTCAAGCTTATTTTCAATATCTTTCCGCGAGATATCGATGGGAAGCGGATGCAGGCACTCTGCCCCATCGTTTAAGTATTTCACAAACTCGACAAGTCCCCCGGCATAACAGTAGTCAGCCGAGTCACCGGTCCGGTCATCGAAAATTTTGATCCGGACACCGGCGTTGAGAAAAGCCAGCTCCCGGAGGCGGTGAGCGAGCACATCGTAATCAAAGGTTGTTGTCTCGAATATGGTGGCATCGGGCACGAAATGGATCCGGGTACCCGTCATTTTCGATCCGAACCTGGTTAAAAATTCTTCTCTCCGATCGCTTTCGAAGCTGGCAGGATCAGGCACCGGAGTATTAGGATCCTGCTGGCCGCTTATCTGCGCCGGCCCTGCGGCGGGGATGATTGGAGCCGGTTCGCAGTACCAGAGCTGGTAGCGTTCGAGCAGTTCAGCGAGGGTCTCTTTGTGTACTGAGAGGGGACTGGTGGGTTTACCCTGGCTGAACCTCATCTCGTAAACATTCCCGTCGCGGTACACGCGGGCTGAAAGCCAGTTGGAGAGGGCGTTGACCACCGATACACCAACGCCGTGGAGGCCTCCGGAGACCTGGTAACTCTCCTTATCGAATTTCCCCCCGGCATGCAGGACGGTAAGGACGACTTCGAGAGCACTCTTGTGGTTCTTTTCCATCGTATCGACAGGGATACCACGCCCGTTATCGACAACGGCTACCGAACCGTCTTTATTGATCATCACGGTTATAAGGTTACAATAGCCGGCGAGTGCTTCGTCAATAGAGTTGTCCACCACTTCATAGACAAGATGGTGCAGCCCGCGGGTGTCTGTACTGCCGATATACATTGCCGGGCGCTCACGGACCGGAGTAAGCCCTTCGAGGACCGTTATATGGGACGCATCGTAGGTTTCAGTCATGCAAAACCTCCCTTAAAAAGCAGAAAAAACACCGTACAGTAATCACAATAATTATTGGTCTTTAACTGACTTAAACCGAACTGAAGGAATTCTTTAAAGAGTAATCAAAGGGTATTGCTTCACCGGAATTGCCCGATGGTCGCATCCGGAATACCCAGTTCGCGATCGATTGCCACCACCAGCCGCTGCAGGGTGGCGACCACGTCACGGGCATCTTCCTTATCCATGGTACCCGGCTGGTGCCAGATCACCTTCTTCCGCAGCAGGGTTGTGATCTCCTCGACATCCGTGCCTTTGAATTTTTCCGGCAGCACCAGTCCCTCAACATGATCGCCGGCCCCGAACCATGCCTGTTCAGGAGGCAATGCAAAATGCTGTGCTATCAGGGTGATACTGGTGATAAACCCATGACCGAAAGGATACTCCATGGTGAACTGATAGTGGCAGGATTACAAAAAAGTTTTGTTATATCAAACGAACCGGTGCCAGCCAGACAACAACGGGAACAGCGATAATAAAGATCATGCAGAGGGTTAATTCAACCCATTCCATCCTTTTCAACGGTTTTTTTATCAGGAAGATATGACTTTTGCTCCCGTAACCCCGGCAGAGCATGCTGGTGTATACCCGTTCTCCCTGTTCATAGGAACGGATAAAAATTGTTCCGATCGTATACCCGACCTGCTTCATCCGGTAACGATAGGGAAGATCAGGATTAAACGGGTCGAAACACCGCGTGGCAAGTGACTCGTTGATCTTCCGGTACATATACCCGAACACAAAGAGGTACCTGATCATCATGCCCAGGATGAGGGCGAACTCGGCAGGAAGTCCCATCCGTCCGGCCCCTTCCAGCATATCCTGGAGCTTTGTTGTGGATGACAGGAGGATGATTGAGGAGACGCTGACGATGAATTTGACCAGCAGGATCGCGGAAAATTCAAGTGACTCCGCGTAAATATGGAGACCGAACGGCAGATCGGCGATGGTATGGAAAACGGGATAATACTGGTTGGTAAAAAAGATCTGGAAGAGTATGATGAACAGGCCAAACGGCAGGATCATTGCAAGGCGTTTTACAAAAATTGCAGGAGGGAGATGACTCACCGCCCAGATACCAAGGAAAAATACGAAAAATATGCCCCCGACCGCAAAAACAATTCGTGAGTACGGCACTGCAACCATCGCGATGATCAAGGAAAATGCACAGATAATTTTCACCCGGGCATCAATACGGTGGATATGGCTGTCTTTGTACGCGGATTTCTCTATGTAAAAAAGTTCTTCAATCATGGGTCATCGTGCCTGAAAACTCCTCTTTCCCGTCATCAGTTCCCCTTGTACGTGCGGGCGAACGCTGCTTCTGCATCCTCATAGGTGTATGCCATGGGGATCGGGATGCCTTTCTCCTGGAGGGAACGAATCAGCTTGGGGAGTACCGGCACATCCAGACGGACCGATCTGAGCATATCCGGCTGTAAGAAGATCTCTTCAACTTTTCCCTGTGCGACAAATCTTCCCTTGTTCATGACATAGACATAATCAGCAACCTCTGCAACAAGCGAGACGTCATGGGTTGAGAAGATAACCGTCATGCCATATTTCCTCGATAACGAGTTGATGAACCCGATCAGGTCATGCACTCCCTGGGGATCAAGCCCGGCGGTAGGTTCATCGAGCACGAGCACTTCAGGTTCCATTGCAACAACCCCGGCGATAGCTACACGTTTCTTCTCTCCCCCGCTCAAGTGGTGGGGGACACGGTGGGCAAGATCTTCGATGCCGACAAGCCTGAGTGCCTCATGAACGCGGTGATGGATCGTTTCCGGATCCAGCCCGAGATTTGTCGGACCGAAAGCTACGTCCTGTTCAACCGTTGGTGAAAATATCTGGTCATCGGCATTCTGGAAGACTATTCCGACAAATTTCCTCACCTCACGGATATTTGCGCTGGTGATGGGTTCGCCCCGGATTAATACCGAACCGGATGTCGGCTTGAAAATCCCGTTGAACAGTTTGAAAAGGGTACTCTTCCCGGCGCCATTTGACCCGATAACAGCAATACGGGCATTTCTTGGGGCTACAAAGTTCAGGCTGTGCAGTGCCGTGACATTGCCCGGGTAGGTATAGGTGAGATCGCGGGTTTCAATGAGGTGCATGGGGAATCTTCCTAGTGTGGGGAGGGGGAAATTAAATACCCTCTTAATTTTTCCTCGCGATAAAACGGGATATGCCAAAACCGAGGGCAAAAAGGACCACAACGCCAAAAATGATCGCAAGCACTTCACCGGGTTTATCCAGACCGGGGATTGCATAGTCTGTCAGGGGTGCCTCCCATGATACACCGTTTCCGGTCTTTTCCATTACAGCGGCATGTGCTGATTCGATCCCGGATTCGTTGACAGAAATGGTGTCCGGATCCTTTGCCCCCGACAGAGTCAGGAACGTGCTGTCGAGCCCGTCAGGGTAGGTTGATGCATAATAGGGGGCAAAGATTGCGATGGAAAGGGCGACAACGATACCGGCTGCAATCACGATATCTTTTGCTTTTCGACTATTTTCCGGTCTGTCACCGCCAACAATATCGGGCCGTGCATGCATGATCAGGGAAAGCGCGAAGGCTGTTGCTCCCCCTTCGATTATCCCGATGAAGGCGTGATAGACGCCCATGGAAATGAGTCCCGGGGCAAGGGGAAAGGTCCCTGCCGCAGCGAGTTCCACGGCACAGACTATAGCAGGTATGAACAACGAGATCCATCCGGCAATGAATGCAGCACAAAACCGGTTTTTGAACAGGCTGTTGACAGAGCGGTAGGAATAAAATCCAAAAAATCCGCCGATTACACCCATATTGATGATATTTGCACCCATGGCGGTAATCCCGCCATCACCAAAAAATATTCCCTGCAGTATGAGGACAAGGGTAAGGATAAATACCGCAGCAAAAGGGGAGCCAAGGACAATTGCGGCGAGTGCTGCCCCGACGACATGTCCGCTGACTCCACCGGGAACAACGGAAAGGGGGAGGGCCATGTTCATCGTCTGGATAGCAAATATGCCGGCAGCCAGTACGGCAACAAGGGGGACTTTTTCCTCGCTCATCTCTGACCTGGCCCAGCGGAGGGATAAAAAGATAAAGATTATTGCGATTATCCAGTAGATCAGTGCCTGTGATATCGGGAAAAAACCGTCAGGAACATGCATAAATCATCACCTTGTTGTTACGTTTCTTGATATTTGTAGCACTCTTTGGTTAAAAAATATTGTTATTTAATATTCAGTGAAACATTTTTTCTGATTCATCAGAAGCAGTATACCCTTTTAATGGAATAGAAATTACTATGATATGGTGAATATTGAACAACCTGTATCAAACGGGGGATCGGAATCAAAGACACGGATATAAAGTAAAGAATCAATCTGGAGAAAAGCAAACCGGAATGCTTTCGGTGCCAGAAAGATGAGGCACCATGCAGTTAATACTTCATCAATTACCGGATTCGTGTTCGAAAAACATTGCCGGGATATCATTCCGGATAAAGCATCAGATTATATTCAGTTTTTTTTCAGTTCCCTGGGAACCCTCTGTGAATAAAATTTTCTCTGAAAACGTATAACACCCTGCATCAGGTTGAAAATACGTTATGGAAAATAGAGGTGGTTTTCACATTCGCAGGAAGATAGGACAGTCAGGCAGCCAAAATGATAATTATTAATTCTTATTGTTCTTCCCAAAGATTACATTCGCGTTATGGTGAGGAAGATGAGAAAAAAAGTGATCATTCCATCCGTGTCCATCCCTCATCGAGCAATGCGTACATGTCGCTTGCGTTCACGGTGAGCTCGAACCTGTATGTCTCCAGGCAGACGTCACATGCCTCGCAGGTTATCTGGTCCAGCTGGATCTTCTTTACATCCCTGACTTCGATGGAATAGACGGATGCGTAGTAGTTCTTGATGATCTCCTCATCGGTCGGCATCCGGATGTATACCCTTCCGGAGTTCTCTTCCCAGAACTGCCAGGTGGTCTTCTCGCACTTCTTTGGCCGGTAGGAAAAGGATATTTCAGAACCTATGATGAACTGTCCCATTTCATCCCATTTCTCATCGATAACAGCTGATACCACGTTACCGTCGATTATAGTAATATTTATTGAGTGATCCGTAATTACCTGTGCCGTCACCTGTGCCGACCTGTTACCATAGCCTGCGTGACTGCTCGTGAAGTTGTAGGTAAACACGTGCCGGACAGGGTTTGATTCCTGCTGGACGTAGCTGACGAATTCGAGGCCTGAGCCATCATACCTGTATGTGGGTGCTTCCCTGATCCAGTCTTCTGCGAGCTCCTTCATCTGGCTCTCATCAAGCATCCGTGTGAATTCGACGGTTTCCTGGAGCTTTTCCCGTATCCGGATCAGGCCTGACGGCATGTAGTCATTGACGTTATAGGTCGTCACGGTCTTTGTCTTCCCGTTCGCAGTGAAGGTTATATCCGTGAAACCGACATCCGTCACGTACTTCTGTCCTTCGTCATACCTGTCTCCGTATGATTCGAAGTTGTTGTCGATGAACACCTTTACTAGGGCGTTGAACTGTTCCTTTGTCAACGCTTTTTCGAATCTTTCCGTAATATTTCCGTCCGACGAAGTGATTGTCAGTGTTGCATTGTCCTGCGTTACGACTAACTCCTGTATTGCGTGCGTCTGAATGACAAATCCACCGTAGAATTTGTACTTTATCACGGCTCCGCTGTAGTCCGGTTCCTGCGTCTGTACGCATGCTGCTATCGCTGCCGTTATTACCAGAAGCGCAAATATTCCTGCCAGTTCAGTTTTCTTCATTTTTCCCTCCGGTATTATTTATGGTAGTAGCACCGGGTACCGATTCCATTATTCAGGTATTTTATAAAACGTTTTCTGTGATTCAGATTTTATAACAAAATCTGAAACAGCTCCGGTTCCCGTATGAAGGTCCGGAACTCTGGCACCTTTCCTGGCAGGTATCGCTGGAATGACCCTTATCATCGCGATTGTTTATCCAGGATTAAAAAACGACATATGCCTGGGTTGTCTTTTTGATCTGCCTGCAGGCAATTCACATCCGGACGCATGGTACGGAATCGGGTTGCATTCTTTTTTAGAGTCTCTCATGGTGGCTCAATACTCTGAATAATTACCTGACAGATGCCTGATATCAGGTTTGAACTATATGCAACGTGAAAACTCGGAACCCAAACGGAAAAAGAATAACGGCAATTCAGACAGGATCGTAGGGGACTCACACGCTGCCACCCGGGGGCCATCCAAGCCGGAAATCTGTCTAAAAGCCACGGTGCAGGCCACTCTCCCGGGCACATTGTACCGCAAACCGGTATTCCTGGGGCAATAGTCTGCGGTGGAGCGAACGGGGAAGAGAACCGGTGCCCTCATAATCGGCATGCCATGACGGGCGATACTGGTCCATGATATTTACATAGGAGTCAGGTGAAATTTCCCGGGCAATCCACGGTAAGACGAGGTCACTGCCTGCAAGATTTTCCGGCAGGACAAGATGACGGATAATCATGCCGCGAACCGCGATGCCCTTGTCGATCACCAGGTCGCCGACCTGGCGGTGCATCTCCATGATGCCTGCTTTCATGATGGCAACATAGTCCTGTGCATGAGAAAGGCTACGGGCAATCTCGTCATTGCCGTATTTCGCATCCGGCATATAGATATCAACGATGCCATCCAGAAGGCGGAGAGTGTCCACAGAATCATATCCCCCGCAGTTATAGACAAGAGGAATTCGTAATCCCTGCCATGCCGCAATTTCAAGACCCGCGAGAATCTGGGGTACGATATGGGTAGGGGTGACCAGGTTGATGTTATGACATCCCTGCCTCTGGAGGGACATCATCATGTCTGCCAGTCCTTCACAGGACACTTCTTCTCCGCGTCCGCACTGGCTGATATCAAAGTTCTGACAGAACTCGCAGGCAAGATTGCAATGGGTTACGAAGATCGTCCCGGATCCATTGCGTCCTACCAAAGGCGGTTCTTCGCCAAAGTGAGGCCCGTACGAGGAAATTACCGGGAGGAGCCCCGTCCGGCAGTATCCTCTCTCGTCATGAAGGCGGTTAACCCTGCATTTTCTCGGGCATACCGTGCAGGATTCAAGGAGTGTATATGCCCGCTCGATCCGGTCCGCCAGTTCGCCGGATTCAGCACTTCTGATATAGGATGGATAATCATCTCCCTGCATCGCATCAACCCGGTCCGTTCATCAACTCCCACGATGTTTTTCCCCGCTCATTACCCCTTCAGATCCAGGACTCCTTCATAATTTCACCGTTCAGGGCAGTGACGAACCGTACTGAAGAGAGCGTTCCCTGTATGATTTCATCAATATTCATCTCCACCTCGCATTTCTTTACCATCTCAAGGGCTGCTGCTGTTGCCGGCATGGAAGGTACTGCCCGGCATGACAGGTCCCCCGGGTGCGCATCAAAGGTCC
>DATEXZ010000137.1:0-2558 GCA_035256445.1 Methanoregula sp.
TGCTGGCAGGTTGCAACAGATTCGGCAATGTTGTCCCGGAGAGGATCGCGTATCCCGACATATCCATCCCATACAAGGGAGGTTTCGCTTTCATCCCCGTCCGTGATCTCCCTGTGGGCAAAGGCAAGCGTCCGCATCGCTCTGGAGGCAAGGGCGCTGATCCCGCTGAGGTCGGGAGTTATTGTGCAGAGCGATGCGAGGATCTCCGGTGCACCTTTGACGAGGAGATAGGGTCTGCCCTCGATCCGCACAACCGTTGACATTCGTTTCCGGTTGCCGTCAAACAGGTACTGTTTTGTAACATGGGTTTCTGCACGGATCTGCATGTAATCGAGCGAATGATGCCGCAGCCAGCGGAGCAGTGCGCCTTCTGTCGAGTTCCCGATAACAATGACCCGGTTTTCCCGATCTTCGAGATGTGCGGTACCGTTTACTGCAGCATTCAGGGTGATCCACTCTGAAGGTGTCTGGGGGAGGTTATCTGTGGGATGCGGGTCACCTGCCGATGATGCGACCACTTCCATCTGGTTTTTGGTGAGAGTCCCGGTCTTATCAGTACATATTGTCGTGGCAGAACCGATGGTCTCGCAGGCGATAAGACGGCGCACCAGGCAGTTTGCCCGTGTCATCTTGCGCATGGCTAGTGAAAGCGAGAGTGCGACACTCATCGGAAGGCCTTCGGGAACAGCTGCAACCACGACGACTACCGCGAGCATGAAGTAGTGGAGGATGTAGTTGAGCGAATCGAGGTTCAGACCGGTTACTTCCCCAGTAAGGATCCCCCGGATGAACAGACTTATCGAGATAAGCACGGCCATCGCGTACCCGAATTTGCTGATGATGCCGGCGAGCGCTTCGAGTTTTTGTTCAAGGGGTGTCTGGGTTGTATGATCGATTCCAAGAGATGAAGCGATCACCCCCATCTGGGTCGAGTCGCCAACCGCTCCGGCAATTGCCTGCCCTTTCCCTGCAGTAACGAATGCACCCTTTAAAACCCTCTCCCGCAGTTCCTTTGGGACAGGCTCGCTCTCCCCGGTAAATGCGGACTCGTCAGTAAAGATATCGTCAGATTCGGATACCCAGGCATCAGCGGGTATGGCATCGCCGGCCTCGAGAAGGATCAAATCCCCGACAACGATATCCCGCGAAGGGACAGAGGCCGGGTGACCGTCCCGGATCACCTTCACCGCCATATCATCACGGGTCGCGTTCAGGATGTCAAATTCCCTGCTGCTCCGGTACTCGTTGAAAAATGCAATTCCTGTTGAGAGCAGGATTGCAACAATGATCCCGAGGATATCCAGAAACCCGCTCCCTCGTATGAGCGAGACAATCGTTGATACGGTCACTGCAAGAAGAAGGATCCTTATAATCGGATCATCGAAATGTTTCAGGTATTGTTTCCAGAGAGACTCCCTCACCGGAGGAGTCATTTCGTTCACACCGAATCTCTGGCGGAATTCAGCAACCTGGGACGTTCTGAGCCCGGCACTGCCGGCCAGGTCAAGGAGTTTATCAAGCGGGAGCATTATTCAGAAATCCTACGATGATGAATCTGATGGTAAATCGCAGATGTACTTTGTATGATCCCGAAATATACTCTCGCATTCAGGAATTCAAAAATACTTCCAGGGGTTTATCCTGGATTTATGAAATTTTTCAGCCAGACAGAGTACGGGGGTGATGAGATCGTGTTATTCTTTGCGTACCGGTTCCTGCTGCTCACCGGCCGGGCATTCCCGGACCGACCGGAAAACACCGATAATGATGGATCCTACGGCAAGAAGTGAAATCCCGATGATTGCATAGATGATGAGACTGAAGTTTTCCTTTACGATAGGAATGCTGCCAAAGAAATAGCCTGAAAGTACAAACGCGCAGATCCACATGACTGCGCCGGTGATATTATAGGTAATGAACCAGCGGTAGCTCATCTTCCCGACGCCGGCAAGGAAAGGTGCGAATGTCCGTATAAACGGAACAAAGCGGGCGATTACGATCGTCATACCGCCGTACCGGGTAAAATACTCCTCTGTTTTTTCCAGATGTTCCCTTTTGACACAACTATACTTTTTTTCGAGAACTTTCATCCCGAGGGTATGCCCTATCCAGTAATTCGCAGAGTCGCCGAGTACCGCAGCAACGATGAGGGTGATGAGCAGTATCCCTGGGCTGAGAAAGCCGGCACCCGCAAGCGCTCCCCCGACAAAAAGGAGTGAGTCTCCGGGGAGATAAGGAAATATCACAAGACCCGTTTCACAGAAGATGATCGCAAACAGGATCAGGTACGTCCAGACCCCGTATGCATCAATAATTCCCGGCAGGTATTTGTCAAAGTGAAGTATGACATCGATGATGGACAGAAATGGATCCATTTCAAGGTATTTTGGCTGTGGCGAATGATAAAAGAATTCCTTAACCTGTTCCTTTTCTTTGAACTCAAATCATGAGCATGTGATTTCATCGCGTTACCAGCACTGGAGATTCCTTGATTGACTCATGACCAAAGGGGGATTCCTGTCGAAAATACCGGAAATGTCGCAGCTGCGGGTGCGGGT
>DATEXZ010000138.1:0-2202 GCA_035256445.1 Methanoregula sp.
ATCGGCATCAGCACAGAGGGCTATACCCATCAGTCAGTCTTTTCCTACCCGCTTGACGGGGGAATCGAAGCCCTTATCCATGCGATCGCAGCTCCCATAAAAAAATACATCAGGACCGGATTCAGGGTGACCTCAATAAGGAGATCCAGTTCGGGCTGGAAGATCAGTAACGGTGAAGACGTGATCGGGGCTGACCGGTGTATCTGCACGATGCCGCTCCAGCACCTGCTGCCATGTCTCGGGAATGTCCCCCGGGAGGTGATAGGTGCGGCAGCCGCATTAAAGTATAATTCACTGGTCTGTGTCAATATCGGGATACGCGGCACCGTGCCGGATTTTTCCTGGGTCTACGTGCCGGATCCTGCCGCAGGGATGGCGAACCGGATCTCATTTCCTTCGCACTACAGCCGCCGGGTTGCCCCGCCTGGGTGCAGTGCCGTCCTTGCCGAGATCACTCACCAGCCGGACGATGAAGTCGCTGCGATGTCAGACGACGAACTTATTCGTGAAGTAACGGACATGCTTATGGAGATGCAGATCTTCACAAAGAACCAGGTCATCAGTTCTTCTGTTGAGCGTCAGCCTTTTGCCTATGTGGTCTACGATCTTGACTACCTGAAAAATATCGCAACGGTAAAAGAGTACTGCGAGGGTTCCGGCATTCCTCTGGTAGGAAGATTTGCCCAGTTCGAGTACCTGAACATGGATGGCTGCATCCGGAGCGTCATGGATTTTGTAGCCTCGCATCCATGAAAATGCACCCGATCTGTATGCACGTCATGCTTTTATCCGCCAACTTATAACAACTGTACAGGAGTTTTTACCCCCATGATATCGGTCATTATCCCGACCTTTAATGAAGAAGAAAATATCGCACAGTGTCTTGTATCCCTCACTCACCAGACGGTCCCCCGTGCCGAATACGAGATTATTGTGGTAGATGGTGGTTCAAAAGATGCGACGTGCGATATTGCGAAGAAATATGCTGACAACGTCTTTACCCAGACAAGCAAAAAAGTGGGAGGAGCGAGAAATGACGGGATTATGGCATCAAAAGGAGAGATTGTCGCAACAACCGATGCCGACTGTATCCTTCCCCCGGACTGGATCCGGATCATCCAGGAGGATTTCCTTGACAGTCATCTTGCCCAGGTGTATGGGCCGGTTTACCCCATTGAAGAAGGAATCGGCAACAGATTTTCCCTCATGCTTGCCAACACATTCTCCCGTATCGGATACTACAGCCGTACGTTTTACTATACGCTGGGATGCAACACGGCATTCCGGAAAGATGCCTTCGTCAAAGCCGGGATGTACCGCTGCATCGATGCCGGTGACGACCTTGAAATTGCGTTGCGCATGAAGGACCAGGGGAAGGTCGTTTTTGATAACAGGCTTAAAGTCGGGTTCTCGATGCGCCGCTACAAGCAGTTCGGGACAATGCAGTCGCTCTATGAATGGATCTATATCGTCTCCCATGGAGGTCAGACGGAGAAATACTCCTACACGCAGAAAAAATATAAGTAATTCCTGCATAACCGGGTTTTTTTAAGTTCGGAGTAATCATGCCAGAAGTTCATCCTGCGGATCCCGCAGAACAGGTCATAGCCGGGAGGATCACCGCATTCAACCACAGCGAATTTGCTCAACTCCTCGGTATGAAGATTACCCATGCCAAAGATGGGTATGCCCGGGTTGTCATGGACTGCTGCGGGAAGAAAAATCCGAATGACGTGGCCCATGGGGGTGCGATATGTGCCCTTGCCGACCAGGCATTCGGTATCGCGGCAAACTGCGCGGGAATTGACCGTGTTGCCGTCTCTGTACATATCCAGTATATCTCGCCGGCTACCGGCTCCCTCGTGGCGATCGCCAACCGTGTGGCTGACAATGGCAGGTATTCCACGTTCCGGATTATGATTTATGAAGGTGAACGGATCATTGCTGAGTTTGATGGCGTGGCGATTCAGGTAAATCCACAACCGGTATGATGATGGGGTTACAGGATTCTTCATCTTTTATGAACGGCGACCGGCTCAATTATTAAAAATGAGAGGAGATCAGGTGTTCCTCAAAAGGAGAATTGCATCGGTTTTTCTGCCTTTTTATTAGTAACTTTATGCACCTTCACCGCCAAATGCGATCCGTTTCCCCGCTGTCTGACACAGATCTTCAAGATATTTTTTAATCTGTTCCTCTTCC
>DATEXZ010000139.1:0-3805 GCA_035256445.1 Methanoregula sp.
TTCCGGTTCTCCCTGTACCGTGTCGCATGCACCGTTGCATCGATGATACTGTTGAAGCCACGGTTGACGGGATGAAGAGCCACCTCTTCAATTATCTCCGTTTCAGGAACAAGCCTGACCATCATCGTGTTGCTGGTTTTACGCTCAAGGGTTGCGGTGAATGCAGCCCATGCATCGGTCCCTGCAAGCCGGTACATCTTCCTGCCCCCGACCACCTCTTCCAGAAAGGCATCGTGGGAGAGATCTTCAAAGGCGGTTTTCACGTAGAGAACAGGGTCATAGACAAAGTTTGCAACAACCCAGCCGTCGTGCTCAATATTCTGCGCCGTATGACTCCCCGTGAAGAGTACCATGCCGGCTTTACCTTCCCGGTAGTGGATCCCCATGGGGGCTGCATTAAAGGAAGTAGTGGCGATCACCTCATTGATACCGGATCTTAAAAGTCCCATGACCAGCCCTCCCCAAGTGCAGTGTAGATTGAGGCGATGATAATATCCGCAATTGAACCCGGGTTGATATCCCGTTCAATACACTCAGCATCGAACTGCTCCAGTGAATACCTGCCGTCAAGGACCTCACGTGCGGTGAGCATGGTCTGACGGGCGACTTCCATGCCGTGTTTTTTGATAATGAACGTGTCCGGCTCAGATGCGAGAAGCGTGAGGAATGCCTGGACAATTGCCTGCCTGCCCGGTCCGAATTGTTTCAGGAGATCGGCTCCCCTGCGGGTAAGAGGGAACCCTGTCACCCATTCCCGCGCCACCATATCATTTTCTGCCGAATGCCGCATGACATCAAGGAGTGTCATGTCACGTTCGCGGATCAGCGTAAGCGTATGGGGGTCATTCACGTCAAGCTCGTCGGCAGCTTTCATTTTGACGGAGGTCATTGCAAAGGCTTTGTAGAAAGCGACGGCGTCCGATACATCGGTTTTTTCAATTGCGGACAGTGCGCCGGCTATGTCCTTGCCATAGACAAGGGGGATAAGCAGGATGAATGCGCCGAAATGGGTATTGCCCCCTTCATGACAGTTGGTGTCGCGGATTGCATGTTTGATGATCTCGCCGATCCGGCCGGTTCCTTTTTCAGCCTCTTCGAGAGCCGTGCGTGCAAAAATCGTTGATGCAAGAAAGTGTTCAAGACGGGTTTCCGGGTAATCATGACAGCGGTCGACGTTTCCGGGTTTCGGGTAGGCACAGACCTCCAGCATCATTGCAAGCTGCGCCCGTTCAGCTGCTCTCATCAGAAGGCATGTCATGGAACACACGGCTCATTATCGTATCTGAGAGCTCACGTTTCATGCGCATATAGTCTTTCTTTGCAATGTTCTGCTGCTTCAGCGTCATATCACGGAACATGCACGGTGAAGACGTTTTGCAGCACCAGGCAAGGCTGCCAAAACAGGTTTGTTTGCCTTCTTCGAGGGGTGTACCTTTTACCGTGTCCAGTTTCAAACGGATATAATCTTCTTTCGGGAGACCGATACGGGAAAGTGTCGGAATGAGCGGGCACTCTTTGACCGGCATGCAGCAGAAAGCGAGTGCGCGGATATCACCGCCCCGGCACAGCTGCTTGGGGGAGTTATACCATCCTTCCTCCGCGGCATACCGGGAAATTGCCGCGTCCAGCCCGGAGAGCGTCCGTTCGTCGGACTTGCGGGCAAGGGATACCATATCTGCACCATGAGAGAGCATCTCCCGCATTCGTTCGAAGGTATTGATCGAATTGTTGGCAATCAGGAGGAGCGGGCAGCTGTTCCGTATCTGCCTGAGTTTGGGCGAACCGAAGTCCATGAGATCGATATGCAGGATATCGGCTCCCGATTTCCAGAGTTTCCTTGCCAGCTGGCGGTCATCCTCTGCAACACCTGCCCGGATTTTTACGGATACGGTTACCCCCTCGGATTTGAGAGCCCGTACTACTGCCAGAAGATCTGCCGGTTTTTTCAGGTAGTGTTCTCCGCAGCCGGCGGCAACCAGTGCCGGCTGGCGGCAGTGGGCGTCGATTTCATACACCACACCTTCACCAAGAGATCGGGCAATTGCAGCGTAGGATTCCGGCTCACTGCCACGGAGATTGATTCCTGTCACAACAGGACTTTTCTCCAGGAGCGCCACCTGCGTTCTGAGTTCTTTTACCGGGTCGTCATACAAAAATTCTTTGCGATTACCTTCAGCACTGACAGCCTTTGACGCATCCATGGTCGGCTGGTCCACAGAGTAGCCCCCGATACATGCCATCCCGATATGATCTGCACGTTTGAGAACGTATCCGGCGTCAACAATCCCTGCCATCGACGCGATTGCTATGGGTGTCCTGACAATACGATCATTGATGAGCAACCCGAAGCGCTCGAAGGCATCCATCATAGATTCATATCTGTTGAGACTGATCTAACAAATTACTTTGCATCTAATCTTTAAAAAAAACCATTTGGTAAGAATTTTTAAGATTCCCGGTCATACTATTTGTTATATGGGTAAGAAGGGAATGTTACTTGTCGGGCATGGAAGTACGATGCCCTACAACAAAGAGCTCGTGGAGAAAACAGCATCTCTGATCAAGTCACAAAACACGGATTTTATCGTAAAATGCGGGTTTATGAATATGAATAAACCGACAATCAGGGAATCACTCAACGATTTTCGTCATGAACCGATCGATGCCCTTGTGGTGGTCCCCCTGTTTCTGGCAAAGGGTGTTCATATTGAAAAAGATATTCCGGGAGAGATAGGACTTCCCGAGGGTATCAAGAAAGGTACGTTTACCCTGAACGGCAGGTCTGTTCCTCTTCTCTATGCAGATCCAATCGGGAGTGATCCCCTTCTTGCAGACCTGATGGTGAAGAACGCTACCAAAGCGCTCACACTTCTCTGACCTTTTTTATGCACATCCTCGTCCTTGACACTATCCACGGTGGGTACGCGATAGGAGAGGCTTTTTCTGCCCGGGGAGATCGTGTTGATTGTGTGGATGTGTACCGGGGGGAGAGCCTCATTGACGTGCCCACGGCCCGGGCAGGTTCGTACGACCTGATCGTTGCACCGGTGCACCTTGATCCCGATCATCCCCTCCTTACGTCCGCCCAGGCTCCGGTCATTTCCCATCATGAGGCAGTGCGCCTGTTGCTGGGTGAGAATATCCCGCAACCGATGATCGAGATCACGGGTGCACGGGGAAAAACAACAACGGCACACGCGCTCGCTTCCCTGATGCCGGGGGCAGGCATTTTACACACATCAACCGGGACGTACCGCTTCCCGGGAAAAGAGTGGATATCGCAGTCCAGCATAACGCCCGCATCGGTGCTCGCTGCAGCAAAGCTGGCCATGGATATCAACGGGTGGCTGATTGCAGAGGAATCATTGGGAGTATCCGGTGCCGGAACACTTTCCATAATAACCTCTGACCGTGATTATGCCTGTGCAGCGGGAAAGAAATCTGCCGTTGCAGTAAAAGTTGCGTCGGCAAAACATGCCCGGTACCTCCTCCTGGCAGAAAATATTGAGGCAGTCTGTTCCGGTCAGGTGATTCACCTTGAAGATATTGCCGTTTCCCATGATGTCCTGTGCTCTGTTGCGTTCTCCGGCACTACCGTCAGGTTCTCCAACCCTCTTCTTGCAGTTCCCGGATACCAAGTACCCCTGATGCTTGCCGCTGCAGGGGCAATGATACTGGGACTGGATCCCGGACCGTTGTCATCGTTCGAGGCGCTCCCGGGCAGGATGTCTCTGTCATATGAGAACGGACGCCTGATCGTTGACAATGCAAACAGCGGTACAACCACAGAAACGACGATCGAGGC
>DATEXZ010000140.1:0-12409 GCA_035256445.1 Methanoregula sp.
GAAGTCATCCTTGCGCTCCAGGCGATCCCGTCTGATACAGCAATCTCGCGTGAGCTCTGGCTCTGCTCTAAGCATGGTACCTTGCGATTCTTCCGGATCCTCGCGGATCAACTTATCGAGCTGGGCCTGGACGGGCAGCCACGTGCCGGATGAAATTTACAAGGTCGTGGGTTTGTGAATGAGCATTACGAAGAAAAAAATCTGGAAAAATTCCTGAAAAATATCCCGGGAATATTCCCGGTTTCCGTTCTTACGGAACAGATTGGGAACCGGGATCAGCAGCAGAGCTTATGGTCCTGCCAGATCCACTGCCAGAGGTAAAAAGGATCCTGTCTCGTTTGATGGGAAATCCCTGATCCACCTGTTCACCGTCATGGAATGACCGGATTTCGGGATAGGGTAATATGAGCCCTGAATGGGCTCCGTTGACCCTTTTTTCCGGATCCCGAGGTCATAAATGGGAAAATTGAAGGCGAGTTTCCCGTTTTTGTGCTGGTTTTCCGGCGGTAGGAATGGGGTCATATTTAGCCATATTTGGATGTGCGATCAGGTCTTGAAACGGACTCTGGATTTGGTCAGGGGCTTTGATTAACCATCGATTGCCCGGGTAAGGAGAGGGATCCCTTTTATCCGGACTATTTTCATCGTCGATACAGCAAAGTTCGTGGCCTGTCATGGCACTGGTCTGCCAGGATCCGGCATTCTGGAGATAGTATATTGATGGGAGGCAGGGTCTTTTTTACCCCTTCCCGATCCCTATATTATCCTGCCCTTCGTTACTATACTTGAATGAAACCTCCGGACGATATTGCGATCCACGCCGCACTCGCTGATGCCACCTTCCGGGCATACCGGGAAGCCGTCATCCGCCTCCCGCCGGATGTGCTGAAGGTCATCAGAAGGGCGGCTGAAGCAGAGACGAGCCCCGTGGCCCGGGGGGAGTTTGCCAACATCCTGAAAAATATCGAGGTGGCGGATGAGCTTGGGGTGCCCCTCTGCCAGGACACGGGCATCCCGGTTGTCTACCTCACCCTCCCTCCCGATGTCCCGCTCACGCAGTCCCTGTACGATGCTGTTGCTGAGGGTGTCCGGCGGGCTACAAAGGAAGTCCCGCTCCGCCCCAATGTCGTAGACCCCCTGAGCCGGCAGAACACGAAGGACAATACCGGTGCCGGGATCCCGGCCATTCATGTGAGACCCGGGGACAAGTTTACGGTAACGGTCCTCCCGAAGGGAGCGGGTGCCGAGAACAGCTCCCGCACGGCAATGCTCCTGCCCTCGCACGTGTATGGCATCGAAGGGTTCGTGGTCGAGACGATGCTCCATGCGGAGGGTAAGCCCTGCCCGCCGGTCTTCCTCGGTGTGGGTATCGGGGGCACGTTTGACCTTGCCGCTGCGCTTGCCAAGGAGGCGCTCCTCCTGCCGGTCGATACCATGACGGCGTTCGAACAGCAGATCTGCACCTCGGTCAACAAGCTCGGGATCGGGCCAATGGGACTCGGCGGGGATTTCACGGCACTGGCGGTCAAGGTAAAAACGGCCGGGTGTCATACGGCATCGCTCCCGGTAGCCGTCAATGTCCAGTGCTGGGCGAACCGTCATGCAACGGTGGAGGTGAAGCGATGAGCACACGACCGGTCCAGCTCCGTACCCCGCTCGGCGAGGAGGTCCTCGCCCTCCATGCCGGGGACCGCGTCGAGCTCTCCGGCATCGTCTATACTGCACGGGACGAGGCGCACCTTAGGATGCAGGAGAAGGGGATCCCGTTCGATCCCCGGGGTGCGGTCATCTACCACTGCGGCCCGGTTATCCAGGACAACAAGGTCATTGCCGCCGGTCCCACCACGTCAGCCCGGATGAACGAGCTCTCCGGGTTCCTCATCGAAAAGGGTGTACGGGGGCTTATCGGGAAAGGGGGGATGGGTGAAACGGTGAGGGAGGTTCTCAGGGGGAAGGGGGTCTACTTTGCATTTACCGGGGGATGTGCTGCCCTTGCCTCATCTCATATGGTCCTGAAAGGAGTCTTTTACGAAGACCTCGGGATGGCCGAGGCGATCTGGGTGATC
The DNA here is from genome assembly GCA_035256445.1 of Methanoregula sp. Lineage (GTDB taxonomy): Archaea > Halobacteriota > Methanomicrobia > Methanomicrobiales > Methanospirillaceae > Methanoregula. Next base: position 2,067 of record DATEXZ010000140.1, read on the forward strand.
GAACTCGACCGGCTCCCGCTGGTGGTCGGGATCGATGCCCACGGGAATGATATCTTCGAGGCAGCCCGGATCAATGCCGGAAAGGCCTTTCGGTCATACTCAGCCACGTCCTGCACGGGCAGGCAGTGATCTAAAAGAAGAGGTTTTTTGTAAAGCCCCCGAATATATATACGATAGGACGCATTTCATGAAACTTGCCATTGACGAGACACGCTGCAAGGGATGCAATCTCTGTACGAAGGTCTGTCCGTACAAGATTTTCAAGGAGGGAAAGAAAGCCAACCGCAAGGGTATCATCATCCCTGAACTCGATCGTCCCGAGCGGTGCACGAACTGCAGGCTGATGCACCTCTATGGGCGCACCCTCTGCGGTGTCTGCCAGCTCACCTGTCCTGACCAGGCAATCCACTGGGTGGAAGAACAACCGTATGAACCCCATAAGGTGGCGATTGAATATTGACACGGACTGAGTTCTGGCAGGGCAATACTGCCTGTGCGGAAGGGGCCCTTGCTGCCGGGTGCCGGTTCTTCGGGGGATACCCCATCACCCCTTCAACGGAAATTGCCGAGCACATGGCAGTAAAGCTCCCGAAGAAAGGCGGGGTGTTCATCCAGATGGAAGACGAGATCGCATCGATGGCCTCGATTATCGGCGCATCCTGGACCGGAGCCCGTTCGATGACAGCGACCAGCGGGCCGGGGTTCTCCCTGATGATGGAGAACATCGGGTACGCGGCGATGACCGAAACCCCCTGCGTGGTCGTCAATATACAGAGAGGCGGCCCCTCCACAGGCCAGCCGACCATGGGAGCACAGGGAGACATGATGCAGTGCCGGTTCGGTTCCCACGGGGATTACTCAGTCATCGCGTTGTGTCCCGCGAGTGTCCAGGAGATGTATGAGCTTACTGCCAGGGCATTCAACCTCGCGGACAAGTACCGTGTCCCGGTATTCCTGATGGCAGATGAGGTCGTCGGGCACATGCGGGAGAAGATCATCATTCCGGATTCGGTAGAACAGGTCCCGCGAAAGGCTCTGGTCAAGGGAACGCTCCCGTTCAAAGCTGACAGCGATGGTATTCCCGGATTTCCGCAGTTCGGCAAGGGTTACGGGGTCCATGTGACCGGGCTCACCCACGATGAACGGGGATACCCATGTGCGACGAACCCGAAGCTGCACGAGACGCTGGTCATGCGGCTCGTGGACAAGATCGAGTCAGCCCGCCGCGAGATCGCGGATTATGACATTCTTAATCCCGATGCGGAACTGGTCATCATCGCGTACGGTGCTCCTGTCCGTACCGTCCAGCAGATCATGCACGATCATCCCCATGACAACATCGGGTTCCTGCGGATCAGGACAGTCTGGCCATTCCCTGAGTTTGCCTTGGGGGAATTCAAAAAGGCCCGTCGTTTCCTTGTCCCGGAGATGAACCTTGGCCAGATCGCCCGTGAGATCGAGCGCCACACGAAGGTACCCGTCACCAGTCTCCCGAAACTTGGTGGCGAACTGCATACCCCTGCTGAACTGCTGGCTGCACTGGAGGCGTACCGATGAGTTTTGAGGACTGGTACCGCCAGGACCGCCTCCCGCATATCTATTGTGCCGGTTGTGGTAATGGTACCGTCGTCAACTGTACGCTTGCTGCAGTTGAGCAGATGGCATGGAAGAAAGAGGATACGGTCTTTGTTTCCGGCATCGGGTGTTCCTCCCGTGCCCCTGGTTATATCGTCACCGACTCCCTCCACACCACGCACGGGCGGGCAATTGCCTTTGCAACCGGGGTGAAACTCGCAAACCCGGACCTCCATGTCGTGGTCATAACCGGTGACGGTGACCTGGCTGCAATCGGCGGTAATCATTTCATCCATGCCTGCCGGAGGAACATTGACCTGACTGTTGTCTGTATGAACAACCAGATTTACGGGATGACCGGAGGCCAGGGAAGCCCGACCACCCCGCTGGGATGTCTCTCCTCGACCACCCCGTACGGCTGTGCCGAGACTCCCTTCGATCTCTGCGATCTCGCCATCGCAGCGGGGGCCAATTACGTCTCCCGCTGGACCTCCTATCATGTAAAAGAGCTTGAAAAAGCCGTCCTTGCCGGCCTGCAGACCCCGGGTTTCTCCTTCATCGAGGCGCTGGTTCAGTGCCCGACTGCGTTCGGGCGAAGGAACAAGTTCAAACAGGTGGCAGACCACGTAGAATACCTCCGGTCCCACTCGATGCTGAAAGCAAAACATGACCGGCTGCTGGAGCAGGGTGAGCACATTCCCACAGATATGTTCATTGTCGGGGAACTTATGCGGAGGAACCGTCCCGCACTCGGGGTGAAACCATGAGACACGAAGTACGGTTCTCGGGGTTCGGCGGGCAGGGGATCATCCTTTCTGCCGTGATCCTGGGAAGGGCTGCCGTGATGCATGACAACAAATTCGCGGTCCAGACCCAGGTCTACGGCCCCGAAGCCCGGGGCGGTGCGTCAATGAGTGCAGTGATCATTGATGATTCGCCCATCCTGTACCCCAAGGTTGCAGACCCGGACATCTACGTGATCATGTCCCAGGAAGGCTTCGAAAAGTATGGTGCACATGCCCGGAAGGATGCGGTAATGCTCATTGATTCCACGCTTGTATATTCACGGCCGGACTGCAAATATATCGAGATCCCGGCGACCCGGGAGGCAAAGCAGACGCTGGGACGCGACATCGTGGCAAATATCGTGATGCTGGGTGCACTGGCTGCCTCGACCCGCGTCGTCAGCGAAGCCGCACTTGAAAAAGCGATCCTTGACTCGGTTCCCAAGGGCACCGAGGCACTCAACCTGAAGGCAATGAAAAAAGGCATTGAACTGGCCGCAGGGAGCACACCACCATGAAATTACGCGAATACGAGGCAAAAAAAATCATCCGGGAGTACGGCATCCCCGTCCCGGCAGGATTTCTCATACAGTCCGCGGATGAACTTCCGGTACATCTTGCCGAACTTGGCGAAAATATCGTCCTGAAAGCCCAGGTGGATGTCGGCGGAAGAGGAAAGGCAGGGGGTATTCTGATGGCTGACCGCAAAAATGCCGTCGCCACCGCACGGGACCTGTTCAAAAAAGAGATCAAGGGGCTGCCCGTCCGCGAGATCCTTGCCGAGCAGCGGCTCGCGATCCAGCATGAGTACTATCTTTCTGTCACCGTTGACCGCTCGAGCAAGCAGCCATTGATCCTCTTTACCGAGGCCGGAGGGGTGGACATCGAGATCACGGCAAAAGAGCACCCCGAAGCAATACGTACAGCGATCGCAAATCCCCTGATACGGGATATACCCCCGTTTATGCTCCGGGAACTTGTCGGCATGGCACCAAAAGAGATCGGTCCGATCATCAACAGGCTCTACCGGGTATTCCTGGAAAAAGATGCACTGCTTGCCGAGATCAACCCGCTTGTCACCACCCCGCAGGGTGTGTTCGCCGCAGATGCGAAACTCATTATTGACGATAATGCCCTGGGAAGGCAGGGATTTGCGGTCAACCGCGACCTCACCGACCGCGAACGTGAAGCAGAGAAATACGGTTTTTCCTATGTCGAACTGGACGGCACAATCGGCGTGATCGGGAACGGGGCCGGCCTCACCATGTCGACCCTTGACCTCATAGGGTTCTACGGCGGTAAAGCTGCAAACTTCCTGGACGTCGGTGGCGGTGCCGAAAGCGAGCGGGTGATGCATGCGGTCCGGCTTGTCGGCAGTGTTCCCTCGGTAAAGGTCATCGTGGTCAACCTCCTCGGTGGTATCACGAAATGCGATGAGGTGGCAAAAGGGATCATTGCCGCAGACATCCCCCAGAAAGTGATCGTGCGGCTTGCCGGTACCAACGAGGCAGAAGGCAGGGCCATGCTCTCGGAAAAAGGCTACGAGATGCTGGACACAATGGACCTCGTGGTCCGGAAAGCCGTGGAGATGGCAGCATGATCTACGGGGATAAGAAAACCGGTGTCTTAGTGCAGGGAGCCACCGGAAAACAGGGTGAATTCCACATCGGGCTGATGAATGCCTATGCCCGTGAGGTAGGCGCACGGGGTGTCGTGGCTGGCGTGACTCCTGGCAAGGGCGGCAAGGAAGTCCACGGCGTCCCGGTCTACAATACCGTGAAAGAGGCGATGAGGGACCATGATATCTCGGCCAGCGTCATTTTCGTGCCGGCCATGGCTGCTGCCGATTCCATCATGGAGGAGGCACATGCCGGCATCGAGACCATCGTGGCGATCACCGAGCACATCCCGGTGCATGATACGATGAAAGCGCTCGCCTATGCAAAGATGGAAGGGTGCAGCGTCATTGGACCCAACTGCCCCGGGCTTCTCTCTCCCGGGGAGGTGAAGATGGGGATCATGCCGGCGGGATTATTCCTGCGCGGGAATGTCGGGGTGATATCCCGGAGCGGCACCCTGACGTACGAAGTCGTGGACGAGCTTACCCGGGCAGGTATCGGGCAGAGCACCGTTGTCGGTATCGGTGGCGATCCGGTGATCGGCCAGACCTTTGTCGATGTGCTGAAGCGATTCGAAAAAGACCCGCAGACAAAAGCCGTGGTGCTCATCGGTGAAGTGGGCGGGAACCTTGAAGAAGAAGGGGCAAAATCCACCGATCTTCCGATTGTGTCGTATATTGCGGGGATATCAGCTCCCCCGGACAAACGCATGGGACATGCCGGTGCCATCGTTGAGGGTGGTGAAGGCGATGCCCGCTCCAAGATCGGCCGGCTCAGGAAGCTGGGTGTACCGGTTGCATCCCGTCCGTCCGAGATACCGGATATGGTGCGTGATTTGTTCAAGGGTCACTGCTGAACTGGGGATGGATCTGAATAAACCTTGAATATCTATTTATGAGGGTCGCCCGCCTCAGGGCCTCTCCGAGGCACGGCGGGGCCGAAAAATCATTAGAGCTTTAGTCACTGATCCGCCGCGGCGGCGTTCATCCCTCATCGCTTCGGTGAGCTGCCAGGACCTGATTATATATGAAATTTCGCGATAAACTTTTACATCTCTATCATGTTTCTGCACCGGGGAGGTAGCAACCTCTTTCATAAGAGCGAATTCCTGTCTGAAATGAAAATCAGACCGTTTTTCATTCCAGGCTTTTTAACGTGTTATTTCCACCCCAACCTCATTCTTCCGCAGGAACCCGGGTGTCCATGGTGCATTATACCGCATGAGTACCGGCTGGCCGGTGCCGGTAATGCCGGCTTTTTTCAGTCCCTCAAGCAGCCGGACCTTCGCAGTATTGACATCCTCCTGTGAGGCATATCCTTTAAACTGTATGACGGCGACCTCCCGTGGGGGAAGCGTTGAGATCTTCACACGCTGGTCCAGAGGAACCGGTATATCCTCCTCCCGCTTGCCCTCCGGCATCACAAATGACATTGATCTCTCATCGGAAATCACCGGGGCAGTCATCTGGATCTTTTCAGAGGTGATTACCGGGGCAGTCATCGGAATTTTCGTCCTTGTCTGATTGTTCCCGGTGATATAGGCGAAAAGCACGTTAAATCCCCGGTCATCTCCGTCATCCGCAACGGTCGCCAGTACCATCCGGGGGTATTTCCGGAACTCTATCTGTCCGATCTTTCCGGTAATTTCATAGGCAACGGTCTCGGTCATGCGTGCGCTCATCTCCTGTTTATGAAGTATCCATCACCGAATCTGAGGGGTGTTCCACTTTTTTAAAGTATCGCTATTCAATGGAAATAAAAGATGAGAGGGTAATTGCAGGTGCAAAGGGTGAACGATTCCTGTTTATAGTGGCTTCACCCGCACCGTCAATGTGGCGGGTTCATTCATTTCCCTGACCTTCTTTGCCATAGTACGATTCTTTATCCTTTCCGAGGGATAACCGGTTAAAACAAATGTCAGCAACCCAGTATTTTCCCATTCCCCCGGAACTGTTTGCGCTTGCCGGTGAAACCGTCAGCAGGCGTGTTTCACGGTTGCCCTTCCTGCGAAGCGGGGTAATGGTGACCGGTGAACTGCTCGGTGTTGCCATGGAATGCCTCAACGCCGAGTTCAACAAAACCCTGGCACTCCGGACACCCCAGGACGCAGCTGTGAAACCCGATGACGGGCTTGACTGCTGCATCGAAGCGCGTCTCAGGATGCCGGGAAAGACCGTTGTCCCGGTGATTGTCGAGGTGCTGTGCAGTGCAGGTATTGCAGAAACTACAGAATTCCTGGACCGCCGTGCTCACCGCCCCCGCAAAGCTGTGCGGCTGCTCCCGCCATGGACATGGGATGCTGGTCCGGCGATGTCATCAGCCGTCAAACTTCCGGGTGCGGGGCATGACGATGATGCCTCCTCCTTGTCCTGGATGAGCATGTGCCCGGTGTGCCGGACCGGGATACTGAACCGGGTAGTCGGAAAACAACTTTTCGGCATTCCCCACACGGATTTTTATATTGAATGCACGTATTGCGGGGCAAAATTTATTCCGGTCGGGACCCAGTTCCGGCTGGTGTCCATCGCCACCGTCCGCGATCCGCTCTGGAGGAAACACCTGGACCAGACATTTCCTGCAGAGACCTGGGCATCTCTCGCGCGGGGGGCTGTTCCGGGAGGAAAACCCCTCCAGCTCCCGGTGGGAAAAAAGCCTGACAGCAGCCCGTCCCCAAAGTTACCTGCGGGAAGCCTCACGCAGCTGAAAGACGGGTCCCTTGTCGTCCCGGTCGGGGAAAAGACGCTCTTTTTCAAACCTCTGAAACTGAATTTTACCGGAGCAGTACGGGGGGATGTCTTTGCCCGGGTACAAAAACCTCTTTCCGGGATCATGGAAAATCCCGCTTTCAGCCACCTGCTCCCCGTTATAAACGCCAGGTACTCCCGTTACCTGCCTTTGCAGACAGGACTCTTTTTATCTCAGCTCAAGGAACGTCACGATCCGTTTTATCGTGAATTCCTCAACATGTACGGTGATGAAAAGTACGGTACGTTCCGGCTCGGGGATTCCCGCGAAGGGGACAGGAACGGGGTACTGGTTGTGGTTGTCAACCGGGGAATATACGCTGTTATCAACTGCACGGACACCGTAAGCAGCATGATCAACGATTCACTGGGGCGGATTTTACCGGAAGACTGCCTTCTCAGCGGGGATAGTACGCGCTGCAGGGTGAATGCCCTGCTCTGCAACAACAAAAAAGAGGCGGCGGTCTTTATCTACACCAGCGGAGATGAAAAGGAGCATAAACGCATAACTGAACTCCTGAAAGGATTCATCTCCGTCTGATAAGACGGAACCGCTTGACAGGCCGTGATCGATCCGACCAGAGAATTTTTCATATCAGATGAGAACATTATACTTATCCACTCTGGATACTGAAAGGGAGATCACCAATGAAATGCCCCCATTGCGGAATGAATATACGGGATGAAGTAGCCGACTGCGGCTATTGCGGCGGAAAAATTGTTCACGAATCCGAGAAATCCACTACTGGAGCGGGCAGACCGAATATCTCCGGAGGCAGTACGACAGAGAAAGGGGCAGCAAAAACTATAAAATCCGGGGATGAAGAGCCGGAGACCGAAGAGGAAGGTGAAGGGGGACTTTCTGTATACCTGCAGAAAGGCGAACACGTCCTTATCGGCTCGCTCAATATCACGGTTAAAAAATTCTTTTTCCATGCATACCTCACCAACCAGCGCATCTTTTTACTCGATACGCAGGAAAAAAAGGTCAAAGTTACCGCAAAGGATATTCCACGGGATTCAATTATCGGAAGTATTGTCGAATTTTCTGAGAATTCCGATCCGGTTCTTGTTCTATCCATCCGTTCCCCGGATGACGAAATCAAGACGATGAAACTTGTTTTTGTCCAGAACGGCATGGAAAGGTCGGACGAGATCGACGAGTGGATCGCTCTCCTCCATGAAGAGGAGACATCAAAATCTCCCGAGCCACAGGCTGAAGAGATCCCTTTCCGCGAGGAAAAGTCAGTCCCTGCCGAACCGGAAAAACATGCAGAAAGACAGGAACTGCAGCCAAAACGGACACCGGCAAAAGACCATGAAAAGCAGCCTCCGGTCAAACGTCATCTTGCAGCCAGGACCGTACAGGAGCAGGAAGCCCCCGTCGCTGAACCTGCACGCCGGCGTGCACAGGTACGGGAAGTGCCGGAACAGGAATCCGGTCAGGGAGCAACCCCGGTAAAATCTGCAGATGTCCAGACTGTCCGCAAACGCGAAGTGCAGTCGGCGATGAAGGTCGCGATGAAGAGTGCCATGCAGCCTCTCAGGCATTCCTCCCTCCAGACCTCAAAACGCCCGGTGATCGAAGAATCAGCTGCTGCAAAGGAACCGGAACCAGCTGAAAAGAAGGTATCTCCGAGGCGTCCGGTTGTTCAGGAAAAACCCGTGGAAACCCCGGTACCGGAAGAAAGTGCAGAAATCCCCCAGTACTGCCATAACTGCGGGAAAAAACTCCCCCTTGCAGCCAATTTCTGTCCCGGGTGCGGGACAAAACTGAGCCTGCACCGGACCCTTCCCCATGCCCGGGTACCGGAAGCACCTGCTGAAAAGAAAGCACCCCATCACCCGGCTCCAGCCCGGGAGAAGAAAGTTCCTCCAAAAGAGGAGATCGATGAGGAGGAAAAAGAGGATGAGACTCCTGTACCGACAAAACCCCCGGTCAGGAAGGGTCCAAAGGGCAGCGAGATGACCATCCTCCACAAATTCCTGAGACGGTAGATCGACCGGTTCATTTTTTTTATTGATTCCTGGATGGTGCTTTTGTAATACACGCAACATCAGATTTTCACATCCCCTTTTAACTTCCCGCCATTCTCCCGTCACCCTTTTCACCAATCAAAACAATCCCGGAATAAATGAACGCGATCGAGGTCTCCCATCTGACCAAACACTTCGGCAAACTCGTCGCCCTCAACGACATCACCTTCTCCGTAAAAGAAGGTGAAACCTTCGGGTTCCTCGGGCCTAACGGTGCAGGCAAGACCACGACCATCCGGATCCTGACCGGCATCACGGTTCCGACCGGCGGTGACGCGCAGCTCTTTGGCAGGGATATCGTAAAAGACACAATCGCGGCCCGCAAGACCATGGGAATCGTGCACGAAACCTCGAACATCTACACCGACCTCACCGCGTGGCAGAACATGATGTTTACCGCCCAGCTCTATGATGTTGCGAAAGCGCTCCGCGAGAAGCGGGGCAGGGAACTCCTCGAACTCTTCGGCCTGTGGGAGCGGAAGGATGAAAAGACGAACGGGTACTCGAAGGGTATGAAGCGGCGGCTCACAATCGCGATGGGACTCATCAACGACCCCCGGCTCATCTTCCTCGACGAGCCCACCTCCGGCCTCGACGTCCAGAGCAACCTCATCATCCGCGACGTCATCCGGGACCTCAACGCCAAAGGGGTCACGGTCTTTCTGACGACCCACAATATCGAGGAGGCAAACCTTACCTGCGATCGGGTTGCGATCATCAACCGGGGCATGATCGCCGCCATCGACTCGCCCGAGAAACTGAAAGGCACCATCCAGAGCGTCCAGTCGGTCGAGGTCGCGCTCGACCCGGTCCCGGCGCACGCGGAAGACGGCTTCCGTGGGATCGCGACCGTGAGCGAAGTGCGGAAGCTTGGCGACAAGTTCCGGCTCATCACTGAAGACCCTCCGACCGTGATCGACGGCGTCATGGCATACGCGAAAACGCAGAATGCCCGGGTGATCAGCGTCAACACATACGGCCCAAGCCTGGAAGACGTATTCATCAAGCTGACCGGCCTCGAAGTCCGGACTAAAGGGGTGAAGACCGTTGACTGATCAGGAATCGTTCCGGCAGCTCCGGGTTGAAATCATCGCAGCCTGGGCGATCGCAAAGAAGGACATGCTCATCTACTATCTCAAGCCAAACATCATCGTATCGGGCATGCTCTTCCCCCTCTTCATGTTCCTCGCGTTCGCGGTCGGGAGGCCTGGCGAGCCCTCGGTCTTGATCCCCGGCCTCATCGCGATCACCATCCTCTTCTCGGCCTCGTCTATCGAGCCGGTCTCAATCCCGATCGAGCGCCGGATGAAAACCTTTGATCGGCTCATCTCCGCCCCGGTCTCCCTGCACGCGGTCGTCCTCGGTGAGAGCATGAGCGGGTTCCTGTACAGCATGGGGATCGCGTCTGTCCCGTTCCTCGCGGGTCTCATCATCTTCGGCACCCGGATCCTGCAGATTGCTCCGCTCGTCATCGGCGTCCTCCTCACTTCGTTCTGCTTTGCCACGATGGGGACCCTCTTCGCTTCGTACCCCACCGAGAGCCCGGGCGACATCATGTCGATGCTCAACGTGGTCCGGCTCCC
>DATEXZ010000141.1:0-3321 GCA_035256445.1 Methanoregula sp.
GATAAATAAAAGGAGTTCGTTTATCTTCCGGTATGTAGTCCATGGGGATGACCTGCACTCCCTGTGTTCAGTGTCCTTTTCTAACGCAATAAGATCATCGGAGAAAGGAGTTTCGTTTCACCGAACAGCGGGATACAGAAACGAAATCCCGATGAAGACATTCATTATGCCAATAGTTTTTATTGTATATTTCACAATTCACCCTCGTTTTATCCTTAACTTTTAACGTGCCCCACCGACTGGATTGATGATGATGAGCGGGATTTAAGCCGCCAGCCCCTGCTTCGCATAATGTAAGCATTCCGTTTATTATGTCGTTTCGCACTGCTCTTTCTTGCCGGGTTTCAGGCATTTATCGATATGCCGGAAAAACTTCCAGTGCAGGAGCAGGTGGATGATAAGCAACGCTGCGAATATGAGACTTGAATTATTGTGCATCGTGACCCATTGGTTGCGGGCAATACCCAGATACGTAGCCCAGCCACTTCCCTGCCCGCCACCTGAAGGGAGGACAAGATAGAGCACCAGCCCCGAGACAAGCGATGGTATGAAGGTGATCAGGCAGCCGATATCGACAAGAGCATTAACAGTGATGCGTTTCATGAGACTTCCTCGTGTCAGATTTACCCAAATGAGTAATAAAACAGCTGGTGACAAGAGACAGGCATTTATTTCGTGATTCTCTTGTGTATCACATACCACACCAACCCTATTGCAAGGCCAATAATTCCGATTATCCATGCGTTGATATTGAGGAAGACGATTAGTCCTGTACAGGTGATTGCGCCGACAACGGGAATGACCGCCGGATAACGCTGGAACTGACGGGGAAGTCTGAGAGCTGAAATGTTCGCGATGAAATAAGAAATGAGTATCGCAAATGTGCTTACCGCGACCACCAGGGAAAGGTCTGCCAGAAGGATCGCCCCTATCATTAAAGCCCCCGTTATCCCGATGGCGTAGTGGGGCGTGCTGAAGCGTGGGCTGATGGTGCTTAAAAAGGCAGGAAGATCGTTATTCCGTGCCATTGCAAACACGATGCGGGAAATTCCCATGATGGTTGTCAGGAGTACGCTTGCCGTCGCGATCATTGCACCCGATGAAATCAGCAGCACTGCTGCAGGACTTCCCGTAGCCGTGATTGCTAAAGCGAGCGGGGACCCGGACTGTGCAAGATCGGAAGTCCCGACAAGCCCCACCGCAATTACACTTACCAGGATATAAAGAAAAGTCGAGATGCCCAGTGCCAGGTAGATGGAGCGGGGGATGGTTTTTTCCGGTTCTTTTACTTCTTCGGCCATAATGGTGACCCGGGCAAAACCCGTGTACGCAAAAAAGATGAGGGCAGCGCCGCTCAGAATACCGGTCATTCCTGATGGTGCCAGTGGGGTGAAATGAGTGATAGTAAAAAATCCCAGGCCGAATGCGATAAAGAACAGGAGGATGAGCACCTTCAGGGTAACGAGAATATTATTGAGGAGCGTCGATTCTTTCAGCCCGAGATAGTTGATGATAATGAATATGAGACAGATGATGACCGCTATGATTTTTATCGGCACTGCCGGAACAAGACTGGCAAAATAATGGGCAAACCCAAGAGAGACAGCAGCCCCGACAAAAATGTTGGAAAAGATCCAGATCCATCCGGCAATATACCCGGCAAACGGTGAAATCAGTTTCCGGGCAAATGCATACGTTCCCCCCTCCTCAGGCATGTATGCACTCAATTCTGCAATGCTGAGCGCGGAGAAAAGTGAGATAATCCCTGCAATCACGACGGAGATTATCATCGCAGGCCCGGCAATACCTGCTACAATTCCGGTAACTATGAAAATACCGGAACCGATGATCGCCCCGATGCCGAGAGCAGTTGCACCAAATAATCCGATCTCCCGTTTAAGGTGACCATGATCCGGTGTGTCTGAAACCTTACCCATGAAATAATCAGGAATGTGCTCAGGACAATATAGAGATTCCCTGCTGAGCGTTTATCATCATATCAATCCGGTAACTCACCGGATTCCTTTCCGTTACTAAAGAAAATTCAAATAAGATTGATTGAGATTCATCAATACACCGGGTTTCAATGACAAGAGAATCATCATCGTACAGGAAAGATAATGCCAACCCTTGATATCAGTTCAGTTACCGGCCTGACTGACCGCGAGGCAGAAGAGAAGCTCAAGGACGAGGGATATAATGAACTTCCCACAGCATCCCGGCGGGAACTGATACGGATTGTCATTGAAGTGTTCCGCGAACCGATGTTCCTCCTCCTCGTGGCAAGCGGGATCCTCTATTTTATTCTCGGAGATGTTTCCGAGGGTATCATGCTGATGAGCTTTGTCGTCGTGATCATCGGTATTACCGTATACCAGGAACGCAAGACCGAGCGGGCGCTTGAAGCCCTCCGGAACCTATCCAGCCCGAGAGCTCTGGTTATCCGTGGCGGGGAACAACAGCGCATTCCCGGCCGGGAAGTTGTGACCGGTGATTCGGTGATCCTCTCTGAGGGCGATCGCGTTCCGGCCGACAGTGTCCTGCTTATGTCAAACAACATCTCGGTGGACGAATCACTGCTCACCGGGGAATCTGTCCCCGTCAGAAAAATCGCCGGGAAACAGGGCATGCAGGCCGGGCGTCCGGGCGGGGATGATCAACCGTTCGTATACTCCGGCACCCTCGTGGTCCAGGGCCAGGGTCTTGCATGTGTCATGGCAATTGGGGCTGCTACCGAGATGGGGAAGATTGGCACGGTTCTCCAGACTGTTGAACGGGGCGAGACACGGCTGAAGATGGAAATAGACCGGATTGTCCGGACGGTGGCCCTTGTCGGAATCTCGTTGTGTGCGGTCATCGTGATCGTCTATGGCCTTACCCGGTTCAACTGGGTTGAGGGATTTTTGGCCGGCATCACGCTCGCCATGGCGATCCTCCCCGAGGAGTTCCCGGTCGTACTCACCGTTTTTCTTGCACTTGGGGCATGGAGAATTTCGAAGAGGAACGTCCTCACCCGCCAGGTCCCCGCTATCGAAACACTGGGCTCTGCCACCGTGCTGTGCGTCGATAAGACCGGCACCCTCACCCAGAACCGGATGTCCGTTACGAAATTTTTTGCACAGGGTGAGGTATGTGACTATAACTCGTCCGACCATGAACCGCTCACGGATACCTGCCATGAGGTCGCGGAGTACGCCATTCTTGCCTGCAAGAAAGATCCCTTCGACCCGATGGAGAAGGCACTGCTCCAGCTCACCGACGGGGATTTCGGCAGGACGGAACATATCCATGCAAACTGGAACCTTATACAGGAATACCCCT
>DATEXZ010000142.1:0-12035 GCA_035256445.1 Methanoregula sp.
CAATCAGGCCACGCTTGTTCTTGTATCCCTTGTATCGGGCACCAACCGCTTGCAGAAGTTCAATCGCCTCGTCAATCTGGCAAAAATCCCTCACTGCCCTGGTGTAAAATGCCCCGTCCGGGCGCCCGTCAACTACAACTACGCCCGGATTCGTATTCTCGCAGGAAAAATCAGCAAGCTCCTCGACGACCGCGCACGAGATTGCAAACGCTCTGTCAATATCCCCCGTTACTTCGAGCGCGATCGCAGCATTACCCCGGGTTTTAAAGGTAACATTCGGGTTGAGGCGGACGAGCCTTGCTCCATGAACCTGCATATGTTCATGAATAAGGTGCCGGGCAAGGACTGCCCCCAGGTATGTCGTGCACATGCCCTGAGGCGAGTCCGTGTCATCAATCCCGATGAGCATATCTATATTAATATACCCTCAGGCTATATCCATTCTTTACTGCAATGTCTCAGGATCGCCAGCTTCAGCTGGTTATCAGCGTCATGATCACGGCAGGTTTTGACGTTTCCGAGCGGTTCTTCATCCGACCGCGGAGCTTCGATCTTATCGCCCGTAATGACGGGACGTTGCTGGTCATCAAAGTCGTATCCCATATCGACAGCGTAAGCGAAGAGGTAGCGTTCGATCTCGAAGTGATCTCGCGCCATCTTGGGGGAGTCCCGCTGATTGTTGGCGAGCGCGCCCGTGATGCAGAGCTGGAACGGGGGGCTGTCTACGTCCGGTATGGTATTTACGCGATCAGTCCTGCAACACTTTACGACTATTTCGTGGAGATGATCCCTCCTCTCGTGTATGCATCCCCGGGTGGATTGTATGTCAACATCGATGGCGAGGTGCTCCGCGATCTCCGTGAAAAACGAAGTATGTCTCTGGGGGATCTCGGGCAGGTCCTGGGAGTATCCCGGCGCACGATCAGCAAATACGAGAGCGGAATGGGGACCACCCTGGATGTAGCGATCCGCATTGAGGAATTCTTTAACACCGGCGTAGTAAAGTCTATCAACCTTATCCGGCATGAGCCGCCCAAGGTGATGGAAGTGGATCACAGTGATCCCGACTTGGGCAGGCAGAACCCGATGGAATTTTTCAAAGATATCGGTATGCAGCTTCATACTCTCCACGGCGCTCCGTTTCAGGCGCTCCTCACTTTCGAAAAACATACGATACTCACCGGCTATGGCCCGGCGGATAAGGTCATTAAACGCGCCGCTCTTATCGGGAATATCTCGCAGATCGCAAAAAAGCATGCGATGTGTGTTATCACCGATCATTACAAGCAGAAAAAAATCGGAAAAACTCTCGTGATTGGAGAGGACCGTCTGCACCGGATTGCCGATGGTTTCGAGCTCCTCGATATGATTGGCGAATGATTCTTTTTAGAAAACGTTTATATAGAACCACAAACCAATTTTAGTGCTAAAAGTGGTGATTTTATGTCACAGCAACTTGGAGGACAACAGATACTTATTCTTAAAGAAGGCAGCACCCGTACCCGGGGCCGCGACGCTCAGGGTATGAACATCACCGCCGCAAAGGCAGTGGCAAGTGCAGTCAGGACCACACTCGGTCCCAAAGGAATGGACAAGATGCTCGTCGACACAATCGGCGATGTCGTAATCACGAACGATGGTGTCACGATCCTCAAGGAAATGGACATCGAGCACCCGGCCGCGAAGATGATGGTCGAGGTTGCCAAGACTCAGGACGATGAAGTCGGCGATGGAACCACCACTGCGGTCATCATTGCCGGGGAACTCCTGAAGAAGGCAGAAGACCTTCTCGAACAGGATGTCCACCCGACGATTATCGCAGCTGGCTACCGTCAGGCAGCCGAGAAGGCACAGGCACTTTTAAAAGACATGGCCTTTGATGTGAAATCGACTGACAAAACGATGCTCAAGAATATCGCAGCGACTGCGATGACCGGCAAAGGAGCCGAAGCGTCCAAAGACAAGCTCTGCGACCTTGTCGTCAAGGCAGTAACGATGGTTACTGACGACGATGGCACGGTTGACATCGAGAATATCAAAGTCGAAAAGAAGACCGGTGGAAGCATTGAGGATTCCGAGATCATCGAGGGTGTAATCATTGACAAGGAGAGAGTACACCCGACGATGCCAAAGAAAGTCACCAATGCAAAGATCCTGCTGCTGAACGCAGCAGTTGAGTTCAAGAAGACCGAAGTTGACGCAGAGATCAACATCACCAGTCCCGACCAGCTCCAGGCATTCCTCGATGAGGAAGAGCGGATGGTCAGAGGTATTGTTGACAAGATTGTCGCAAGCGGCGCAAACGTCCTCTTCTGCCAGAAGGGTATCGACGATATAGCCCAGCATTACCTTGCAAAGGCGGGCATCTTTGCAACCCGCCGGGTCAAGAAGAGTGACATGGAGAAGCTCGCCCGTGCGACCGGTGCAAGCCTCGTCTCATCGATTGATGCGATCAGCAAAGAAGAACTCGGTAAGGCAGGACTCGTTGAGGAACGCAAGGTTTCCGGCGAAGAGATGACCTTTGTCGAGCAGTGCAAGAACCCTAAGGCGGTATCAATTATCATCAAGGGCGGCACCGAACACGTCGTTGACGAACTCGAACGTGCCATTCACGATGCACTCCGTGTCGTTGGTGTCGTCGTTGAAGACAAGAAAGTTGTTGCAGGCGGCGGTGCAGTCGAGACCGAGCTCTCGCTCCGTCTCCGCGAATATGGCGCGACAGTCGGTGGCCGGGCACAGCTCGCCATTGAAGCATTCGCATCGGCGCTCGAGATCATCCCGCGCACCCTTGCAGAAAATGCAGGACTGGATCCCATCGACATGCTTGTGGAAATTCGTGCCGCTCACGAAAAGGGCAAAAAGACCCATGGCCTGAATGTGTTCGAGGGCAAGGCAGTCGATATGAAGGCAGCCGGAGTTGTCGAGCCGCTCCGCGTCAAGACACAGGCAATCTCTTCAGCAGCCGAAGCCGCAATTATGATCCTGCGCATTGACGATGTCATTGCATCATCCAAGAGCCACGCGCCCGAAGGCGGTATGCCCCCCGGCGGTATGGGTGGAATGGGCGGTATGCCCCCCGGCATGGGCGACTACTAACCCAAAAAAACATTTTTCAAAGTATTTTCATTTTCCAGGAATTTTATTCTTCAGTCCCGTATTCGGAAGTATGTATTGTTTTTACTGTTGCAGGTCCACATCTGCTGCGGGTCATGCAACAGATTAATGAACCCATACGCATCCAGTACCTGGCATGAGTGACCAGTTTATCTTTACCCGGTATCGGACTGACTGCTATCACTGCAAACAGATTGCAGATCAGATCATTAAAGCTGTCCCCTATAAGGCCGAAGTAGCATGTGACAATTGTGGTGCAACAAGGGTCTTCATCCCCCGTATCGAGGATGTAACACAGCCAGGTACATTTACAAAAATCGGGTGTTATGACGTCTGGAACCTTCAGAAAACCGCAGATTGCAGAAACTGCCATGTGAACGGTTTTCATGACATAACCATTGGATGCCGGCATTTTACTGTCCGCTGCAGGAACTGCGGGTTCACGCATTTCTATAAATTCGATCTCGAGTATATGGCAAAGGATGAACTCAATGTGGAACGGAAGGATGCTCCTGCCCCGTGAACATCAACCGATGTGATAAAGCGCGGTAAAGTGAAACGTCAAAAAAAAGCGTGGTGCCGAATCGTTACTTCTCTTCCCGCACCATCTCAATTGCTTTTTTCGGGCATTCGTTCGCGCAGATACCACAGCCCTTGCAGAACGTTAAGTCGACATTGAGATCGGCATCTATCGCAGAGTCAGGGCAATACATCGCACAGAGCCCGCACTGGTTGCATTTCTCTTTATCGACGACCGGTTTAAAGACCCGCCATGTCCCGGTCTTCCCGGCTGCCCCTTCGGTCGGTTTGCTTATTGCGAGGCGCTGACGACTCTGACTCATGCACTCATCTCCCGGTAAGCAGCTTCAGCTGCCTTGACATTACGTTCATCAGAAAACATCTCACGGATTGATTTTTTTGCCGAATCGACAGAAATAATCCCAATCTTTGCAAGTGCGCCAAGTACAGGTGTGTTCAGGATCGGGCTCCCGGCAACCACGAGATTCTCCCGGAGTGCGATACCGGTGAGATCGACATGGCTGGATGAAAACCCTGCGAACTCTTTTTTGTGTGTGCTGTTAATCAGGACTTTCCCGCCTTTTTTTAATCCCTGGAGTACATCGACAACATCCATTACGCTCGCATCGAGTACCACAACCATATCAGGTTTTTTTATCTGGCTGTAGATCTTTATCGGGGTGTCATCTATCCGGACAAATGAGACGATTGGGGCGCCCCTGCGTTCAGCTCCATAGAACGGGCACGCTGTGGCGTATTTTCCGTCATGGATTGCCGAAAGTGCCAGAAGGCGTGCGGCGGTAACGCCTCCCTGCCCGCCCCGTGAATGGATCCGGATCTCAAACATGGTCGTCCACCCCGAACCAGAATTCTTCTCCAATCCGGCGCTTCCGGACGAAATCCGCAATATTTTCATACGTAACTTCCTGCCCGCCAAGACCCGCAATCACACTGAATACATCTGTCTTCAGTTGAGCCTGAATTGATTTTGCAAGCACACCCCCGAAGCCAAAGGAGTAGTCTCTGTCGATTACGACGACCTCCTTTCCCTTGAGGTCGAGTTTCGGGAACGGGCGGAACCAGCGCAGGCGCATTGAACCGGCCCGGATGCCGTCCTTCCGGAGCTGGTCTATGGCGACCTCAGCCTCCTTGCCGAGTGTCCCCATAGATACAACGACCACCTCAGCGTCTTCGCACCGGTAGTCCTCGGTGAACCCGTATTTTCTGCCAAAACGGCTTGCAAAATCCTTCTCAGTCTCCTCAATTATTTTTACCGAATCACGCATCGACCGTTCGATATCCCAGCGGAATTTAAAGTGCTGGTCAGGACCGGTAAGTCCCCCATATCCCGCCGGATTTTTCGGATCAATTGCATGGGGGAGGTACATCGGGGGGACAAAATCACCAGTCTCGACCGTATCGAGCGGCTGCATGATATGGCTTAATGTAAAACCATCGAGGTTCACCATCACCGGCAGCAGCACATCATTATGCTCTGCAATACGGAAAGCCATCAGGGTGGTATCGTAGGCTTCCTGAACGGTACTCACATACACCTGAAGCCAGCCCGTGTCGCGTTCCTGCATTGCATCGGTATGTTCGGCCCAGATATTCCAGCCGGGGCCGATTGACCGGTTTACGTTCGCCATAACAACGGGAAGCCGTGCCCCTGCTGCCCAGTTTGTCATCTCGTGCATATACAGAAGACCGTGGGAACTTGTTGCAGTGAACGTCCGTATTCCGGTGATGCTTGCCCCGATGCAGGCAGCCATTGCCGAGTGTTCGCTTTCAACCGGGATGTAACGACTTTTGAGTTCGCCCGTTGAAACAAACTCAGCGATCTGTTCGACAATCTCCGTCTGGGGGGTGATCGGGTAAGCAGCGACGACCGCAGGCTGGACCTGTTTTACCGCTTCTGCGACAGCCTTGTTCCCTGTTGCGATCTTTTTCATTCTTCGACCTCCTCGGCAGACAATTTCCTGATATTTTTCGCCAGATTCTGCTTAAGTGTTTCAAGGATCTTTGCATCAATACCCTTGAACCGCCCCTGGGGCGCCAGATATTCCTCGAGAGGAATGGGTCTTTTCATTGCCGCTTTGGACTGGGGGTTGATGGACAGCTTCCCGAACTCGCGCTCGTAAAGGATCCACATGCCCGATTTTACTGCAAGCTTGCCCATCTCGACGGTTTTTTCAGTGGAGAACCGCCATCCTGGCGGGCAGGGAGCGAGAATGTGAATGAAGGAAGGTCCACGGAATGTGAGAGCTTTCTGAACTTTTTTGAAAAGATCCTGGGGGTAGGCGGCAGCAGCGGTCGCCATATAAGGCGGATTGTGGGCTGCTATTATTGCATCGATGTCCTTTTTTGCATCGATCTTTCCCGTTGGTGTCGTGGTTGTACGGGCACCCATCGGCGTTGCTCCGGATCGCTGCATGCCCGTATTGCCATATGCCTCATTGTCGTAGCAGATATAGAGGAAATCAGTCCCCCGTTCAAAAGCCCCGGACATTGCCTGGATGCCGATATCGAGTGTGCCGCCATCACCGGCATACACGATTACATTTGTTTTTTTCCCGGTAGCACGGAATGCGTTTGACATTCCTGATGCGCATGCGGCAGCAGCCCCAAAAGCGATATTATACACGGGTATATTGAAAGCGGTGTTCGGGTAGATGCCCTGGATGACACTTGTGCAACATGCCGGCACGACAAGGACGGTGTCGGGTCCCGCTGCCTTGAGCACGTACCGGAGGGCGAGCGAATCGCTGCAACCGGCGCATGCTGATGTGCACTTCAGCACGTATTCTTCTTTGGGAATTTCTGCGATAGTATTCAACTCCTGCAGTAATATTAAATGGACTGGTAGACGCGAAAAGAGATCGCGGAACTATCATTATTTATTATCTACGGTTCATGAAAAAAGTATCATATCTTTCCCGACCACGGGCGTACACAAACGTCACCTTTTCCTGTTACTTTCACACCGCCCGGTTATGTGTTTAAAGACACATTGTATCAACAAGGTATATTGGGGAGGAACAA
This sequence comes from Methanoregula sp., assembly GCA_035256445.1. Taxonomy (GTDB): domain Archaea; phylum Halobacteriota; class Methanomicrobia; order Methanomicrobiales; family Methanospirillaceae; genus Methanoregula. Next base: position 6,676 of record DATEXZ010000142.1, read on the forward strand.
ACCCCTGAGAAGAATACGGTGTTGATTCAGCACTGAACTCCTCGCTCCTCCCACCCTCTCAAAACCTTAGAGAAACCCAACCTTTCAATTCCTCTTTTCTTTCGTTGTATCCCTCACATCTTAAACGTCAGTGCATCCTGTTACATATCATAATATATTTTAGGATCATTTCTCTAATGTCAGCTATGTCTCTTCGCTCGCTCAATCTCCCCGGGGTTGGAACAAAATATGAATTCGAGACCGACAAGGGTGATACGGTAGCAATTTTTTTCACAAAAACCGGAACTATCCAGATGTACACTCTCCAGAAAGGCTGCAACACCCCAAGTGCCGCAGAGATGACTCCTGTCGAGGCGAGGCGATTGGGGAATATCCTTACCGGTGCGATCATTGAGGCGGACCAGGAGAGCGTTGAAATCGCATTCTCAGCTCTTGCCGACCTTCGGGTTACCATTCATTCATTCCTTATCCCCAAAGCTATTACCGGAAGAACGATCGAAGATCTTCAGATCAGGGCAAAGACCGGCGCGACCGTAATCGCTGTCTGCAGGCACGACAGAAACATCATCAATCCTCCCCCTTCATTCATCTTTGAAACCGGGGACGCAGCATTGGTTATCGGGGAGACCGACCAGATCAAAAAATTTGAGCGCGAAATTACGGTGGATTGATGGAAGGGATTGTCCTTGCGCTCTTTCTCTGCCTGATCCTGGCGCTCATCTCAAAATACCTGTCGGTTCCTGCCATCCCCTTTTACATTCTTGCCGGGATTTTACTCGGAAAGGCCGGGCTTGGACTGGTAACATCGGATGAAATCAGTCATTTCTTCTCACAGATGGGATTGATCTTTTTACTGTTTTTCATGGGTCTGGGGTTGAAAACTGAGCGGATTGCGGCAAACCGCTCTGCAGTCCTCACCAGTGGGATCATCGATCTGAATGTCAACATGATAATCGGATTTGTTGCCGCATACTTGCTCGGATTCTCAATCAACGAGTCAATTATTGTTGCTTCTGCATTCTACATTTCAAGTACTGCGATGGCGATCACCTCGCTTATAGAGAACCGGAAGCTGATGCTCCGCGAAGCTGAAACGGTCGTCTGGCTCATGGTCTTTGAAGATCTGATCCTGATCATTTTCTTAGCCCTCATTTCTGCAGGTAACCAGAATCTGATCATTTTCCTGATGAAGATTCTTGGGGTTCTTGCAGTTCTTTATGCACTTGCCCATTATGGCAAGGAATTTCTCATTTCGATTCTTGACCGGGATGATGAGCTTCCTATCCTCTTCACGTTTGCCGCCGTACTCACAACTGCGTCGTTTTCGATGTATCTTGGTATACCCGAAACCATGATGGTGATCGCTTTGGGAGTTGCATTTGCAACTACGGATCCGGATGCCTTTGAGCAGCACGCACGCCCTTTTAAAGATGTTTTTTTAGTAGTATTTTTCGTTTTCTTTGGGGTGACTATTGATTTTTCAGGTGGAGTGAACTGGTTTATGATTACCGTTATCTGCCTCCTGGCCATAATCAGCAAGCTGATATCAGGTATAATAACCGGGTTGTTAATGCACGGTTCAGCTCTTTCTGGTCTTGAAATCTGGGGGAATACGATCGCACGAGGAGAATTCTCAATAGCTATCGCAGTTCTGTATGGTTCACCGCTTGTTGGGACGACAATCGCAGCGATGGTTATTGTTACATCGATTATCGGGTCATTTACTGCAAAATACAGTACTGCCATCCGACGAGGGATCCTCAATCTGGGAAGGAAAAAGTCCCCCCCGCACCGGGTTCATCCGGGTCGCTGATCGTTATTCGATCAGCACAAGTCCTATCGAATGAATATCGGAATTCATAATTTTTCCATATTCCCTGTCCTTGCACGGTATTGTTTCAAGAATCCAGCCGGCATTTTTTGCGGTTGCGAATACATCCATGCCTGAGGCCTCCATGCTCGGACGGACCAGATCCATATGCCTGCACTTCCGCCGCAGGCTTTCGTCCACAATCCCCGGAGCTTCCTCAGCAACGCAGTGCTGATGCTCGCAATATATACAGGGATAACCGCCAAATCCGAATGCCTTGTAAAAACCATCATAGAATGCCGTCTTTTCAAGCATGTGGACCGTTCCATTCACCCAGAGTATAAGATCTCTGAACCAGTCGTGGAAATCATCCGGGATATCATCCGGCCCAAACGACCCCCTCCCGGGCACACCATCAAACCTGAGCAAAAGTCCGATTGAGTACTCGTCAACCATCCTGCGTGTGTCATCGGGTAGCGGGGCGTAAGGAGGGCAGCCGAAATGTTTGCCATATCCTTTGCAGCCGTACCGGCATTTGAAACGGACCCATTGTGATACAATAATTTTTTCCGGTGTCAGAGTCCTGACTTTCGCACCCCGTTCACATGCAATCTCTGTAAGTTTTTCAATTTCTGCAGAAATCTCCCTGACCATACCCATAACCTGTACGGAAAGGATGAGAACAGGAATCAATAATAGTTTGCGGACAACAGACTTTCGCTGAGCATCCGGTATAATGTCGTTACACTATTGTATCGTTCAAAAAGAAAAATACATGAAATCTATACCGATAACAGCAGAAATTCCCAAGGGATGCTCTTATGGTATAATTTTCTCGTGAGTATCCGGAAATTTGTGCATTCCTGAAGGAAGGGGATACTTATCAGCGCTCGTCATGACAGGTATCGTTTTTCCCCCGCACTTCGATGATCCGCTGCACAACGAAACGAGAGCTGCAGAGATCTCCGTCTTCGTATTTCCCGATACGGACGATTTCTGGTGTCAGACCGCGTTCCGAGAGCTGCTGATGCAGTTTTTTTTCATCGAAGTGCTGGTTGAACCCTATGGTAATAAGGGCAGGATTGATCTCCCTGATCGGGCGGAACATGTCAGTCTTATCCCCGAGCATTGCATGGGTGACAGGTTTAAGAGCGGCAACCATCCGGAGGCGGTGCTCTTCCGGAATGATCGGGCGGGGTTTATGCCTGACATTTGCATCGCGTGCAACGATTACCCAGAGTTCGTCACCCAGTTTTTTTGATTCCTCAAGATAGTAGAGATGGCCCGGGTGAAGGATATCAAAAGTACCGGTAGCAACGACGCGCCGGATGGTCACGCGATCACCTCAATGGTGCATGGAGCCCCGTCGGCAGTAAAACATTGCCAGTCGCTCCCGCGATACGGGTAGCCGATGATGAGGTGGAACCGTCCGGCCCGCGGAAAGAAATGCATATCCGCATCTGATGGCCGCAGCACACCATTCGGGTGACTGTGGGCACTTCCCGCAAGGTGGGTGTCAAGGGGCATCATATCAAAGAAGACCGATGCAGAGTCTTCGCCGGTGATAGTGCCGGGAACCATGTCCAGCTCTTCGATCACGCCGTTTTTTTCCCGGAGAAGTGCGACGAACTCGTTGGGGTGGGAGCCCCGCCCCAGTTCAAGGAGCAGCAGGAGAAGTTCATTTTTGATTCCGCGGATGTTCATGGTTTTAAGCCTTGCACGCGTGTATGGGCGTTGTACCGATTATATGAGTGCTGCTTGTCAAAAAAAGCTCGGAAAAAATAAGAAAAACTGAAGCTACGATTCAACCCGTGCAAGTTCCTGACTCAGGTCCTGTGAGAGATTGACTCCCATAAACGCTCCGCTTGTCGGGAGGTGCATCTCAAATTCAGGTGTTATGTCATACTCTGCGGTAGCGTTTGCCGGGATTTCAAGATCGAGAATGTGACCTCCGGTATGCAGGTCATCACTGAGGAAATGGAGATGGTAACCCCCGACATTGAGTCCCTTGAAAAAAACGGGAAGGTAGAAACCGACCACGGTGCCGGTAGTATCAGAGTATGTGTAAACCGACTGGTTCTTTGCTGCATCCGTGAGGGTTGGATACGGCTTCTGCTGTGCCGGTATCGCCCGCACCTTCAAGTGGGGAAATGTGCCATGCATCCGTATCGCGTAAATCATGTTCTGCGAAGGTAAACGGGCACTCATTTCCGTCGAGAAGACCGAGAAGTTCATGGGCTGGCCGGTGGTTTCTGAAAAATCACTATTGAAGTACGTCACCGTAGCAAGTGGTGTCGTGGCGTTGTCCATGACCGTGTACACCCTGCCGTCAGCTTTTGCATGGTATACCTTTCCGTCAAGCACGATCATCTCGCCTTCGAGCGCATCGAATGTCCCGATTCCGAAATCCCCGTGTTTTTTCAGTTCGCTGATCGGCAGGATGCCATCGAACACACCCTGCATCAGGGCATCGATTGTCGAGACCTGATAGAGTGTTTCGTGGTCTTCAGGTTCCGCAGATGGCGTTGGCAATTTCGTAAAATTTGAATAGATCACTGCACCGCTGAAGACGAGTACTATCGCGAGACCTATGCCAAGGAAAAACCTCGTGTCCATGACCGTATGCCTTATTATTATTTCCTGCCAGTCACTTTGATGACATGGAAGCCGAACTGGGTTTTGATCGGGCCTATGACTTTACCGGCATCGTTCTCGAACGCAACTTTCTCAAACTCGGGAACCATCTGACCCTTTCCGAACCACCCAAGGTCTCCGCCGTTCTTCCGCGACGGGCAGGAGGAGAAACGCTTTGCGACTGCAGCAAAGTCTTCGCCATCATTAATCCGTTTGAGTATCCTGTTTGCTTCCTCTTCCGTCTTGACAAGAATATGGGATGCACGTGCCTGAACAGCCATGCAGTACACGTTCATTTTTCCGGAGATAATGGTTCTGTTTCAGAACTCCCCGTCCTGCTCAAAACTTCTTCCGTACCGGATTGCCATCTCAGCTTTGTATAATTCCTTTCCCAGATACGCCGCATGATCCAGAAGCGTTACCTCGTTGTGTGAAAGGATCGTATACAATACATCCTCCCAGTGCCTTCCCCTTACCGCTCTGCCATGGATTACCGCAACGATCTCGTCTCCTTCAAGACCTATCCGGAAATTTCCTTTCGGGTCATAGTCAACCCTTCCCGGCATTTTTTTTGCAGGAATGACTGTGTTATAATCAAGCGGAAGTTCCCGTCGGCGTCGTTTTTCCTTGAGGATGAGCAGATCGATGCCGAGATCTTTTGGGTAAGGACGGTCGGTACAGAGTGACATCATCTCCGTCGCCCGTCTCATCTCTTGGATCGATCCACAGGTCTTGTCCGAGTGTTCACTGGTAAAGATCAGGGAACAGCCGGTTTCGTATGCCATACCGGCAAGTAATGCATTGACGCCAACCGAGTCTGCATCGATCAGCTCCGTAACGTTCCCGGCACCAAAGAAGAGCGGATACCCAAGGTCTTTGAACCCTTTCAATGAAGCCACAAGACCAGAGCCAACCG
>DATEXZ010000143.1:0-2736 GCA_035256445.1 Methanoregula sp.
TGCTGGAAGGTGGATACGGTCCTTCGCATGGAGCGGCCGTCCGGCATATATTCACGGCACTGACCTCGGAGGGCGAGGTGCGGGTACCTGGCACGCCCTCGGAACGGACACAAAAGATAGTGAGATTCCTGAAGGCAGAACACCACCTTCGCTGACTTACGGTAAGGGAAGGATATCAATTTCCATGTGGCTGATCTTCTCGTAGATCTTTTTTTGCCGGATGATCGGCCAGAGCTCGTAGAGGAGCACGGTTATCGGTTCCCACATGGTAGCCCATCCGATAATCAGGAGGGCATCGGCAAAAAGCTGGGCAAGCAGGTGATTCTCCAGTGTGGAAACCAGTTGCCTGCCGATTAAAGCGAGGGTAAGGAAAAAGAGCCCGATGATAAGGCTTCCTCTCCCGTGCCGGAACCGTGCACGGAATTTCCGGTCCGAAACCAGCATCTTGTACTGGAAATGGTTATGTATTGCGCTGGGGATCTTCTGTGCCCGTTCCGTGGAGGCGATATCCGGAGGAAGGTAAATGATGATCTTAAAGGGAGTTTTCCGGGGAAAGTCCTTAACCGTTTCGACAATGTAGTGCTCTGCAGCAGAGTCGAGTTCTTTTTCATGGAACGGGGCAGGATCAAACGAGTTGAAGAGCTGTAATACAGAAGAGAGGGTGATCTCGATAAGGATCTTGCCATCCTCTTTTTTATACAACGATTCGATATCCGCCATGCTGGTATTCTCAGGTTCCTTTAGAGCGGCAAAGTCGATAAACCTGCCTTTGACGGGTCCGTTCTCCTTTACTCGTGCACTTCATAAGGGCCGGCTGCGGACAACATCCCCGTGCATTATTGCATGCTCATCCGGCGTTTGATTTCTTCAAGCGCCTCGGCAATAATTTCCTGAGCTCCCTCATTTTCCATGCGGTACAGGCGCTGAAGAGGGCGGAGTGCCCGCTGGTCGCCGATCTGGCCTAACGCCCATGCAGCTTTCAGCCGTACACGGGAATCGTCATCCCAGAGCGTGTCGATGAGGGCCTCAACTGCGGCCGGGTCCCCCATTCGTCCCAGCGCCTCTGCTGCCTTCCAGCGGGTACCCTCGTTGTCATCGGTCAGCAATTCTATGAAATGCGTCAGCCGCTCGTCCTGTTCCGGGGAGGCATCCGCAGATATCTGCTCAGGTTTTTCCTGTCCGGCAGACCTGTTTTCTGAATCGGGTGTGCCGGATACCGGGTTTTGAGGGGCGTCCTGATCATCCATGGGAGTGTCCCGGTGACGTATCATTTCCTCTTTTATTTAAAAATACAGGTCATTCCTTGTCCCGCACATATAAAATTCCGTGAGGTTCCTTGTAGTCGGCTTTGATGACGATGGTGTTTGAGATCCGGTTGAATACCCGTAACTTGGACCCGGGCATGGCCACCCACCCGATCAGGCAGTCCAGCGGGAGGATGATAACGAGGAACGGAAAATTCAGGAACGCTTTTGGTAAACTTTCAATTGCCGCGGTCAGGTAACTGATCTTTGAACCGTCACGGTTGACAACTTTAAGGTTCATCACCATTTTACCAATTGACTGGCCCCGGAACCCCTCAAGGACGATCCAATAGGCAAAAAAGAATACGGACTCTATTCCTATTGCGATAAGGTCTATATCTGCGATTTCCCAGAAATGGGGCAGTTTCAGTATTGGCAGGAACAGGTCCCGTATGATATTGAGAAAAAGTGTGATGAAAATGATATCAATGAGCCACGCCCCGAACCGTGAACTCCACCTGGCAAGGTAGATGGTCTTTTCCGGGACAGCCTTGATGGAAACCAGTTCCGGTTCCGTGTTTTCTTCAGGCATCGTAAAAATTATTGGCAGCAAATATGGATGAAGTTTCCTCTCGTGCGACTAGATCTCCTCTATTGTTGTGCTCACATTTTCCGGCCTTTCGGTGGTCCCGGAATACTGAGTCACCGCCTCGAAGGCGATCTACCACGGGCACAGGCATGGTGAACAAGAAAGGCAGCTGATGGTTCGGTGCTCATCGGGCTTCCTGCCAGCTGCCATACAGGATTTCATCAGCGAATTTTTTTCTCTGTTACCGTGTCGGGGCCATTGTCTTCAGGGATATGAATCGATGGACCTTTCATGAAATACCTGTCTTGGTTTTATTGTTTAAACAGGAAATTGAACTCTGTTCCCTTTCCGGTGTTGACTTCAATTTTTGCCCTCAGCTGGTGCTTTGCGAGGAAGGTAACCAGCTTCAGGCCGAGGGACTTCGAGGACAGAGGGTCGATTCCGGCTCGCATCCCGACACCGTTATCATAAACATTCAGCAGGTATGATCCATTTTCCTTTATTAACCGGATCCCGATCGTGCAGGGATCCTTCTGTTCCGCCCGGCACCCGATCGCTTCCTTCGGGAATGCATGCTTGAGGGAATTGGTTACGAGCTCATTGACGATCAGGCCGACCGGTGTCGCCCGGGCAAGGTCGAGGGATATTCCCTGAGCTTCAACGATGACCCTGATGGATTGTGGCAAGGTGTAGGAATTGACAATCTGCCCGACAAGAGTGTTCAGGTATACATCCATAACCACTTCCGAATACTGGTGGGTCCGGTATAATGTCTCGTGGATGAGGGCCATGCTCCGTGCCCGGTTCTGCAGGTCCTGCCTGAGCATCCTTCCTGCAGGGGTGTCTTCACTCGAACCTTCGAGGCTGAGCAGGGAAATGAACGCCGCCAGGTTGTTCTTGACC
>DATEXZ010000144.1:0-2789 GCA_035256445.1 Methanoregula sp.
ATACACCGTTTCCAGGACCATACGGAACCCCCGACCGGTGCTAATGATAGTCCTTCCCTATATGCCAGCACATTCTCTGAGGGTACCTGGTAGTCGGCATGAGGGGGACCCGGGACTCAACTGATAACCAAATGAATTATCCAGGACCTGCATCTCAGGAAAGGCATATTCAGCTCTACCAGGATCTCCCCGGTAATTTTGTCCTCCTCCCCGTGCACCGGTTCCAGGGTTCCGGAACTGATGGTATACGAGTCCGGTCTTGTTTTTCACGTGGAGATATCGGGTACGTTGATTTTGAACGATTCAGGAACGGAAGAGCAACGGTCTCCAATCCAGGTCCCGGGCGTGATGAAACCCTGGTCACCATCTCCTGGTATGGGATACCACAATCCGGTTCCTGTCGGTACTCAGCTCGTCATAAAGTAAAATTAATTATGAATTTTGTAATTTATGATAAGAATAAAATACGAGACATCATTATTATTCTACATGGGAAGGGTTACTCTTAATTTCAGCGAAGAGGAGTACCAGCTCTTCCATCACTATTGTACAAATTACTGCCGGCTCTACGACGAGACCCGGAAAAATTCAATAAAAATTTTTCTTGAACTGTACAAACACCAGGTAATCGATCTCCAGGAGCACAGTCTTGATAATGTTTTTTCCTTTTTTTACCAGAAAAGACAGGAGTTTGAGATGGAAAGCCAGATCCCCGGCAGTGACGCAAGCGGGCAGATGCGGCTGCGGGCGTGCCTGGACATCATCGCTTTTTTGGAAGACCTGGAAAAAATATACCGCCTGCTCCGGAAAAAAGGCGTGAATGCAAATTATTTCCTGATCCTTGGTGCATTTTCAAAGATTGCGGATGAAGACACATGGATGCGATGGGAAGATCTTCAGAAAACACTAGCCAATGAAATCAATGCCATTGCAGAACCCCTGGGAAATGCAATAGAAAAAAAACTCGGGCGGAAAACGGATAGCCGGTCCATTCTCGGTGAGCTGGTGGGTTATGTGGAGACCTTCAACAGGTTTTCGCCCGATGCAACCTTCAGCGATGAAATAACCCACCTTATCGCCATTTCGTTACTCAGGAGGTTCGGAAAGCAAGTGCCTGATGAAGAAATTCCTGCACTGCTCAAGAGCTCTCGTGATCAATTCGAGATTGATGAGCTCGAGTCCGCCCTTGAAGGAAAGGCACGTCCCGAGGAGGCGAAGGGTCTTGATTTTTCCTGGGAAGACCTTCTTGACCCACTGCGTATACTCAATGAACGGATCGCGCAGGGCCAGGTCCCGGCACGAAGGTCACTCGAAGTCCTCTCTGCTCTCGAGGCACCCGTAAAGACAGACTATCCCATGCAACTCTACCAGAACCCCGCAGGACTGGTGAGGAGGCGGAGCGATGAAAACCGGATCCTCGTGAAGGTCGATAACCGCCCGCGGAGTGAGGTGCAGCTCGCCCATGTCCCCGATTATATCCCGGTGGTACCGCCACCTGATTATCCCTATAAACAATACTTCCCCTTTACCATTGGCGCAATGGTGCTGGTCATACTGGTTCTTGCGATGTCCGTCTTTTCATTTGCGTCTGCCCCCGGTACAGCTGCTAATAATTCCTCGGCGGCAGTGATCAATGCATCCGCAGGATTAGCAAGGATCAACAATACGACCTTCGCTGCATCAGTCTTGCAGAAACCCGTGTCGAAGATTACCCCAATCCCAACCCTCCCGACACCCAAACCGACTCCCCGGTATGTCACCGTTGAACAGATAATCCCCGAAGCTGAAACCGGCCCGGAAAGTCACCAGGAGGAGTACGCACAACTGGCTTCAGTCCAGAATTTTTTGTATAATCCCCGTGATTATCTCACGATTTATGAGAATGACATGGAGTATAACCTGGCCAATGCCTACAGGATATCCTTCGATATGAAGAACCCGCCCATGATTATCCGTTATAATGTCATTCCCCGTAACATCACCGATGTGAAATGGTTCGAACCGAGGGATGCCCATAAAGTGATTGATAATGCAACCATTAACCGCCCGGATGAAGAGTCGTGGTTCGAAATTAAGATCATCAGGGATGGGGCTGTATATGACCAGATAGGATGGGGCAGGATATACGGGATCCCGCTCTACGAGCAGGAGTATGTGATCAGGGATCCGGGTATGTACGCGATCGAATTTTCAGGCCGTTTCGCATCGGTCAGTACCGAGGTGCTCGTGAAACGGGCAGGGAACATCGCGAAGTAATGATTGCCGGGTGCTTTGAGGTATCCGATGAAAATACGCATTGCCTGGTTTTCCCGGAATGGGCACACCGAAAGGGTCGCTGCCACTCTTGCCCGCCTGCTGGATGCGGAGCTGGTGCAAATTGTCCCTCTCAGGGAATCCGGCATGACCGGCACATTGTTAAAGACCCTATTTTTTATAAAATCGGCGATCAGGCCGTGCGCAACCGATCTTGCCGGGATTGACGAGCTGATCATCGCGACACCCGTATGGGCAGGCAAGGTCCCGCCCTGCGTGAACGAGTACCTTTCCCGGGTGAGCGGCGGCGAGGGAAAGTCCTTCCACGTTATCGCGGAGATGGCGGGCAGAGGATCGGAAGGGACCATCGCAGGGGTGAGAAACCTGCTGGAGAAAAAAGGGATGCGTTTTGTCTCATCAGCAGTAACCCTCGAGCGTGATGTGGACAGCGGTTCATTCGTATCTACGGTTGAAGCGTTCGCTGCCGGCATTATTGGGAAATGAGAAGCCATCTTCTGTTGAAACGGGCATGAACA
>DATEXZ010000145.1:0-3166 GCA_035256445.1 Methanoregula sp.
AGATCCATTTCCGCTTCGTCCAGAGAACGATGCCGACAACGAGGATGATGCCCCCTGCAATGACGGGGTAAAACGCACTGATGCCGTTACCACTGCTGCCGCCGAAAAGGCTGTTGCCACCACGCATCTGTCCGCCAGGGCCTCCCTGGAATACACCGGATGACCCGGATGCTGTACTGGACCTGTTACCCGCAATGGCACTTGCAGAGCCGGCTGAGGACCTGAGATCGAGGATCCTGGTGACACGGTAATCATCGCCATCAGCATCTTTCCAGTTGAATACCAGCGGGACTGACGAGAGATCGTTACAGGTAAAGGTCACTTCAAAACTGGAAGAATCATCAGCGGCCAGGCTGCCGATTGCATACTCGGGATAGATTCCTGTTCCTTGGGCAGGAGAGCCCACGGTTACCACGAGTCCGTTTGCATCGGAGATCCCGGTATTGGTAACATCCCCGGTAATATCCCAGGACATGCCCTGTGAGGTGAGGGCAATATTGTTGACCGTGGGCACCGCTGCACTCTTGTCAGTCCCGAATGTTACCGGAAGAACAACGTTCGTGGTATGGGGCGTATCTCCGTTGTCATAGGTGATAGTGAATGTGAGGTCAGATTCCTCCTCTGCTGTTACGCTGAAAGAAACGTCAACGGAACTCTGGCCGGCAAGCGAACTGATATATTTTGTTGAGGGGGTCACAACAGTTCCGGAACCCACCGGAGTGATCTGGATATTTTTTATTCCACCTGCACGGGGATTGATGATGGTCAGGTTTACCGTCTCCTGCACAGAGCGGGAAAAGGCATCGGGGGTCTCCGAAATATAAGCCCTGACATCCGTTGAATCTACCTTGACAATGATGGGGAAATGAATGCTCCCGCCATCTTTTGTCCCGATGCTGAACAGCGCATAGGTGGTCCCGTCAGGAGGATCGGCCTTGATGCCAAACGAGTAGTTGATCGTCGAGCCGGGACTGATGTAACTTACCGTGCTCCAGACATCCTTGTTCATGATGTGGATCTTGTCACTCAGGATATCCGGATTTGAGAGTCCTACCGAAGTTGTACCACTGTTTGTCAGGGTTACGGTGATCGTTCCCACTTCATACGGGAAGAAGACCTCCGGGTCGGTAACAACCGACGTTACACTCACGAGCGAGGATGCATCCGTTGAACTTGATGAGCCTGATGAACTTGTCGAACTGCTGTCCGTTGCCGCGAGTACCATCGGTACAATGAGCAACAACAGAATAAAGCTCGCAATCATGGTTTTCTTTTTCATGGTTCCTCCATTTTCGTAGTATTTTTCACAGGTTGAGTCCCTGGATTTTTACGAATTGCGCTCTGGCAATGTAACTTATATACGACATTTTGTCATTTAAAACTTTCTAAATATCTGTTATAAGCAACACTTAAATGGAAAAAGAAGCTATAATTATTAACTTAAATCCACCGTCATGGGACCCGAAGCAAGGTCTCACTAAGATTAAAATAAAGTAAGGTGACCACGAAAAAGAGTACCAGTATGAAGAAAAATACCTTCTATCTCGTAACTGGATGCATCGCCCTTGCCCTGCTCCTGATTTTCTGGTATTCTGTGGAACTTCACACACCTCTTCTCATCGAAATCGCATTCATCATCGGAATCGGGCTGGTGTACCTGGCACAGAGAAGGGTTACCGGTGTTATTAATGATGAACGGGATGTGAAGATCGGGGAACAGGCAATGATGCGGACCATGCAGGTCTTCTGGGTTGTTTTTTGCGCGTTTTCGATCGGGGCCGTCATGCAGATTCTCTACATCCCGACATTTCCCCGCCCACCGGCAGGATCACCCCCTCCTGACCTGCTTGGACCAAGAATGATAGGGTATATCCAGCTGGGCCTCCTCTGCCTGATGATCTTCCTGTATGTCGGTTTCAGGATCTATTATGCGAGAAAATACGGGGATTTTGAGATCGATGAAGAATAAGATCAAAATATTCCGGGCAATGCACAACCTTACCCAGGAACACCTTGCCCAGGCCATCGGTGTAAACCGGCAGACTATCCTTGCCATCGAAAAAGAAAAATATATTCCTTCCCTGGATCTTGCATTCAGAATTTCCCGGTATTTTGGGGTGAACATCGAAGAAATTTTTATTTTTGATGAAAAGACGCCGGTTCTGGTACCATCTTGAGTGATGCCGGGACATAATTTCCTGACATTTTGTAATATATTCCTCCATAACTCAGCTCATTCGTTCGCTCCTTGGGCATTGGCAATGCCTCTTCCCCCGCCGCTGTGGCGACCCCACAATACGATAAACCGGTCTACAGGGTACACCAGACGAAAAAGGGATATCTAGATCTAGGGAAGAATCCGATCCTACCTGACGGTGTAATGGATAGTCAGATTGCCACGGATTTCCATGGGTATCAGATCGGGGGATGCCACAGTGGCGGGGGCAACCACTCCGTAAATGTTATAAAAAAATGATTTCTCCGGCTCTGTTGAAACCCTAAGATTTCAACAAATTGCGAATCACCTATTATCGGAGGGGACAGTGCCTGTCCCCCCGGACCGCCCCTGCGCTTTGTGATAGTGTTGTATTACCTTCTCTGGAATTATCGCTCCAGAGGGGATGCCACAGTGGCGAAGGCGGAGGCATTACGTGCCGTAGTCTCCAAGAGCGTTGAGAAAAATATTGTGAGGATTTCCCATGAAATTAAATTAAACAGATGTGAGTAATGGAATATTTATTCCTCATAATTATTTGTGATGAACCCCGCCGCCCCCGACGGGGCGCCCCCGCGGCGGATCAGTGTCTATATGCATATTTGTAAACATCGCACTGCCCCGCCGTGCCTCGGAGAGGCCCTGAGGCGGGGAACCCTCATAAAATTACATGGTTTAATGATTTTCATGGTTCGGGTGCGAACTCCTGTTCATGTATGTTTCAACAGAACCATTTCTCCAGAGCCGGATTTCTCTCATTTTTAAAGGAACGGATTTGAGCCGAATACCTGAACCGTATCGATCGGTTAAAAAGAAGGTGAAGGTCGGGTTATTTGTTCTTTTTTCCGTTAGACTTTCCGGGGGATTCGTCGTCGGGATCATCTGCGTTTTTATTGCCTTTGTCTGTGGCAGAATTACCATTGTTTTCCCGGAGATTTTTGGTTGTGCCGG
>DATEXZ010000146.1:0-28321 GCA_035256445.1 Methanoregula sp.
CATTACCTGCGCAATGATCACCCTGCTTTTAAAAAGTTCATACTGTTTCGTGTCCCGCATGAGTAGCTCCTCGATTGTTGTGCCTTCGAGGTTCATTCCTTTCTCCAGAAGTCTTGTCCCGAATGCGAGAGGGTCAATTCCGGCGATGGCTGCGAGGTATGCAACCGCCTCGCGGTCCTCAGTGGTTGTTGTGGACATCCTCAGAACGAGTGTATCCGACAGGATTCCGGCGAGGAGGATGCCTGCGATAGCAGTTGGCGGTGTGATGCCAGCTTCCCGGTATTTTTCCGAAATGATTGTCGACGTGGAACCGACAGGATTATTTAAAAACTTCACCGGCTTCAATGTTGAGATGGCGCCGAGGCGGTGATGGTCAATAATTTCGAGAATCTCTGCACCATCGATCCCCTCTACTGCCTGGGTGAACTCGTTGTGGTCGAGGAGGATAATCGGTTTGTGCACATCGGAAAGGAGGGATGTCCTTGTTACGATACCATGGAGGGTTCCGTCCTTCTCCACAATACAGGCAGAACGGAACTTGGAATTGTAGACGGTGTGTTTTGCCTGAACGATTGTATCGGAAAGTGCAAGCCTTGGGATATCTGTTTCCATTACCCTCTGAGCGGGGAGGGAGAGATTAATCATCGTCCCGATTCCGAATGCATCGAGATTTGTTACGAGTAGCGAGACTCCCTGTGCCTCTGCCTCGCGGATCACCTGACCTCCCACCTGCGCTTTGTCTGAGATAATGAGCGCTGCAACGCCGGATGCGATCAGTGCGAGCTGCATCGGTTCATTATCGCCAACAACTGCAATATCTTTTTTCGTCAGCTTCGTTATGCTGATATCGGGTGCATCAAGAGCAATGATGACCCGTCCTTCAATTATGTCCGATGCCCTTACCACAACACGGGCGGAAAGTAACTGTGCAAGGCTGTCGAGGGGAATCTGTGTGAGGGCCAGCTCGCCGATTTTCTGCTGGTGGACATACGCACGGGCGAGCCCGTGTTCACCCACAATCCCGATGAGCTTTCCCTGATTATCAATCACCGGGACGTTGCGGATGTCATGCATTTCCATGAGCGCAACAACATTAATGATGGTGGTATCCGGTGTCACACAGATCCGCGCAATCTTGATGTCAGAGACGCGGGGTTCCACGCTATCAATCAGAACTGGTGGTTTTATGCCGAATGTCTCGAGTGCAAAACACGTTTCTGCGTTCAGCTCCCCGCAGCGGGCGGCAATGTACTTGTCCGGCTCCATTTGATTTTTGAATGCCGCGTAACCTATTACGCTCGCAATGCAATCCGTATCCGGCTGCCGGTGACCGATTATTAAAATTTTATCCACGATGACACTCCTGTCATGGAATTTATTTTCACTAGTATTGCGGGGTTGTGAATAAATACTATCGTGGCAGGATGGGAGTTTATACAGGACTGCGGATCCTTTGAACAATTCCCGTTTCATAAAGATGCTGGTTCAGGAAAATGCGTGAGGCAATGAAGGGGGACCATGGCTGAATAAGATTCCTTAAAGTTTATCGGGGATTACAGGAACCTGTCGGTTTTTTCTCAGCTGAACCAGGGGGAGTGTCTTTAAGAGTGAGAACCACATTCTGTCTGCTGCCCGACCGGTAAACTGTTATTCCCTTCAGTTTCAACTGCCATGCCATCACGAGGGCTTCTGCGCAATCCTCCTTCGTCGCCGTATTCGGCATGTTAATGGTTTTACTGATAGAGGCATGAACATGTTTCTGGAACGCTGCCTGCATCAGGATATGGTCCTTCCAGTGGATATCAAGTGCAGTCTTGAAAAGAGACCGGAATTCCTCATGGAGCCAGTGCAGATCCTGGATAGTCCCGGTTTCGTGAACATGGCAAATAGCTTCTTCCGTGCGTTTTTTACGATCTTCTTCCGAAAGACCGCTTTCTGAAAGATTTTTCTCAAGCATCACCCTGAAAATCGGATTAACCATAACAAATGACTGTCCGAGAGTATTCATCCGTGTATAGGCAAACGAAAAGAGCGGCTCAATACCACTTGAGCACCCGGCAAGCAGGGATAATGTCCCGGTAGGCGCTATAGATGTTATTGTGGCATTCCTTACCGGAAATCCTTTCCACGAACTATCTTCCCATGCAGGGAATGTCCCAAATTGTTCTGCCCGGATGTGAGATGCGTCAACTGCAGTGTCGTTAATACACTGCATGATGCTTTCGCACCAGGTTCTTCCTTTCGGAGAATCGTATTCGAGACCCATCAAAAGGAGTGCATCGTGAACACCCATGAGTCCCAGACCTATTTTCCGTGTCTTTCGTGTTGCTTCCTCTATCTCGGGGATCGGGTAGAAATTTTTATCAATGACTTTATCAAGAAAAATCACCGCCGTCCGAACTGTTTGTTTCAGCTCGCATTCATTAAAAGTCCCATTCTGGACAAATGAAGCGAGATTGATGCTGCCAAGAACACAACTTTCAAAGGGCAGCAGTGGCTGTTCCCCGCACGGATTTGTGGTATCGATATCACCAAGCCGGGGTGTCGGGTTGAACCTGTTTATCTCATCATGGAAAAGTAATCCAGGTTCCCCGTTTTTCCAGATCCCTTCCACAACAGCCGACCATATCCGGCCGACCGTTATCACTTCAGAAGAACAGGGATGGACGACCCAGATCGTATCATACATCTTCCGGTAAACAAGCTCCATGAATTCGTCATTAACCATGACCGAGATGTTGAAATTCGAGAGCGCACCTTCCTGCGATTTTGCCTCAATAAATGAAAGAATATCAGGATGCCAGACATTCAGGATCCCCATATTGGCTCCTCGCCGGCGACCCCCCTGTTTAATGACATCGGTTGCTGCATTAAAGATTCCCATGAAGGATACCGGACCAGAAGCAACGCCATCGGTAGATTGCACGGGAGATCCTTTGGGTCTGAGACGAGAGAAATTGTAACCCGTTCCGCCTCCCGTCTTATGGATAATCGCACCATTTTTCATGGCTTCGAAGATCCCGATAATGGAATCAGGAACCGGCAGGACGAAACATGCAGCTAACTGGCCAAGATCCGTTCCGGCGTTCATCAATGTTGGGGAATTCGGGAGGAAACACCGGGAGACCATGATAGCGTAAAAACTTTCAGCCTCATCACGGGTGTCTGCAATGGCATATGCAACGCGATGACAGATATCCGCAAACGTTTTTTCCCCGTCCTGCAGGTAGCGTGCTGACAGGATAGTATCAACAACCTGTTCTGAATTCACGGACAAGCCTGCACTATTCTTTTCCACAGGATCATAATAACAACTCAGGTATTATACATACTTTGGATTCATCAATGGAGGAAACAGGGAAGAGGGTATAACCTGAGAACGATTCCCGTACGATCCTTACAAAGAAAGTTACAAAAATTACAAGGTCTTTGAATTAATGGCGCGAATCTCACCTGGATTGCATCTCTGACGCTCTGCAACCGGGATTGTGGACACGGATATTGATAATGCCTTACGATCAGTCTGCCGATTCAGTCATCCCAATATATAATTTCCTGAAATAAACGATAAAATCGAGTATAAATGATTGGTGACGATGTTTGTTTCTTTTGCCGGGATGTTGTGAAAACCTGCAACGTACACGAGGAGCAAAGACAAAAGGCAAAAACGGGTATTTCTCTTCCGACCTTTACCAGTCGAAAAATTTTCAGATAAGCAGCATCCGTAAGAACCGCTCATGCAACCGGGTATCCCCACCAAGTTCCGGATGGAATGAAAATGCCATGTGCTTACCCTGCTCCACAGCAACGATACCCTGATCTATCCGGGCAAGCACATTCACATCAGCACCAGATGATGTTGCTACTGGTGCACGGATGAAAATTGCATGAAAGGGTCCTCCTTCCATCTCTTTTATGGGAATATCCGTTTCAAAGGATTCCCGCTGCCTTCCGAATGCGTTCCGGTCCACGACCATGTCTATCAGTCCAAGCGGGTGGATGCGGGGATCATTAACCTCGGTCGCCATAAGAACCATACCCGCACAGGTCGCAAAAATGCCTCCGCCAAAATTACACAGTGGCTCATAAAGATGATTTTTATCAATGAGCCGGGAAATGGTTGTGGATTCTCCGCCGGGAATAGCGAGTGCGCTGCATCGTGCAAGATCCGCGGGACTCCTGACTTCGAAAACCTCAGTTGTCCCCCTTATTTTTACCCGATCCAGTGCGAGGCAAAAAGCATCGATATGTTCGCTCACATTACCCTGGAGCGCGAGTACGCCAATCTTAACGTCCACGGGTCTGCAGCACCTCATCGTCCCTGAGGGTGTGCACATCAAGTCCGGGCATGGCATCCCCGAGACCTTTGCTTACCCTGGCAATTACCTCTGCATTATTGAAGTGATTGACAGCTTCCACAATTGCCCTGGCCATCCGTTCGGGACTTGAAGATTTGAAAATGCCGGATCCGACAAAAACCCCGTCAGCACCCAGCTGCATCATCATCGCTGCGTCCGATGGGGTGGCAATACCACCGGCAGAGAAATTCACGACGGGTAAGCGGCCACGCTCTGAACACTCAATAACGAGTTCTGCAGGAGCTTCTATCTCCCGGGCGTAATCGGTCATTTCCTGATTATCCATGCCTTTCAGCATTCGTATTTCTCCCATGATAGTACGCATATGGCGGACTGCCTCAACCACATTCCCGGTCCCTGCCTCGCCTTTGGTACGGATCATCGCCGCACCCTCATGTATCCTGCGGAGCGCCTCTCCCAGATCCCGTGCACCGCAGACAAAGGGGACTTTAAACAATTTCTTATCGATATGGTATTGCTCATCAGCCGGTGTCAGGACTTCACTTTCATCAATCATATCGACACCAAGGGTTTCCAGGACCTGGGCTTCCACAAAATGGCCGATCCTCACCTTTCCCATAACCGGTATAGAAACCGCATCAATAATCTCAAGAACCTTCTCCGGATCCGCCATTCGTGCGACACCCCCCATTTTCCGGATATCAGAAGGTACTCGTTCCAGCGACATAACAGCGACGGCACCTGCCTCTTCGGCAATCTTGGCCTGACTGGCATCGACTACATCCATGATCACGCCTCCTTTCTGCATGGATGCAAAACCCCGTTTGAGGAGCTCAGTCCCGAACCGGAGCTCTTCCATTTTAAAACGCCCGGGTTCCGAACCGATTTTTTGTATGCCCACGCGCTTTACCCGCTGGTTCTTCATATGCCTATATTATTGATCAATGATCCCAATAAAAACAGAGTACCACAAGCAAGTACTACAAAGGCGATAACAACAAACCTGCCTGCGCGGAGAATATCAGGACCTGCTTCATCAAGTGTTCTTTCGCCATTCCCGATACAATACACTCCTGGCTTTTCGAACCGTACTCCGGTTCCTCCTGCCATAGCCGCCATCACAATGCCTCCATTAAAACCAGGACGTTTATGACCATCACGGCGTATAACACGTACCGCTCCCGAAAACCTTCCCAGGATGGTAAAATAGAGAAGAAGGAGCACTACGGTGACTCTGGCGGGGATGAAATTAAGTATGTCATCCATGCGGGCCGAACACCAGCCTAATCGTATCCGTTCATCGCGATATCCCAACATAGCATCCATCGTATTAGCTGCTCGATAGACCGACGCCCCGGCAAGTCCGAATAAGGAGAAGTAAAAAAGCGGGGAGATAATACTGTCTGTAATATTTTCCGTCATCGATTCATAACCAGCTGAAAGAATTTGTTCGCGGCCGAGATTACCCGTTTCTCGTGATACCAGCATTTTCACTTCCGTCCTCCCGTTTTCCACCCCATCCTTCAACGCAGTTACAACAGCAAGCGTATGTTCTTCGAGAGCGCGCCAGGCAAAGCAGCTCTTGAGGAGAAGCGGCCCTGCGAGAAGATAAATGTACCACGGCGAAACCGCTGCAAACAAATAAAACGGAAGGGCAAACAGAGTTGCAGTAATAATCCAGAAGGCAACTCCGGCAAATCGCTGGATGTTTGGGGAATAATTTTCCGGATTCCCCCACCATCCAATAAATCTTCCGAGGATAACGACAGGGTGCCAGGAGGAATGTGGATCGCCAATGAGACGATCCACGACAAGAGCAGCGACCAATACAAGAACGGCTGCTTCTATTGCTGACGGTACCATGTGTAAAGAGCACCAACAATAAGGATAATGAAGGATGCGGTATTGAGAAATTCAATTTTCGTGTAGAGCGAGGCGCTGAAGAGGATCAGGGCAATACCCATCATGATCATCAGGGGATGGGGCCGTCCATGGGCGACCGGCTGAAGCGGTGGTTCATCCTTAACTAAAGATTTCTGGTGGTGTACACCTTGAATAACGTCAACGTGAAGGGATGTTTTTACACCCCCATATCCTGAAATAATCTCAAGATCAAAAAACCCTTCCGGACTCTCTTTACGCAACGGAATCGACAGGACTGCTTCATCAACGATATACATGTTTTCGTGGAAAAAATCAGTATACATTCCGGAATTGGGGGATGAAATAGTAATGTGGGTTGGGGCCCCGCGGTTTTTAAAAATCAGTCGCAGGGTGCTTCCAATTTCCCCCCAGATATTCTCCTTCGGACCCTCAATTATATTGATTCCTAACCGGTTAAGAAAAAATTCAAAAGACGTTTCACGCGAAACCTGACCCGCAGCAGCCAGCACCGTGAATGACAACGGGAAATTCATCCTTCTCCTTTCCTTATTTTATTCTGGATGTCTGGGGAAGAAGATTGGGAATACCTTCGTGGATTGGATACCTTACTTCGCATACGCTGCAGAGTAATTCACCCTCCAGAATTTCATTTACATTCTCTTCTTCGACTTTGAGTACAAGGTCCCCTTTACACACCGGGCAGCATAGAATATCCATGAGCGCCCGTCTCATACCAGTTCATTCCTCAAATCGATAATCTGGGTCATCTCGGGTCCGGTGGAAATCAGAGTGATGGGGCTGCCAATTTCATCTTCTGCAACCTTTAAAAAGTTCTTAGCTTTTTTTGTCAGCTTTCCATACTCAGTAACCCCAAAACAGGTTTTATCCACATGATCGATGCCGGTAATCGCTGCCTGGGTGCATCCGTTGATCATTGCGGAGTACCGGGCCATATCTCCGTCCCAGCCCCCGATACGCCTCTTCCGGTGGGTGACCGTCCCAAATTCCTGGATACCCATCGAATCTGATTTTTCAGAAGACATCTCTGTACTGAATGGCCCTTCCCCGACACGGGTTGGATATGCTTTGAAAACCACGATCACATCATCAATTCTGGTCGGTCCTACGCCATTATCGGCTGCAATCTGGGACGCCGAGGTATCTTTACTTGTAACGAAGGGATACGTACCATAATAGAGAGAGATCCCAAAACCCTGCGTTCCCTCAAGCAATACGGTATTACCCTGCTTCAGCTCGTCATCAATCGCTTTGGGGACATCAAGCATGTATTCAGCAAGCTCGGGAACATCTTTTGCCTGTGGCGAGATACGCATTACCCGGTCCGCGTTTGCGGGCCCGCATCCCGATCCCGTGCTTCCAATCTTTTTTGACAGATGGGCACTTCCTTTATCACGTCTGATGTGATCTTCGGTAATTATACCACAGCGTTTATCAACAAATATCCGCCCTTTCACATCGAGCATTTCGACTTCCTGCTTCAGAACGCGGGGGTCGACAAGTACACCACTGCCTATACAGAGTTTCGCTTCCTTGTAAACAAAACCGGAAGGAACCATTCTGACACCATATTCGCGTTCTCCGACCTGAACAGTGTGCCCGGCATTTGGCCCCACACCGCCGCGGGAGATGATTACAGGTTTGTCATTACATGCAATATGGGCAACAATCTTACCTTTTCCTTCATCCCCAAAAAATCCACCAACGATGATTGTACAGCTCATTGTAATATCAAGTAGTATTGATCAAGTTGCAAAATAAAGTATCCTGAGATCGGGATTTTTATTTCACCGGATAAACAGGGTTTGATGGGATTTTTTCCGCAGTATCAGAGACTGTTGAGGAATATGTCCATTCGGGCAAGAGCCTCATTAAGCTGCTTTCTTGAAACCGCATACGCACAACGGAGATGGGATTCCCCCCCCACGCCAAAGACGCTCCCCGGTACTACAGCTACCCGCTGCTCTTTTAATAATCGCTCTGCAAACTCCGTATCAGAAAGTCCGGTGCCTTTCACCGTAGGAAATGCATAGAATGCACCTTCCGGAATATGTGTGGAGAGGCCGATGCGATTTAATCCTGCGACAAACATATTACGTCTCAACCGGTACTCATTCACCATATTATTCTTATCTTCTTCTGCAGATCGGAGCGCTTCCAACGCACCGACCTGACCCATAACGGGTGCGCAGAGCATCACATACTGGTGGATTTTTAAGATGGTTTCACAGAGATCTTTTGGAGCGCAGAGATACCCCACACGCCATCCTGTCATTGCATATGCCTTGGAAAAACCGTTGAGGGTAATTGTTCTCTCCCAAAGATCGCTTACCGTTGCAGCGGCGACATGGCTTCCTTCGTAAGTAAGTTCTGCGTATACTTCGTCAGTGACAAGTAAAAGATCATTATCTGTGACAATATCAGCGATTGCTTCAAGATCTTTCCGGTTCATCACTGCCCCCGTCGGATTATTCGGGAAATTAATCATGAGGGCTTTTGTTTTTCGGGTAATCTTTTCCTGGAGGGCATCCGGATTGAGTCTGAATTTATCAGATTCGGTGCATTCAACAGGAACCGGTTTGCCTCCTGCAAGTGTCACACAAGGAGCATAAGAGACATAGCTCGGTTGTGCGATGAGTACTTCATCACCGGGATCAACTATTGCACGGATTGCAATATCGAGGGCTTCTGATACCCCGCTCGTTATAATAATTTCATTATCGGCATTATAGGTAAGACCATAATGCTGTTTCAGATAGATTGAAAGGGCTTCACGGAGTGCAGGCAGACCCTTGTTGGATGTATAGGATGTTACACCCTGCTCAATGGAGTAAATGCTTGATTCGCAGATATTCCAGGGTGTACGAAAATCGGGCTCCCCTACACCAAGGGATATGACGTCCTCCATTGTAAGAGCAAGATCGAAGAATTTTCTGATTCCGGATGGCGGGATGGTCCGTGCACGTTCAGAAATAAAATTCCGCATTATCTCACCTTAGAAAGAGTAGGGAAGGCGTTCTGCTTCCTGTTGTTCAAAAAGCATGTTGCCATTTTCCTTGTATGATTTCATTATGATATGCGTCGCAGTTTCGCGAATCCTGTCCATCGGGGCTACATGTTCAGAGACAAAACGGGATACTTCCTGCATATTCCTGCCAGTTACCAGAAGCTGGAGATCATAGGTACCGGTCATGAGACGCAAGGATTTCACCTGCCTGAACCGCGAAAGCCGTTCTGCTATCCTGTCATAACCATAATCGCGTTCCGGGCTGACCTTGAGTTCGATGATGGACGAAACTTCCCCATTGCCTGCCAACTCCCAGTTGATGACCGCAGTGTATTTTCGGATTACCCCGGCAGTCTCGAGTGCGTGTATACGAGCCTCTGTTTCGACCGTAGTAAGACAGGTCATCATGCCAATTTCCTGCGCTGAGAGCCGGCTGTTATCCTCGAGAATGCGAAGGATTTCAAGATCTTTTTCGTCCATAACTCATCACCTGAACCATGTTTTTAACCATTTGGATTCCATTTGTTTCACGTCAAGGTCTTTTAATCCGTTCAGTCGCGGATCCTTGAGCACTACCTCGCGAATCTTTGCTGTGTTCGAGTCAAACCACATCTCTTTTGTTCTGCCATACCGGCCACGGCTTACCACACGGGTATTTATCACACCGAGCATGTTCAACTCAGAGATGAGATCGGTGATGCGTCGATGCGTAAGTACATCCAGTTCAATGCTCGGGGCAATGTCCTGATAAATACGTGATACTTCCCCGCTTGTAAAGATATTCTGTCCGAGCTGTTCGAGTATGAGCATTGAAAAGAGGATAAGCTTGCTCTGCGTAGGAAGTGTCGCTATGCATTCAATCATGCTATCAGTTTCGATCTTTGCCTGGGCCTGTTTTACATGCTCTTCAGTAACCTGGGTAGATTCATCACGGTCGGCAAGCTCGCCGGAAATTCTTAATAAATCAAGGGCACGTCGGGCATCCCCGTGTTCCTGCGCTGCAAGAGCTGAGCATAAGGGGATGACACCTTCTGCTATGGCACCCGCAACAAATGCCGCATCTGACCTTTGGGCAAGGATATCGACAAGCTGAGGCGCATTATAAGGTGGGAAAACAATCTCCTCCTCGGAAAGAGATGATAGTACCCGGGGATCGAGAAAATCTTTAAAACTCAGATCATTTGAAATGCCAATAATACTTACTTTGGAGTTTTTTAGATCGGAGTTTATCCGCGTAAGATTGTAGAGGGTATCGTCACCACTTTTTTTAACAAGCTTATCAATTTCATCAAGCACGATCACCAGCACACCCCCGCCGGCTTCCAGTTGATTTTTCAGCTCGGCATATACCTGATCCGTGGGCCAGCCTGTCATGGGGATATGCGTACGGATTTTATCGCTGCCAATTTCGTCTGTTCCATCAATGTTTTTTGCTATCTGTGCAAGAACCCTGTACTGGGTATCGATCACTTCACAGTTCAAGTGAACAATCCGGCAAATAGTTCCCATCTTGCTGCTTGCCTTTTCAAGTTCAGAACCTACATATCGTACACAAGCAGTCTTCCCGGTACCAGTCTTCCCGTAGATGAGAATATTTGAAGGAGTTTCATTACGCAGAGATGGTGCCAGTATTGAAGCTACATTATCTATCTGAGGTTTGCGATGAGGGAGTATCTGAGGGCGGTACGAGTGGCGGAGCACTTCACGGTCGCGGAATATCTTGTTATTCGCAAGGTATTTTTTAAATAATCCGGTTGATGGATCTTCTGGTTCAGGCATAGTTACACTAAGGAGCTGAAACTTAGTGACCTAAGACTAAAAAACGATCGGTTTATACTGTTTATAAACCCCTTCTCTTCCAGTGGAGTTCGCTTGATTTATAAATAAATTCAAGATCAAAGCCCAAATCTTAACATTTGTTTTTTAATATTTTAATAATTCAAATTTATTTTTCTTTATCACAGTTCTTCTGTTTAAATAATAAAATATATGGTTCTGATGGGGGACCCCCCTTTATTTCGTGTGGAAGTATGGAATATTTCAGACTTACAATTGAATAAATATTAAGAATAATCGCAGTTAAGTTTTATATTTAATACTATATAAAAGCATCGCCATAAAAATATTTTGGGTTTTTCTTATTTCAACTTCGCATTTAACAGAATCTCCAATGGAAATGATGGGGTCTCTTCCAAAGCAACGTCTCGTCTGAATCAGAGATTATTAAAGTAAAAAAAATAAGATAATTTTTTACGATGGATCAAAAACATATTTCACCAATTCATATCGTTGCTGCGATTATTACTGTTTCAAGTACGAGGACCAGAGAAAATGATACCAGTGGAAAAACCATCAATGAGCTATTCAAAAAAGCAGGAATTTCCGTTGCTCACTACGTTATCGTACCAGATCAGATTGAAATAATACGGTCTGAAGTGTATCAGTCATTGGCAAAATCGAACTGCATTGTTATCAATGGCGGGACCGGCCTTACTCATGATGATTGCACGATTGAAGCTGTTCTGCCCCTTCTTGAAAAAAAAATTGATGGATTCGGAGAACTCTTCCGATTGAAAAGTTACCAGGAAATTGGTACATCTTCGATGCTTTCCCGTGCACTGGCAGGGGTCTGTCATAAGAAAGCAATCTTCTGCATTCCAGGTTCAACTCCAGCGGTAACCCTCGCGACAAACGAATTAATTATTCCCGAGATAGCGCACATCCTTTCTCATGCAAATAAATGACGGGTATGGTCACATGATTTTTCTGTTGTAACGGAGCAGATTTCAATACTATTTTACAACTCTGTGGTCATTGACCCACATGAATGTGATCGTTCCTGAATAACCGTGTAACGACACGAAAAAGATCTTCTTCAGATAAAATTTCATACCGAATGAGAATCGCAGTTAAGGTTTGTTCTAACGATAGACTTCAAGAAGTGCAATACGTTCAAGTACAAGATCAACGATCCTTTCACTGCCGACCATAACAAGCTCTTCAGGGGTGATACTAAAAAAAGACCTCAGTCGCTCTTCTTTTTCAGGAGTAATTTCCTCCCATGCCTCAGATACAAAATGCATATGATGTGAGAGTTCTTCCCAGACATTTCCATTTACCGGACAGGAACAGACAAACACAGCATTTTCCTGTTCATGAATTCCGAACAAAGCAGCTATGTTGCACTGGCGGGATCCGGCTGCGTAAAGGAGTGCCTCCATCTCAAATGAGTTTGAAATAGATTTTCCTGAAGAAAATGATCGCTGCGCGTAATGTAATGCTGCTTTTACATGCCGGTGTCCTGCCATGTTGTCTGCATTAAAACAGATGATATGGGTAGAATTCTTCCGTGCAATCGACTGTATTAGAGAAAGGAATTCGGAACGATCATCAACGGTCATCTTTGCCTGTCGGATTTCAAAACTGTCAGGGGGGATTATCATTTTATCCACCAAAACGATTGAGTGTTGACTGACCTGAAAGGGATGCAGTCTGGGTATCCTGCACTGACCGCATTCCTTTATTTCGCAAAATCTGATCAAAAATCTGTTCAGCGACACTCCGTCCCAATAGTTTCGTCACTTCTTCAATACCATGTGCCAGGATCTCTTCAGGTGTTGTCATTCTGCTATTAAACAGCCTTCTTGCCCGAACCCTGCCGATCCCGCGGAGGCGTATGAGCGGCAGAAGTTCACGTCGGCTCCCGTTTTTCATACAAATCTCATATTCATGTACTTTTGTGTGGAACGCTGTAGCGAACATACGTGAAAGTTCCGTACTTGCGTGCAGAAGCCAGGTCACACTTTCAACCATGCCATAAATATCTCCAGGCCCGACGGAATATCTCTCACAAATCTTTGTGTCTGATAGTTCATCAGTCCAGTCAGAAAGAAGCATCGCGGTTTTAAGTGAACGATAGTATGCTTCTGCCGACTCCTCTTCATCTGGCAGGAAAACCCAGAGATCCTCGGCATGATCTTCAATCATACGGGACAAAGCAGCTATATCTGAATTCCGCACATAAAGTTTGGGCATATCCGGAGTACTGCAAATTACCTGAAGCAGACCCAGATCGGAATAATTATCCTTTTCACGCAGAGCACTGACAATAAGCGCGGCACTTCTTGGATCGATATATAATTTCGAAACGAGTGTACCAAAATTTGTTGAACCGAGATTATCTCCAACTTCTAACACCATCTCAGCATTGATGAGAAAGGTAAGAGCCGCATCCACGGCTCGTTGAATAAGGCGTCCCTGCCGGTGTTCATGGACATAAAATGTCCGATTCATGAACATAGTCAGTTCATGACGGTTTTTTGCAAAACCGGATGCAACCAGAGATAATATATGGGTATAGAGAGCTGTTGGTTCTGCAATTTTTGAATGAACCTCTTCCGGGGGGGCTTCAATGTACCATTCGAACAGCTCCTCTACCTGCGCTCTGTCCTTGGCAATAAGTACAGCTTCACCATAGGGATCCAGCTGCGGACGCCCGGCCCTTCCTGCCATCTGGTGATACTCGCTCACGGGAATTGGCTGCATTCCCTCACCTGCTGCAAACCTTTGGTAGTCGCGTATTATGACTCGCCGTGCGGGAAGGTTAAGTCCGGCAGCAAGGGTGGGTGTTGAAGATATTGATTTTATCAAACCTTTACGGAATCCTTCTTCAACGATAGTACGCTCGAGGCGACTCAGACCGGCATGATGAAAAGCTGATCCCCTGGCAACGCATGAAGCAAGTGACTTTCCCATTTCAGTCTCAGCAGTTTTCAGGATACGCTCGGCGTATGAAGCGAGGATTGGATCTTCACTTTTTATTGCCGCGGCAGCACGTTTCGCAAAAGCCTCGGCATTACGGCGCGATGAAACAAAAACAAGACACTGCCCTCCTTCCGAAATTGTATCAAGGCAGAGGTTAAGATCTTCATAGTTCTTTGATACTTCTTTGACCATTCGCTTCATATCCCGAAAGTGGATACAGTCTTCGAAAAAGACCCCCTGCCTGAGGTCAACAGGACGCCACGTACTCGTCACGAGGTCTGCATCCAGCCAGCTGGCAAGCCTTTCGGGATTCCCAATTGTTGCCGAGAGACCGATAATCTGCATGGAAGGATTCCGGGACCGCATCTTGGCGATCACCATTTCCAGCGTCGGACCCCTGCTTTCGGAGTCAATCAGGTGTATTTCATCAATAACGATGAGACTGATATCTCCAATCCAGCGCGCATTATTGCGCAAAAGAGAATCCACCTTTTCACTGGTAGCAACAATGATATCATTTCTCCCGAGCAGATCATCACGACGGTCAAGATCGCCGGTCGCAATTCCAACCTTTACCTCTTTATTGCTGAACTCCTCAAATTTTTCGGATGCAAGAGCTTTGAGGGGAACGATATAGAGGCACTTTCCACCGGCTTTGATGCTATTGTGCATAGCCATTTCGGCAATCAGGGTCTTTCCGCTTGCCGTGGGAATGGCAACGAGCATATTTTTTCCCGTAAGTATCCCTTTTTCAATACACTCTGACTGGGGAGGGTACAGTTCGGAAATTCCAGCTTGGGTATATCTTTGCTTTAGATTATCTGGGATTGCGATATCCTGGATGAGCATAACAGTTTTAATAATACATCATTCATTCAATTCATTACGTCCCGGATTTCCAGAAATAAAACGTTTATTTGTATTTAGAATTCAATATCTCGGAGGAATATCAAAATACCTCACTGAATCTGATGGTATTCC
Source organism: Methanoregula sp. (assembly GCA_035256445.1). GTDB lineage: Archaea > Halobacteriota > Methanomicrobia > Methanomicrobiales > Methanospirillaceae > Methanoregula. The sequence goes on from DATEXZ010000146.1 coordinate 14,974, forward strand.
GGCATTAGTAATAATAACTGATCATATCCTGTTTTGCCTCTTTCTTTTTCTTGTCGAGGAATGCAAAGACATTTTCATGAGGCACCCCCTCGATGAGCATATCTATTGCCGCCCGGGCTGTTTTCAATTGCTCCGGGTAACCGATGAGGGCTATTGTTTTTCCAAAAACCGAGAGCTCGACATCGGTCATATCCTCAATCTGTTCCCGTGCACGACCATCTTTTCCGATTATTCTCCCCCGGAGCCGATCGAGCTGACGCGTACCTTCTGCCATACTGGAGAGATCAATAACATCAAGGAGCAGGTCTTCATCCTCAATCATTTCAAAAGCCCGTTCCGGTGAAAATCCACGGTTTATAGCGTTAATAATCTCTACAGCCCGCAGGAGGGATATCGTGTTTTCTTCAGAACCTTCAACCTTCACAAGCCCTTCCTTGCTATCAACAGAAATTGTAGTATGGGTCTTTTCCTCAAGCTCTTTTTTTGTTGCGCCGCCTTTTCCAATCAGCACGCCCACCCGGCTTCCAGCAATCTTTATCTCTTGCATCATTTTCCTATCACCTCGAATTCAGGATACGCTCACATTCCACAGCGCTGTTTTAGTATACAGGTTAATGTAGTCTTAGGTTATCATGGTTTAGCAGTATCAAGACCGGTAACATCATTGAAAATCCCGATATCATTACGCACATCACAGCGGTTTTTAAAAAACCTGTTGATATTGCGGATGTCCCGCATCAGAAACTGATAAGCACGGGGGTGATCACGGGTGACCGATTGACCCATGTCAATGAGATATGGTTGGTCCCCGTATAATATATTGAATTCGCTCAAATCCCCATGCACAAGTTCCGCTTTGTTGTAGAGAATATCAATATACTTCAGGATAATTGCATAGGTATCCGCCGGGTCTTTCATGTCTGCATTTTTGAGCTGCGGATAGGGTATCTCGTTCTCTCCTAAGTATGACATAATAAGGATGTTCCGGTCCCAAACGAGTGGTTCTGGAACGGCAATACCTGCCTCACAAGCCCGTGCAAGGTTTGAATATTCCTTTCTGGTCCACGCAAAAACAAGCTCTTTACGGGATTTTTTCACGCGGGAAAATCTCCGGTCTCCCGTGATGTAAGAGCTCATCGTTGTAAAATTTGCTGTGCGAATCCGATAGATTTTGATGGCAACCCCAACGCCGTTACGCTCACCATAGAATACATTGGCCTCCTTCCCGGTACTTATCGATCCACCGATTACGGACAACCACTTTTTATGGACGAGCTTGTAGAGTGCCAGGAGTGTGACCTCATCAAATACATCTTCAGAGACTTTGAAGTTGTCAGCATCTTTTATGCGGACACCCATCTCTTCCAGTTTCCTGTCAAATTTATCCAGTCGTTTTTCCAAACTCACCCAGGTCACCAACCAGTCGTCAGTTAATACATGATTTACTGTATATACTCCCGTACCGGGGCAAGTATCTCAACAAGGGATTCGCCACAGGATTTCTTTAGATCAAGCGGATGTACCTCGCCCCTGCCATATGAAGATTCGAGATCACTGTAGCTCATGAATATCCGGTCCCCTCCGAATTTTTCCGGTCTTTTAATGGTAATCTTCGGGAGGCGGGGGAAAATATGGTACTGAAATATCTGAAGAATGGGGTTCTCCGGAACCTCCGGAGGACAAAACGCCTTCTGGCATTTTTTCCTGATTTCTTCTTCTGTGTCCGCTACAGAAATATAGTTACCCTGCGAAGATGACATCTTTTTTCCGTCAAGCCCGTTAAGGATTGGGGTATGGATACAGACCGGAGCTTTGTATCCGAAGTTGATCAGGTGCTCGCGGGCAAGCATATGAATCTTCCGTTGATCAATACCGCCTACTGCTGCATCCACGCCGAGCATGGCAATATCTGCCATCTGCATGATCGGATATATCATCTGTGAAACCGTTGGATGATCCATTTGTCTCCCTACTTCATCCATACTGCGGGTTGCACGGTTCAGGGTAATCTGCTGGGAGAGTTGAAGCAGGAGTAGTTCGTAGTCCCGGTTGAGCTGGAGATCGGACCCGAGTACATACCTGACATTCGTGAGACCGAGCCCTTCGAAACACCGCTGGTTGTATTCAGCAAGCTCTTTCACCTTCTCCATGGTACCTTTACGGTTAAGGAATGCGTGAAGATCAGCAAGCAGGACGATGACATCGAAACCGGCAGCCTGCAGATCGACCAGCTTGTTTATGGTAACGAGATGACCGAGATGTATCTCTCCACTGGGTTCATACCCGGCATAGACCGTTTTGTGCGCCTGTGCAAGAAGTGCAGTGAGGTCCTCGCCCGTGACGATTTCAACAGTATTCCGGGTTGCCAGCTGGTTCGCATCCATCAAAAATAATGGGATATGATGGGTGTTAATGGTTATTCTGAATAGGGGAAAATCCCAGGGCCTCGTTGGTTGTTTTTATGGATTTCAGCGCATCCTTTTCAAGCCCCGTCATTGCACGGATCGCATCAATATTCTCGACGACAACATCAGCCTCCTGATGAATTGCCTGGAAAAAACAGAGCTCGTTTTTATTGGCATAGATTGATTCTTCGAAGATACAGTTCTCCCAGAGATCGGAACGTTGTCTTCCGAGATCCATGGCGAACTCCTTGAGTTCGGCGGAACTTTTAATTCCCAGTGTCTTTTTGATAAGTCCCAGACGCGGGTGGGTTTTGATAAGATCAATAACCCTTTCACGGGTTACTGGTTTTTTTGTAGTAATCTGAAGCGCATGCATGTGCATCATCGTAGTGGGCACGATCATTGCCATCGTGGTAATTGAAATATGGGGCAATACCGTCTGCAGGTCCGGACCGTGGTGACTCGGCACACTGACGGGATCGAGAACAACCGCATCGATGGGTCCCTTTTTGATCTCGCCGGGATCTGATCCGCGCCTCACCATAACTGCATGGACATGTGCTACACCATATTCCTTATCGATTTCATGAATTATCCTGCAAAGACCTGTCGTGTTGCATGATACGACCCTGACAAACTGCCTGCCTATCGCCTCTTTGTAATTACAGGAAGAATTGAAAGAGAAACCGGCCACCTCATGACCTTCACCACCCTGCCAGAGTGCCTTTTTCCCAAGTTTTTCATAAAGTGACTTATTTGTCGCACCAACATCCCCCGGGGTTGCATCGACGATTACATCAGCCAGTTTACACATGTCTTCGACAGATCCGGCAACGGTAAGACCGGCTTTTTCGAATGCGGCTTTTTTCGCTATATCCGCAATGAACAACGGGTAACCTCTCTGTTTTGCAATAAAAGCCTCGGCATTCGGCCGGGTTTTTGATACCCCGATTACCTTCATATCTTTCTGGGCGGCAACTGCATCGGCAACGCGCTTTCCAATGGTACCATATCCATTGATAGCAACCTTTATCATACATTCTTACATGGCGGTTGTATAAAAAAAAGCTATGTGGACCGCTCCACTTGAAGATATTATGGTAACTGTAAAACCCTGGGGGAAAGAATCAATCAACGGGACTCTTGGAGATAGGTTTGAGTTCAACGGGATTCTAAAAAATGAAAAGATGAATGATAAACAAATATTTTTTTGTCGTGGAGAAGAAATTTATAATTTTTAATTAAAGGGCTCACTCCAGTTGCAGAATTTCCGGGTAGAATGATTTTATCAGATGTTCTATCTGTGAAAAAGCTGTTTTATGATCGATAAACATCCTGAACGATTCTCCTGCTTTTGTATAGAGTGTCAGAAAACCGGGAAGCAGACGAGGATTCATCAATTCGATTGTTTTAAGATTATCTTTCGAAATCTCGTAAATCATTAATTTTTCAAGAGTCTGTATGGTGCGCGGACGATTATCGATGGTTGCTTTGGTTCCGAAAAGGTCGTCTAAACCAAAGGGCTCATATTGTAATCCTCTGGGTTTTGATAGATCGAAATCGGGATTTTGGATAACAAACAAGCGGCGGTTTGTTGCATAAATACCATATCCCTTCCCGGAGGATGAGACAACTCCGGCACCCACACCACGCAGGCTCTCCCCGGTGACCTTGAGTGTCGGGCTTGATATTCCCCCTATATATGTTTCCTCTTCCGAATCACCGGCGGTTATTACATATTGCGGCTTCTCAACAACCGTTACTGTTTCAATCGCTGCAATCAATGTACCCCGTTCATCATGTAATGCGGTTCCCTTGCCCCACAAGTTCATCGGTTTTCCACGAATTCTTACCGTATCCATTTCACCGGTATAGGTATTCCCTGTCTGTTTAATTCCGGAGAATTTTACGGCCTTGTTTTTATCGTCTGACATAACGATATAATCAACAAGCATCGGTTTAGGTTCGCCATAAAAAGGAACTGCATATTCGCGATTTCCCTTACCCATTATCGTTTTTGCCTCGAAACCGGTCAATTGTTCCATGGCCTTATTCCATGCAATAACAACGCCAGCTTTGTTTATAGCAAAAACCGGGTTATCAAGTGCGTCAATCGTTTTCGCAAATTCTTTCCAGTCGTCAGACGACTCCTCAACATTTAAACCCGTCAGCGAAACAGATTCGGTGTAATTTTCATTTTTTGCAGTGTGTTTTTCGGAAACCTGAACAATTTCCACAACAACTCTCCCTGCAGTCTGATAACCGGTTTTATCCCCGTCGGTATTGAAAAGTGCACGATAATTCCATTGAAGAACAGGATATCCGCCATCACTTATCCTGATCTTATGTTCCATTAAAATCCCGGGCTTTATCTGGGTCAGGTTGTTTAAAATCTCCTGAATCCTTTCGCAGTCTTCCTGAGGAATAAGTGAAAAAAAATTGCTGCCAATACATTCGTTGTTCTGTTTTCCGGTGAATTCCACAAATGAATTACTTACAAAACTTATATCTCCCTGCAGAGAAAAACGGCAGAGAAGATCGGAATGGTTTTCGATAATTGAACGACATGTCCTCTCACTCTCAGTCAACGTACTGTTTTTCCTGTTTTTTTCAACATTGGCGCGTATGAATTCGGCAAGGTGAGGGATGTCCTGTACAACACCACCTCCCTTTTGCACGTAATAGTCCGCACCATAATTTAATGCATCTATGGCAATCTTGGCATGATGCTTACCGGTGACGATGATAAAGAGCCCGGAATATCCCCTTTCCCGGATCTCCCTGAGTAAATCGATTCCATTTATGTCAGGAAGGCTGTAATCTGATAAAATGGCGTCAAATTCGAGCGCATTCAAAAGTTCCAATGCATCATTACCGGTTGTACAGGTTTTTACCGAAAATCCGGGTTCATGCTCAAAAAATTTTTTAATTACCTCTAAAACCAGAGGTTCATCATCTACGCATAAAATTGAAACTACCCCGGGATCGGTCAAAGTAATTACCACTCCTCGTGTTACACACAGGATATTATTTTCTATTGTTACTTTATAACATTCGATTTCTTATATTTTAGCCCTTAATATTTCTTATAATCAAAATGAAAGGTAAATTTATTTACATTTTTGTTTAGTTTGAGATTATGACTTTTTTTTTCAGCGTAGTTCAAATAAACAGATCCTGAATTTTTACCACATCAGTACTATCCTTTGCATTCGCGTACAGTTCGAGAGGTTCCCGGTTCACCTCTAAAAATCGAATCCCCCAGCTGACTTTCGAAAGGATATCTGATGCCCGTTGTCTTTCACCCATGATAAATAAAGCAGCAGCAAGGGCTTCAATGGAGGATAGCACGCAGGGCTTGCCGAAATTAACTGGATTTGCAGCAACCAAAAAGGGGAGTGCCCTGCGGATTCGCCAGGAACTTACTTTTCCGGTGTCCAGAACCACCCATGAGCAATCCAGTACTGTAATGGACCGGATATTTTTATCTGCAGGTGAAAACGCCTGTTCTGCTGTGGGATCAAGAAGCAGGGTATTTCGCGGAATCTGGGAAATTTTTGTAAAAATTTTTAAAAAGCCGGCCTTCTCAAGTTTTTTGACCGTGCACTTACGGGGGTCACAGCTGTTATCCCTGTAGGCATACAGCGGTATCATTGATCATCTGTGCGTGCGAACACTGTATCAATGTATGTACTCTGCGCCCCATGCATTCTCAATCCCTCATTGCGTGCAGAGGGGATTACAAATCCCTCGGATCTTGTTCTCTTCGAACGCTGTATTGAACGGTGTAAAAAGTTCGGGATAGAAATGGTACCGCTCCCCTGCCCGGAGACATTGTATCTGGGTGCCAGGCGCACTCCAGGAACATATCTCGACAGGCTGAATTATCCTGAATTTACCACCCTGATTGATGCACTGGCAGAAGAGGTGAAGAAAATCATTGATACACGTGGTCCACCGGTCTGTATCCTCGGAGTTAACTCATCACCGACCTGTGGTGTTACGAGTACGTATTATGGCAAAAGCGGAGATGCATCTCCCAAAAAGGCAGGCCGCGGTGTATTTCTTAAAAAATTCTCCGGTATTGCGGCAATGGATGTGACGATATTTTCCCAGTATCATGTTTATCTGGCAGCGCCGCTTTTTTCTGAAGCTGAACGCACCTATAACGCGTCAATTGCAGGATTATTGAGAAATAATTTATTTGATGTTTTCCTTCCTCAGGAAACGGGTGATGATTCTGAAACAAGAAACAAAGAAGGGCAGGCAAAGATCTTTGCAGATAACGTATCGGCTCTTAAAAGTTCAGATATCCTTACTGCCATAATCGATGGTGCGGATGCAGATTCAGGGACTTCATGGGAGATGGGGTACGCCTCCGCACTCGGGAAGAAGATTATTGCTCTACGGACAGATTTCAGGCGATCCGGCAGTCATGAAAAGGTTAATCTCATGCTCGAAGAATCCTCTGCTGTAGTGATCAGTAAGGAGAAACTTCTTGAGGCAATCAAGTCACCGTTATTCCTGAAATCAGATTCGTAATAATGTCCTGGTTTAAAAAAACGATGTTTTATTGTTTTTTCCAAATCGATGAGGATTATTTGAAAAAAACACGTTAAATGGAATAATCTTTATGACATCATTTATGAAATAGTATCTGAGAGCGATGGCAAAAAAACGCGATGATCGTGGAAAAGAGAAAAAATTAAGACAGGATCAGGTCTTGAATCTTGACGGGGATTTTATATCTCCTGTCCGATCATTTCGTGACCTCACCCCCGGAAATATTAAGGCGGTCTTATTTCACAGCCGATATGCACAAATTCTGCTATTCTTAACAATTCTCGCTTTTGTCCTGAGATTTTACAATCTGGGTTTTAACTCTCTCTGGCTTGACGAAGCAACAACCTATAACTGGTCGAAACCCGGCTTTCTTGAAATCTGGGAAATCAGCCGTTCTGTGGATTTTCATCCCCCGTTGTTTCATTGGATCGAACATCTCATGCTCGTTTTTGGCCAGAGTGAGTTTGTACTGCGTGCTGTTCCGGCAGTGCTCGGGATTCTTACCATCCCGGTTTTTTATCTGATTGGTAAAGAATTCCATGATAAAAACGTTGGCATCATTAGTGCAGCCCTTCTGACGTTCTCATATTTTGGTATCTACTACTCCCAGGAAGCGTACTCATATTCCCTGGTCCTTTTCCTTTTCTCGCTGGTAATTTTATTATATTTTTTCTCTCTCCGGACTGACAATACAACTTGGTGGGTGCTGTTTGGCATTGCTTCTGCGATTTCTTTCTGGACGCATTATTATGTTTTCGTTGGACTTGGTGTCATCTATCTCCATGCAATAATTACCAGGGGGGCCGATCTGAAAAAGGACTTCCGTAGTGCAAAAAATCTTCTGGTAGCATTTTGTACGACATTTATCCTGAGCCTTCCTCTTATTTTTATTGTCGGTGAGCGTTTTTTCAGACTTACGGGATCTCCTCCGACATATGGAGTACTAGGACCAATACTGGTACAGGAAACATTTATCCGGTTTTCAGGAGGGTACTCCTCATTAAACTGGATTATTGCTTCCGTCTATCTGTTGCTTATGGCTCTCGGATTTGTTTTCCTGTACACCAGGGACAGAAATAAGTGTCTCTTTTCAGCGATGTTTCTCATTCTGCCAATTGTTATCAGCGTGCTGATTTCCTCAAAGATGACGATGAATCCCCGATATCTCATCTACCTCCTTCCTGTTTTTTTTGTCCTTGTCTCTACGAGTTTTCCCCTCCTGTTCCGGCTCTTCCCGAACAGGAATCTGTTGTATGTCACGGTGGTCCTGATAGGTGTAATCAATGCCCCCCTCCTCGCGGAGTATTACTCCGGCTATACCAAGGAGGACTGGCGTGGATTTGCGGGAACGGTGCAGGCAAAAACCCAGGATGGTGATTGGATCGTGCTTCTGCCCAGCTACATGTCAGTGCCATTCGATTATTATTACTCGAATGTTACCGACAGAACATTTGAATACGGGGCAAATAACCGCACGGATCTTGAAAAAATAAGCCGGCTGAAAGGAAACAATAGCATCTACTATATTGTAACAGGTGATATTTCAGCAATGAACCCGGAGGGGGATGCGCTTGCGTGGCTTGAAGAAAATGCACGGTTTGATACGGAACGTACAGGTATTTATCTGCTGTCTCACGGTAGTGACCAAAAATAAATTACCGTGATATTTCTGACAAGCCTTTTTTCAAAACGGGAAGACGCAGACATTCATTTTCTGGCATACATTACGAGTGAAACGCCCAACCCCCATCTCTCAAATATCCGATCCAGTCTTATCCCGATTTCCAGTAACCGGTTGCTGTTTGTAAGTGCGAAAAGCGGAGAGACAAAAAAGAGTGATCTCGTTTTGCATTCTGAAAAGTCCGAGAAAATATTTCTAAGACCTTCTTCTGAAAAAAATCTCAGGTGCGTCTCACCATAATTTCTGCCCCTGCCAAACGCATCCCAGAGAAGTTCATAGGCCCCCCATACAGATCGGTCATTAGGAGTGGTGATGACTACCTCACCACCTTGTTTCAGAACCCTTTCTATTTCGTTAGCAAGACGGTCAGGGCTCTTAAGGTGTTCAATAATTTCCGCACAGATGATCGTATCTGCGCTGGATGATTTAACGGGAAGGTATTGCGCATCGGCGATAATGAATTCGGTATCTGGAAGACCTCTGCCCCGTGCAAAACGAATCGCATTCAGGTTAACATCAATACCGATGGCATGTGCATACCCACGGTTCCCGATTTGTCTGAGCTGAACGCCGCTACCACATCCAATGTCGATGATTACCGAACCGGGTTTAACCGTCAAGGAATCAATGATAACCTCAGTTTTTCTTCTCTGGAAGTACCGCTGGACCAGCATGTCAGAGTTATAGGCCTTTTCATCTATATCTCCCTCAATCGTATTGTAAAAAGATAACAGGCCCGTATTTCTCAATGGATTAGAGAGAAATTTTCTTAATCCGAGAAGATCGACTCCCACCTCAACGAGACGTGTGATAAGGGCAAATGATGTTGCGATTGTAGCACTGATGCCCATCGCGGTAAACACCAAAACAATTCCTGCTTCCTGAATCCCCCACCCTGCCGGGGTAAGCGGGATGAGGGAGAACAAGGTCAGCAATGGATTCAGGAGCAGTGCATCGAGCGGGGTAAGAAAAAACTGGTGCATTGAGAGTACAATAAGAAACCACTGGAGTCCCCTAAGAATCCAGCCTATAAGGGTAATGGAGAGAATGAATGGGGCAAATTTCTGGATAGAACGACTCTGCTCACCGAAAACCAGGACTTTTTTTAAAAATTCTCTCTTCTGCAGGAAGGTTCTGAGTCGTTCGCCAGGATGCATAATGATAACATATCCTGCGATTACGGCAATTATAAGAAGGAATGTCGTAATGATTGCGAGACTGAGCCGATCGGCAAATATGTAAGAATAGAGGAAATATGCTCCCAAAATAGCAACAATCATCTTGAACGTGAGATCATAAAGATACGTGCTGGTTATCGTGGCGATTCCCTTTTCCATGGGAACATCACGGTCATTCAGCGCGATTGCCACGTAAAGATATCCACTCCGTGCGGGTGTAAAATCAGAGAGAAGCATCCCTGCCATGTGAGAGAAAAATGTCACACGAAGTCTGATGTTTTCACCCATAGCAAACAGAATCTTTTTTATCCGGTATGCCATCAGCAGGTTGTTTAAGAAATAACATAAACCCGCGAGAAGAATAAATCCGATATCAAGATGTGTCAGAAGTGAAAGGGTAATCTGGAGATCAATGGAACTGACGAGCAGCAGAAGTATCATTACTGCAATAACTCCCTGGACAATGCTGATAATCCTGCGCCGTTTCATATCATTGTCCTCCTTTCAACATCCTCTGATTCAAAAAAATTCACCGGTACAGGAATATCTTCCATGCACGAATGATGTTATTACTCTGCCGGTCAATGAAATTATAATGGAGTATCGACCCGCACTGGATAAGGAAATCGTATATAATTCTTCCTTTCAACTTGCTTTGTCCGAACTCCCTGTCCTTAAAAATAATGGGGATTTCCTGTACCCGTGTCCAGTGGGCCTTCCCAAGGATTTCAAAACCCATCCTGAAGCCACGGGGTGAAAGTCGGGTAGCTTTGAGAATATCCCGGTTAATTGCAAAAAATCCACTCCCCGAATCTTTAATGTGGGGAATCAGGAGCCGACTAAGAAGCGCTGCACCCGATGAGAGCACTCTGCGTAGTAATGGCCAGTTAATAACTTCACCCCCTTTGATATAGCGGCTTCCGATAACCATATCATATCCATTATTTTTAAGGAGGTTGTAAAAAACCGGGATTTTTTCTGGAGGATGTGAAAAATCACAGTCAAGGCACTGAACCAAATCTGATCCCGCCTCTTTTATTCCGTCATAGATGGATGGGGAGAGCCCCGGGTTCTGAGTACGGATGAGAAGGTGAAGAAAAGGATTACCCTCCATCAGTCTTTTTACAATAGTAATGGTATTGTCAGCTGAACTGTCATCTACAACAAGAATTTCTTCAGAAATATTATGTGCTCTGCAAACTGAATCAACAGCAAAAACCATTTTTTCGATGTTTTCTTCCTCGTTAAATGTTGGTATTATCACGGTCAGATCGAAGTGCATTCACATTACCTGATTATCTGTAATCTTACGATGAAAGAGATTGAATCAGGAGCGGCAGGCCGGGACTCAATTCCTTTATCAGATATATACCCTTTTTGTTTAAAATATATTCATGAGAGTGGCGATCCTGCTGAATATACACAAGGCAGTCGGAAAATTTTCACAATTTTTCGCAGTGTTTGATTATGGTACCAGGTATTCTGAATGGATAACCGGACCCCGAACCGCAGATAAAAGATCCACGAAATGTCAGTGGGCACGGAAAAATCAGTTCTGGTTTATCCTCTGGAATATGAAATCAGAGCTTACATTTGTAGTTTGCTTTCTTATAATTCCATAATAAAACAAGGGGATAGTCACATTCTAGCGACTAAAAAATCGGGGCTCTGTTGAAACACACATGAACGGGAGTTCACACCCGAACCATGAAAATCATTAAACCATGTAATTCTATGAGGGCTCCCCGCCTCAGGGCCTCTTCGAGGCACGGCGGGGCAGTGCGGTGTTTACAAATATGCTTATAGACACTGATCCGCCGCGGGGGCGCCCCGTCGGGGGCGGCGGGGTTCATCGCAAATAATTATGAGGAATTAAACATTCCATTACTCAAATCCGTTTAATTTATTTTCATGGGAAATACTAAGATTTCAACAAATTGCGAATCACCTATTATCGGAGGGGAACAGTGCCTGTCCCCCCGAACCGCCCCGGCGCTTTGCGATGGTGTTGTATTACCTTCTCTGGAATTATCGCTCCAGAGGGGATGCCACAGCGGCGGGGGCGGAGGCATCACGTGCCGTAACCCAAAAAGAGCGTTGAGAGAAATATTGTGAGGATTTCAACAAAGCCAAAAAGTCATATGTTTATTGGATGGTATCCACTCATTCACACGCTATGGGAGACTTCGCTTTTGGCTTGTCCCCGCCTCTGTGGCGTCCCCAAAATGCGATAAACCCGATAATTCCAGAATTCGCTTTACCTGGCACAAAGGATTTCTTTTATTGAAAATTATTTGGATACAATAGTTGTTCACTTTTTACGTCGTATCTTTGATAAAAGTTGGTGGTTAAAATGACACTATACCCTAAAACAATTGAAAAATTGATGACCCTGATACCTCTGAGAACCTGATGGCAGGTGAAAAAAACAGGAAGGAATATTGATTTGGATGGACTTTCTCTCTTTTTGCATAAAATCTCTTATTTCCAGACATCCTATCATTCTCTATGTCCAATCTCACCGTCGCTGTTCTCGCTCCACCGGATTATGCCAAAGATCTGGGAAAGAAAGGAACAGCCAGCGATATCACATTTTATAATATGAAGAAAGGTGATGCAACAGTCACCCTCATAGAGCCGACGAGGTATCCCGAAAAATTATCCTCGCTCTTTTATGCAGTATCCCTTGCAGACCGAGTAATCCTGGTCGTTAATGAGATCGATGCCTCATTCGGGGAATCTGTACTCATGCTCCAGTGTGCCGGAAAATCATCTGGTTTCCTGATCCTCAGGAATTACATAACCATTGACCAGATTGCACCCCTTATCAGAGGAACTGTCATTGAACATTATGAGGTGATGGATGAAGATATTGTCGGCCTCCGGGAAAAAATCCTCGAAATTGCCGTCAAACTTACCGCTCATCATAAAGCTAAGCCTACCGGGAGCAATGGTGCAGTTCCTGTTGATCATCACTTCAATGTGAAAGGAGTTGGGATCGTTGTACTAGGCTGTGTATCCCAGGGAGTCATTAAAAAGCACGATACCCTGAAAGTCCTCCCCACAGAAAAAACCGCTCAGATCCGTTCTATCCAGAAACACGATGAAGACGCGGATTATGCAGAAACGGGAGACCGGGTTGGTCTTGCCCTGAAAAACCTCGATGCGGAAGAACTTGACCGGGGATTTGTTCTGACAAATGATCCCACAATAACATATTCAACAACAATTACAGGAAAAGCGCAGCTCGTGAAGTACTGGCCATCTCCTCTGAACGAAGGAATGGTGATTTATGCCGGTCACTGGATGCAGTTTATTCCCACCCGCGTTGACAAAGTTGTCACAGAAGGGGACTGGAGAATGCCTGAAATTACCCTTTCCATGGAAAAAGCACTTATATACCCTCCACATGCACGTGTTGTTCTGCACTATCTCGAAGGCGGTAAACTCCGTGTAGTAGGATCACTCACTCTTTCCTGAATCCCACCTTTTTTCTCACGCTTTCCCGGTCATACCCCCCC
>DATEXZ010000147.1:0-2294 GCA_035256445.1 Methanoregula sp.
AACAAAAATTCAAGATTGGGGGATAGTGGATTCTCAATCAGCATTCTGTTGAAAATTCTAGGATGTTTATCGGAGTGCTCATACATTTGTCGAATTGCAACGGTGTTTCGTAGTATCACTCCACCCTTGCCAGGACACCTCTTCATAAAATGTTTGGATCAAGGATCGGATAGTTACCCGATTGTGTTTACCTCATGGAGATAATTTAAGTAATTTTACAGGAAATATAAATACATACCTATGATCAGGCATGCCATCAGTTGTATGATTCATGGGGGTGCGTTTACGTGTATTCACCAGATACTACCAAGTACCTTATTCACATCAGCCTCACTGCAGAGGGGGTGGTCGAGAAACCTGACGTAGTCGGAGCCATATTCGGTCAGACTGAAGGGTTACTCGGCGAAGATCTTGATCTGCGGGATCTCCAGAGAACAGGACGTGTCGGGCGCATTGACGTCCAGATAACGAGCAAGAAAGGCGAGACAAAGGGGGAGATCCTGATCTCCACCTCACTTGACCGGGCAGAGACCGCCATCCTTGCCGCTTCTCTCGAAACGATCGACCGTGTCGGGCCATGTGTCGCCCATGTCACCGTGGAATCGGTCGAGGATATCCGTGTCGTCAAGCGGAAAAAGATTGTCGAACGGGCAAAGGAGATCCTCATGGACCGGTTCGAGGACGGGACCATCGACAGCGACGAGCTGCTGGACGATGTCCGCCAGACCCTCCGGATCGAAAAGATCGGGTCCTTAGGCGAAGAGAGGGTCCCGGCAGGCCCCAATGTGCTTGAATCGGACGCCATCATCATCGTTGAGGGCAGGGCAGATGTCCTGAACCTCCTCCGCTTCGGGATAAAAAATGCGGTTGCCGTGGAAGGGACCCATATCCCGAAGATCGTCGAGGAGCTCTGCGAAAAGAAAACAGCCACTGCCTTTTTCGACGGGGACCGCGGCGGCGAACTGATCCTGCGGGAACTCCTGCAGGTTGCCGACATCGACTTTGTCGCCTTTTCCCCGAAAGGAAAGAGCGTCGAGGACATGGCAAGAAAAGAGGTCATCAAGACGCTGCGCAACAAGGTGCCGGTCGAATACATCCGCGACCAGTACTTCGAAGACTCCGCCGAGATCTCACAGGACATGAGAATGCCCCGCCCTTCAGCCGATGAAGGGGGAGCAACGGACAGAAGGGCAAAACAGTCCGCCCCGGTAAAGAAACCCCGCGAGGGGAGCACACGGGAAGGGAACCGGGGACCGCTCACCCTGCGGGACCACATCGAGGATGTCAAGGGCAACAGCCTTGCCCGGTTCCTCACCGATGACCTGACCGTGGCAAAAGAGATGCGGTCTGACGAAGTGGAAAAGGCCATGGAGTCCGTTGACAGTTCCGTTACCGGGCTTGTCGTTGACCGGGCAGTCGACCAGAAGCTGCTCGACCGCCTCGTAGGCAAAGGGCTTGCCTATGTGGCAGCAAAAGATTTCAAGGGAATTATTAAACGGCCATTATCCATCCGTTTGATGAAAATGGGTTCATAATACCCCTGATACCCCAGAGGCATATGTATTTATGGTGAGTAAAACTACGTTATTGTCCGGAGTAAATGCATGCACAAAGAGGAACTGATTAACCTTCACCAGATGCTCTATGATGTCAAGGTATATTTCGAAGCGTTAAATCCCAACCTCAAGTTTGCGCAGTACAATGCCCTGAAGATCACCCCCTCCCAGCAGCACAAGAGCAAGATGGAGCATAAATACGCGATCTTTGTCCTGGGTAACGAAATTGCCAATGCGATGAAGGAAGTGGATTACTCATCCTCGAGCAGGATATCTGCCCGCATGAAAGAACTTGCCGACAAAACGCTCAAAGAAATCGATAATACCTGAGTCTTTTTTATATTTTTTTTAACCCGTTTTCGGCAGAGATACCCTGTCTGCCCTGTACTCATTTCACCTGCTCCAGGTCACCCGGGAAACAATTTGCCATCCAATAGGGAATAATAAGGCCGGTTTTTCTCACCATTGTATCCCCGGTTTTGGATTTGGGATGAGATAATCGGTAATCCGGAAACAAGCCTCCAAAATCCCCTCAATAAGACCGGTCACCGGGAACCCTCCATTATTCTGATATGCTTGAATTGAGCCCCGATTGCCATTCCGGGCGATATCTGAAAAATGAGGGAGCTACAGTCAAAAAAAAAGATCCCTTCATCCGTAAATTTTCCAGCTCCCGTCTGGCCACGCCGTGTATGCTGAAAAATCTGGTCCCACCATTGCAATGCCGCGCAAAATGAC
>DATEXZ010000148.1:0-11573 GCA_035256445.1 Methanoregula sp.
GAGAGTAAAATGGACAGGTTGTCAGCCGATCAGAGAAAGGAAGTCGAGGATTTTGTGGACTTTCTGATATACCGGTCGGGGAACCAGGTGGAATCTCATGTAGCGGTCCCGCCTCCTCCCCCGATCCAGAACCTTGCTCCCCCTCCCCTTTCTCCAGCTGAACCAGTTCACGACCCTGAAGGACCCCCGTCAGAAATATACAATGCACCAGCTGCCGGGAATTCGTCATACGTCAGAAATGAACAGCGCCCGGCGCCAGTCCGGGAAATTGTCGTGAGCGGCAATGATCGGATTACCCATGAGTATATGGACTATGGTCAGTATGAACAGAATTCACCGGCGGTTCTTGCAGTAAAAAACGTGAAAGAAAAGTTGCAGAAGCGTAAAGAACAGGAAAAACCCCAGGTCTCGCTCGACTGGATCGATTGAATAAAAAAAATCCGGATGGACTCGACGGGATTTGAACCCGTGGCCTTCACGTTGCAAACGTGACGATCTACCCCTGATCTACGAGCCCCTCTGTAATTTTGCGGTATACTATTTTTCAGCGGATTCCATATAGTTGTTACTGATCCCGCCTTGAAAACATCTATGCCATCCTGTACTATTGCGAAGACATGCTGAAAAAGGGGGGATACCAGACCGGGCTGCCTACTCTTTCTTTGCCTTATGGGTAAAGATAGTCGCTACGGCCCCGATTATTGCTGTGACAACACCGATTATTGCTACAAGGATATTATTGTCCATGAATCCTGCCTGTTGTGTGGGTTCCGCGGTCACCGGCACCGTTACTACAATCGGTGTTGCTACGGGAGTTGCGGTATTCAGGTTCAGGGGGGGCAGGGTCCCGAATGCACTTGCTGTCTTCCCGGCAATAATGTAGATGGTCCCCTCGTAATCGTAATATCCGCTCAGTGTCAGGCGGATGATATGGTTCCCCGGGGTGATGTCTGCGACCGTGGTCGGGGTCGTACCCCAATAGACTCCGTCAATCAGGATGCTCGCCCCGGGTGGGGATGAATGGACGGTAACGTTTCCCGTGACCGGCTGGGACGGGACGGATTCCGTGGGTGTTGGCGTGGCGGTAACATTCACGGGTGTGCTGGTCGTGGTCTCAGGGACTGTTGTCGGTACCACCGTAGACGTTGTCAACGGGAGAAGGCTGGAAATAAGGCGGTAATTTATAGTATCTGCTGCATCTATTCCCATGTACGTGGGTGTGGGTACCGTCGTCCATTCAATGACGTAGCCTTTCCCGTACTTCATATAGAGAAGTGCGGGGGTCCCGGTGTCGTAATTCAGGAGGGTGACAGATCCCTTGGTGGCTACACTCCGCTCACGATCCTGGGCAGTGCCCGTCAGGGAATAACGCGAAGGAAGACCATTGAAAATCTCCTGTGTCGTGACCTTGTTGGCATCAGCGAGTTCAAGGAACTGACCCCCGGAAGTTGTTCCCCCGTTGGCTGCGGGCAGGCTCGCGCCAAGTTTTTTATTGCACGGGTAGGTGACGATGAGGATCTTACCCCCTGCAACAGCGGTCTCAATTCTGGCAGCAGTCTGGAGGCTGAATGTATCCTCACCCCCGAGAATAATCACGTCGACTGAGGGATCGGTAAACTGGTCGATATGACTGTCCAGGTCCGGCCCGGATGACCCGGGAATTGACGCCGCAACGATCACGGTATCATTATGGAGCTCGGGACTGAATCCCGAGCCGGTCCCGTACATTGCCACCGTTATGGCACTGGCAGGCAGGACAAGAAAGATACTGGCTAAAAGCATGATGAAAATATAATTGATATTGTATCCGGTTCGTATCATGGTGATTTCTCCCCCTTTCTCAGGTCACGGTTATTTCTGTAACTATATAGGTATCAGACAGGATCATATATCGATTGTGGAAACCCTGCGCTGAGAAGCAGGAAAATCGCGTGAATCGCATGATTTTTGCTCCACATTTTTCCGAAGCGCAAAAATAGTACTGGATGATCGTATTCTTCGATTCAGGTTGCTGTACAATTCCGGAAAAAGACAGGATGCATGGACCCGGCGGGAATTGAACCCGCGGCCTTTACGTTGCGAACGTAACGATCTACCCCTGATCTACGAGCCCAAAAATGAGAGGATATCAGAGAATAATCTCGATATCTAACTTTTCTGCCAGTTCCTTATATCTGTTCCTGATAGTGACTTCAGTAACTCCCGCTACTTCAGCCACTTCCCGCTGGGTGCGGCGTTCGCCGCCAAGAATTGATGAGATATAAATCGCGGCCGCAGCGACTCCGGTTGGGCCCCTGCCGCTTGTTAATTCGCGTTCTCCTGCCTGGCGCAGGATCTCCACGGCACGGCTCTGGACTTCTCCTTTCAGGGTAAGCCCTGAGCAGAAGCGCGGTACGTAATCGATGGGCGAGGTCGGGAGAAGCTTAAGCCCGAGTTCCCGGGAAATGAACCGGTATGTCCTGCCGATCTCTTTCCTGGACACACGGGAAACCTCTGCAATCTCGTCAAGGGTGCGGGGTACATTACACTGGCGGCAGGCTGCGTAGAGCGCAGCTGCAGCAACCCCCTCAATACTCCGCCCCCGGATCAGGTTTTTGTCAACCGCATCACGGTAGACAACCGCTGCGGTTTCCCGGACATTTCTCGGGAGACCAAGAGCAGACGCCATCCGATCAAGTTCCGAGAGAGCAAATGCAAGATTGCGCTCAGTTGCATTGCTGACCCGGATACGGCGCTGCCATTTGCGAAGCCGGTAGAGCTGTGCACGGTTTTTGGATGAGATTGCCCTGCCATACGAGTCACGGTTGCGCCAGTCGATCATTGTTGAAAGACCTTTGTCGTGGATCGTAAATGTCATGGGAGCCCCGACCCGTGAACGTTTCATACGCTGGTCATGGTCGAATGCCCGCCACTCGGGACCGCGGTCTATAAAGTCACCATCAATGACAAGACCGCAGCTCTGACAGACAAGTTCTGCCCGCTCGTAATCATGAACAAGCTGTCTGCCCCCGCATTCCGGGCAGACGGTCTCAGTATGATTCTCGGCCTTCTTCTCGACCTCTTTACCCTTCGTGCGTAATTTGAGTGCTTCCCTCTCACTCTGAAGGACTTTTAATTTTTCAACTTCCTGCATAAAGATTCACCATTTTATACATTTCATGTTCGGAACCGGCGTATCCCGGGTGTTGTGCTATCACTTTGTGAAGAGTTTTTCATTGGGCTGGACCGTGCATTTTTCGCGGCAGAGAACTGCTGCATAGGGTGCTTTGATATTCCCGAAAAGATCAAGAATTTTTCCCACTGGTTTCAAATGACGGTCAGTTACTTCGCAATATAATGGGGGGAGCTGGGCGGCATCGCATTGAATAATGAGCATCCGGCTGCCAACGGTGCTCATCGCTCGACCAACAACCTTCACACAACAACCTCAAAGATACAATGGCACTGGATTAATTTAGTAATTTATATATATGGGTCATTTCGATATTTAAAGGTTGCGTGAAAGTATAAATAGAAATTTCAGGAAATAAGAAAGTGGTCGATATTTAAAGATATAACCTGTTTACACTCCGCATCGGTCAGTCCGGCCCCTTTTGCAACAATAAATTTCGCGCGCTCATCCAGCAGGTCTCCAGGAGCATGCGCATCCGAGTCAACCACGATCTGGCAGGCTGTTTCGCGGGCGACCCGGACTACGTGGCCATTTGCCCGGTTGTGGCCGCCCCGGGATGTTATCTCAAGCGCAATGCCGTTCTTTGCAGCAAGAAGTGCATCTTCGTTGCTGATAAGCCCGGGGTGTGCAAGTACGTTCACATACCTGCACCCGCAGGCTGCATGGTTCGTTCCGGCTGCCACAGGCTCCACAGGAGTCTCTCCATGGACGACGACGATATCTGCCCCGGCAGTTTTTGCTTTTTGTGCAAGATCCGCTATCTGTGATGGAGGAACATGAGTGATCTCAACACCGCATAGCAGCCTGACACCGAAAAGACCTGCAGATATTCGGACCTGGTCAAGCGATTCAATGACGGACAGGGTATTGGATGGATCGACATGATCCGTAATTGCGACTGTCGTGTAACCGAGCACTGCCATCCTGCGTATCAGTTCGATGGGAAGCATCTCTCCATCAGACAGGATGGAATGGGTATGCAGATCATACATCCCACTCAACGTTTCACCTCGAGTTTTTGCGCGACTTTCTTTATGAGCGCCTCCTTACCCTCCTGCCACATGACAACAACACGACCTTCACGCCGAATCCAGTGTGCGGAATGATGGTGGTCCTCGACCCTGAACGCGACACCGATGCGCTTGAGTGCGCGTTCAAGATCGTTGATCACCGGGGCTTTTACCCCGCGGTTCAGTGATACCCTTCTTCCCTGACGACGGGTATATGCCGCATTGAAATAGCAGGGATACAGTATGCACTCACCTTGTACCATTACCTGAGATTTGGGGGGTCAAGGTATAAACAGTGTACGCTCCCACCTTGTAGTATGCATCACATCGACGTCAGGGTTGAGAAGGATATCTACGACGTCAACAACACGCTTGCCGACAATAACGCGAAAAACCTTAAGGCCCATGGAGTCCGGGCATTCGACCTGCTTGGAGCCATTGGATCAGGAAAAACAGCACTTATCGAGCGCCTTGTCCCCCTGCTCTCCAGAAAGGGGCTTTCAACGGGCGCAATTGCCGGCGATGTGTACGGGGATGATGATTTCAGGAGGCTTGTCGCGCTGGGTATCCCGGCTTTCAATGCAAATACCGGTAAGGAATGCCATCTTGATGCCCACCTCGTCGAACACGCGATCGAACACCTGCCACTTGACGATATAGATATACTGTTTATAGAGAATGTTGGAAATATGGTCTGTCCTACCGATTTTCGTCTCGGAGCAGAGAAAAGAATCGTTATTGTGAGCTCAACGGAAGGCGATGATGTGGTAAACAAGCACCCGATGATGTTCCGTGACTGCACTATTGGTGTGATAAACAAAATTGATCTTGCTCCGCTTGTTGGAGCCAATCTCGACAGGATGGAGTCGGATATCCGCCGGTATAATCCCACAATGCCCGTATTCAGAACAAATCTGAAGACCGGTGACGGTATTGCGACACTCCTTGATGCTATTCTTGCGTGAATAGTCACCGCTGCTAACGGTACTCGGGGAAGGAAAATCTTTTTTTTGCGCAGGAGACCGGATTTTTTTCTGTATGCTGCCGGTTCAGCTGGTCTGATGGGAAAATGGGGAAAAAATCGGGAAATAGTATAAATAATTCTGAAGGGAATATATAGAGCACCATCTCCGGGACAGGTTCCGGAGAACTTTATACAAGAGAGTGACACCATGCAGTGGCAGGGAGAATCAGTACGAAAGGTAACCGGTGGCAGGCGCCGCCCGGCACAAATGAAGCGGAGGACGGAGATCGGGCTCGCACCCGCAGACACTCATATCGGTGAAAACCGGAGAAAAAATATCCGGACCACCGGTGCAAACCAGAAAGTCCGGGCGCTCCGGGCAGATTTTGCAAATGTGACCGACCTCAAAAATGGTGAGAGTAAAAAGGTCAGGATTGCGAGTGTTATCGAAAACGGGGCAAACCCGAACTACGTGCGGAGAAATCTTCTGACCAAAGGCGCAATTATCAAGACAGAGATTGGGAATGCCCGTATCATGAGCCGCCCGGGGCAGGACGGCGTTATCAACGCAGTGTTACTCGAATAAATTCCCCCCTATTCAACAAAACAGATTTTTTTTAGATCAATCTTACAAGGCGTGTGACTTCTTCTTTCATGGGATTACCCTGTTCTGAAAAATTCCGGCATTTCCGGTAGTCTTTCTGAACTGGTTTCCAGCAATCTTTTTTCTTTATGACCCTCCATAGTGTAGCTATGCGAAGGATCTATTATCGTTTCCCCCAGCGGATTGATCTCTCATTTGCCATGGGAATGCCGTTTAACGAGACCCTGAAATACGTTGCCGGACTTGACAATGCCGAGTCAACCAAAAAGACCGAAAAAGAACTGGTAAAGGTAAAGACAAAGGTGAAAATTGCGATCGATCGCGCGACATTCGGGGACATCACGCCGGATGTACTTCGTCCAGGAACAATAACAGAGGCCGTCGATCTGCAGATATCCATACTCCTGCTCGCCCTGCGGGGAGGGGGCAAGGTGCCAATTGGCAACGAGGTCTTCTTTCTCCGCCTGACCGATAAGGTATCAAGAACCGATATTGATATCGCAAAAGAGGGCCGGGGCGAGGGTCTCGATGCGCTGGATATGAAAAATATCCTTCTGGGTGCCTCGAAGTGACCCTTAAGATCACGATTTCAGCCCCCTTCAAGCATACCCGGAAGACCGGGATGCGGAAGAACGAGCTGGTCTATTATTACGCTCTCGACCGGAAGTGGATGAGTACCGAGCAGGCAAATATGCTTCTCATCAGGGCTGAAGAAGACGGGCTTCTCAGCCAGCAGAACGGGGTTTTCTCCCCCCGCTTTGACATACATGAGATCATTGTTCCTGTCGGGTTCAAACCCACGTCATCCATCTTTGAACGTAATGATCCATCGCAGGAACTGATCGGCAGGATTGCAAAAGCTCAGGGTATTCAGGAAACCGCAGTCGTTTCTGAAATGAACCGGATCATCAAAGAGCAGTTTGACGGGAATCTTCTGCCGGCAGCTGCACTTGTCCTGCTTGCGAAAAAATACAATGTTCCTTTTAAAGACCAGAGAGATGCGCTTGCAGGGACCATAAAAAAAGGCTGACTGCAACAATCCTGTCCATTTATAACGGAGCTGATGGCAGGTTCTGAACAAAGGTAACGACAAAGTATTTCGACTATTTGTTGTTATATATCATCAAACAGATTTGGTGAGGTGCATTTAATGATAAAAAGCAGACACGATTCTGGGGAAAATAAGTGGGTATTGCTCTTTGCAGTTTTGTTCCTGGCGGGAATTGTTGTAACGAGCGGGTGTGTAGGTCAACAGCCGACGCCACAGACTACAACGACGCCCTCTGGTACACAGACACAGGTCACGGGGGGGACGACGTTTCCCACGGTAAAGCCAACAACACCTGTCATTATACCGGCCACCGGTGTATTTGTCAAAGTCAGTTATATTGGCGGGTTTAATGGGACATACGGCGTCAATGACGCGACCCAGAAAGTGAGAAACTCCGGTGACAGGTTATACACCATTGAAAATGCAGCGGGAACTGTTACAGCGACTTTCTATAAAGAGGACAAGTCTTCCCATGCTCTCACGGCTGAGATATGGAAAGACGGCAGATTGCTCACATCAGCGGCGAATTCTACTGCATTCGGTAAAGTAAGTGTTACCTATCAGGTATAACTTTTTTTAATTTTTCAAATCACTGATTACTATTGAACTGCTGATTAAAACCAAAAAAGAATGGATATTTTATCTTCTGCCGGCTTTTACCGGTTTTTCAGTTTTCTCTCCGGCAACCTTAGGGAAAAGCTCATCCAGGGTTTTATCCCCGTAGGTGGTTACCCGGGCATTTATCTGAACGAAGTCAGCGGTGATCTCATTTGACCGGATAGTCTTTCTCCGGCGTTCACCTTCCATCGTCGGATGGAATCCCACACCTTCTGTCATAAGCAGTTTCTTGCGGCCTGCTCCCGGCAGGCTCTTTTTTGCGGGTATCCCGGTCCTGTCTGACGCTCCGGTAATCAGGATTTTATACCCTGCAAGCCCCAGTGAACCTGCATCAATCTCCTCTCCGATTCGTTTACCAACGATTGCTCCTGCTGCCCCGCCACTCGCGTCCACATTAAAGGCACGTCCGGTCTTTGGATCTGATACTACGATCTTTAACTCCACCATACTGAATGCTCCTTATTGGGTTTTTTTAAAAACCCGGTATTGAATCTTTCACGTCTCTTGACTGCCGGCAATTATGCCTACACATGAGAAGTACCCATTTTATTATACCGGTATATTATTAAACCCTCGCGTGTTCCGCGGGTCCGTTCGCATCATTTTCCCCAGAACGGATCCTCTTTTCTTCTCATCGTCGTGAACTCGTTGAGAATTTCCTGCGTGTTCACGTTCAGTGTTTTGAGCATTTCACGTTCAAGCACCTTTACATGCCGCTCGGGAATGTCTACGAACAGATCATCCCCCACAAACAACTGCCGCCCGACCGTTACACCCTCAATCGATATTGCGACTTCGAGTCCGGCATCGGCCTCGCGAATGGATTCCTGGCGGAGCTGCATGGATTTAAGATGCCCGACTTTCTTTCCATCGGTTTTAACCAGGTTCACATCGCTGCGGAGTTTTCCGCCAAGTACCCTCACTCCCACCACAGCCGGGTTGCTCTGCCGGAATACACAATCCGGAAGGAGCCGGATCTTTGCCGGCATCACGATATGTTCAAATCTCTGCTTTTCCTGCAGCCGTTTCTGCTCATCCCGCCATGCCAGATACTGGTCGATCAGCTGGTAGATCACCCGGCCTTCAAATACCTTGACCTGCGTGTAGAGCGGGTTTTTGATCATCTCGGCAGCATCAGGAAGGATCTGGGTGTTAAAAGAGAGAAGGACACGAAACACCGGGTTTTTGATAGTTTCGGTGTCGATAAGGTCGTGGCGGCTTACGGGACCGACCTCTGCCCGCATCACCCCGATGCCCTTTCCCTCCAGTTCCTTGCAGAGCGCTTCAAGCGCCCCGATGGTATCTGCCTTGATCACGATTCCCTCGTCGGCCAGTTTGACGTGGATCTCTGTCATCTCTTTTTTTATCCGGGCTTCGACTTCGTCACGGTTGCCCCTGATTACGAAAAAAGGCGACCCTGCTATCACGCTCTCGAGGTTCGGGGCCGTGACCTTGATCCCTGCTGCTGCCGCCACGGTTTTCACCCGCTCGAAACGGTCCTCAACAAGAATCTCTTTCATCGGGCGGGGTTTTAACAGCGACCGCACTTTTGTCACTATGACATCGTCCTGCGTGGCAACTGCAATTTCATCACCGATAGCGAGTGTCCCGTCATAGAGGATTACGTCAAGGGTCGTTCCCAGTCCCCGCTCTTCCTTCACTTCAAGGACAGTTCCGGCGCCCGGACCTTCGACAAGAAGGGCAAGTTCCTCACCCATATACCGCTGGGCAAGCCCGATCATGACGAGCAGCAGATCGGAAATGCCCTCCCCGGTATGGGCGCTGACGGGCACAATTGCAAGATTGCGCTTGAAATCGGAGATCCGGTCAAACCTGTCCGCTGAGAAGTCAAGTTCGGCGAGCTTACCCACGATCTCATACGTCTTGTTCTCAACCTCCCCTTTCACCCGTTCGTTCTGTTTTGCAAACGATGTCAGGATAGATTCATTTTCAAAAACCCGCCAGCCGTGGATCCGGTCGATCTTGGTCGCGGCGACAACAAAGGGTGTCCGGCAGTTCCTCAGGATCTGGAGGGCTTCAATGGTCTGGGGCTGGAATCCCTGCGTGATATCGACCACGAGGATTGCCATATCGGCCAATGCCCCGCCGCGTGCCCGGAGTGTGGTGAATGCATGATGGCCGGGCGTATCAATAAAAAGCAGCCCGGGGATGTTGATGGATTTTCCCATTGTCCCGCTCATGGATCGGATCGCATCGATGGGGACAATGGTCGCACCGATGTGCTGGGTAATCGCTCCTACTTCTGAACTGACAACAGAGGATCCGCGGATGCGATCCAAAAGAGACGTCTTCCCGTGATCAACATGTCCCATCACGCAGACGATCGGCGTCCTGATCTTCGGGCTTTCCGCCATACCCTGTCACCTCGTTGCCGCCCTGATCCTGGATAAAAAACGCTCCCAATTCCCGGCACACAGTCAAATGATTGCCATGTTGCCGAACTGTTAAGGAATTGAGATCAGAGCCACCTGATATGTAATGGACACCTGACTCTATTAATAATCACCTTATGATCTTATGCGATTGATGACTTTCTTCTCTCACGCTTTCTCTCCTGATAAGGTGATGGATGAACAAGGATACATTAATCAGAGTCCGGTGCAAATGTAAAAAGGACATCTGCCAGGGTGGGGTAGTTGGTTATCCTAGAGGACTGTGGATCCTCCGACCCGGGTTCGAATCTCGGCCCTGGCCTCACAACTTTTCATTGCAGTCGATTCATCACTACCGGTTCATTGAACCAGTCTTATTTTACCATGGAATCATCAGCACACTTTTTCAGGTCAACAGGCAACCATGAGATGTGGATGCACTTTCCCACGCCCTGATTGCAGTAATTATTTTCCTTGCAGCTGGCAGCACCTCTTCGCTCATTCCCTTTGCTGTCATCGGGGCAGTTATTGTGGATGCAGATATATTCTTCCGTATAATCTCTGACAGGGTTCCCGAACTCTATATTTTCACCCACGGAGGGTTCGCACACAGCATCCCGGGTGCTGTTGCCGTATCGGGGCTTGGAACCTCCGGAATCCTGCTGGCAGTCCTCGCAGGAGCGGTCCCGGCGGGGGTTCTATCAATTCCCCTCCCCCTGGCATTTTTTGCGATCCTTGCTGGCGCCGGTATTCACCTGGGTATCGATGCACTCGCGTATCCGGGTATTCCATTGCTGTATCCATTATCAGACAGCAAGGTCACGCTCGGCATACTTCCGGGTCCGAGTATTTTTCTCTTCATTACCACCAGCGCTATTCTTGTCGCACGAGCTCTTGGACAGATAAATACCCCCGGAGCCCTTGCTTTTGCATCCGCAGTTTTTATCCTGTTTCTGGTGTTCCGGGCCCTGTTATCTCTCTTTGCACGTCAGAAGCTGCCGGAGGGGAGACGTGTCCCCCTGCCCAACCCGCTGCATTGGATCATCATCGGTGAAAACGAAACCTCGTTTCTGATTACCCGGCATTCCCTGTCCCGCGGGATTTTTGGATCTGAAACATTTGAAAAATATATAAGCACGGATATCCGTGAGGCAGAAAAATTCCAGGCATTGCCCGAGGTCCGCCGGTTGAAGTTCCATTCATACATTACCGTTGCAGAAAAAACCCGTTCTGAATTTATATTTTCAGATCCACTTCGGGAAAAGGGCTATTTCCTGTATCCGCCCGATTACACCCGCTGGGTGATTCCCGGTGCTCCTGAATGCCGGAACCCTGAATAAAATCCCGGTGGCACCGTTTTTATACCTGTATTCTCCAACGTGTATCGCAAAGAACTGGAACGCATGCACATGAGCCGGAAAAAATATGTCCACGGGTATACGGATCGCGAGTCGGAACGGCTTTCTGACCAGGCGCAGACGCTCACCACGCTTCTCCATGACGACACGCGCTATCCTCCAGGATCGCACGTGCTGGAGGCCGGCTGCGGGATCGGAGCCCAGACGCTCATTCTAGCCAAAAACAGCCCCGGGGCATATATCACATCGGTGGATATTTCGGCTGACTCGCTCAGGCGGGCAGACGATATGATTCGAAAGGAAAGCCTGACGAATGTTACCTTCTGCCAGGGGGATATTTTTCATCTCCCGTTCTTGCCCGACGCCTTTGATCATATCTTTCTCTGTTTTGTCCTTGAGCATC
>DATEXZ010000149.1:0-13988 GCA_035256445.1 Methanoregula sp.
ACCGGGTCGACGATCTTCCTGTTCTCGGCATAGAGGTTGTCCCATGAGAACGAGATATCTGTGTCACCGATACCAATAGCCAGCACCGCGTTCCTGACGGCATCGGGGCCGATTCCCCGCCGGGCAAGAGCCCGGAGCGTCCCGAGCCGGATATCGTCCCAGCCGGTATAGGTGCCTTCATTGATTCCCCGGCGCATCTGGGAAGTTGAAAGCACGACTCCCTCGATCCCCATCCTTCCGTAGTGCCGGTATACCGGGACCTTCCAGCCAAAATGGTCGTAAATATAGCGCTGCCGCCGGGTATTGGCAATGTGATCCTTACCCCGTATCACATGGGTGACTCCAAGGAGGTGATCGTCTGCAACGACCGAGAAGTTCATCAGAGGGTAGACATGTGCTTTCACCTTCGGGTGAGGTGGCGTGTCGAGGATACGGAACGCCGGGAAGTCACGCATTGCCGGATCGGGATTGTTGAGGTCGGTTTTAATCCGTACCGTTACCTCGCCTTCCTTAAACGTATGGTCGAGCATCCTCTCCCAGAGATTGAGATTTTTCTCTACCGTTTGATCCCTGCACGGGCATGCAGTCATTGCCTGCTTGAGTTCCTTGAAGTGCTCATTATCGCAGGTACAGACATACGCCCCCCCTTTTTCTATGAGCTGGCGGCAGAGATCGTAGTACAGCGGCAGGCGTTCACTCTGCGTGACCGTCTCGGTTATGCCAAGGCCCATCCAGGCAATATCCTCTTTCACCATTTCATACGCATCAGGATCGACACGTTTCGGATCGGTATCCTCAATACGCAGGATATACCTGCCGCCGTACTGTTTCACGTATGCATCGTTGAGCACCGCGGCACGGGCATGCCCGATATGGAGAGGGCCTGAAGGATTGGGAGCAAACCGCATCACCACGCCATGTTCTGCAGATTCGAGGTCGGGCAGTACCTTCCGGTGCTCGTGTTTTGCATAGATGGCATCGTACATTTCGGGTGCACGTGCCTGCAGCTGTGCAACCCGGTTATCTGATGAGAGAGCCGCAACTGCTGCAATCGCTTCTTTTGCCAGAGCTGCAACTTCCTTTGCCCGCGGGCGAAATTCAGGATGTGCACTCATCACCATGCCGACTACGGCACCTGCCTGTGGCACACCCCCGTGCTTCACTGCATTCTGAAGTGCACATAGAAAAAGGATATCCCTCAGGTCTTCCCCTGCCATGCTAATAGCTCCGGGTCACAAAAAATTCGCCGATATCCATCAGGAGCTGGCGTTCTTTTGACGGGGGAAGGAGGGATAAATGCTTGTTGCTTTCCGCAATAAGGTCTGCTGCCATTTTTTTAACTTCATCGATAACACCGGCATCTGTCAGCTCCAGTATGGCAGCGTCAATATCAGTATCAGAAAGATCGCGGCGGTATTTCAGCAGGTCAATACCCTTTTCCCGCGCCTTGATCATGATCAGGGTCTGCTTGCCTTCCCGCAGGTCTGATGCCCGGTCCTTGCCACTTTTTTCAGAAGGTGTCAGAAGATCGATGAGATCGTCCTGGATCTGGAATGCGATCCCGGTCTTCAATCCGAAGAGGTAGAGGGCTTTGGCCTGGTGTGCAGAACTTCCTGCAAGAATCGCACCGATCCCAGCGGCCGCAGCATACAGGACCCCGGTCTTTTTCTTCACCATCTCGAGATATTCGTACTCGTCCACGTCATTCCTGTGCGAAAAGGACATATCCATATGCTGGCCTTCACAGATATCGGCACAGGTACGGGCGAGCATGGATATTGCACGCACTTTTGCATTGTCATTCGCCAGAGACATGCAGATGAACTCGAATGCACGGGCGTACAGGACATCCCCGGCAAGGATGCCGGTCGGCATGTCCCATTTCGTATGCACGGTCTGGACGCCCCGCCGGAGGGTATCGTCATCCATGATGTCATCATGGATGAGGGTAAATGTGTGCGTCAGCTCGAGGGCCAGAGCCGCGGGCATGATGTCCTGGGAACTTCCCTGTTTCACCGTATCGGCGGCAAGCATGACAACTGCAGGACGGAGCCGTTTGCCTCCAGCCGCAAGGAGGTGTGCACTGGCGTTGTTCAGTTCACCAACCCTGCTCACAAAATACCGGTCGATCATGAGATCGATATCTTTTGCAACAGAATCCAGGTACGGTTGAAGGTCCGACATCGTATCAACTCCGTTTCAGGTAATCACGAGCCGCTGTCCGTTCTTCAGCATGTGGACGGTTGACTGGGCGGTGTACCCGAGTTCCGTTGCGAAATCCGTATAACCGGCAGTCATCTTCAGGTGTCCGTGAGCCGGGATGATATGCTGGGGATTCAGCAGGTGAATGAACTCGTAATGGTCTTCACGGTAAGCGTGGCCGCTTACATGGAGGTCCTCAAAGATGCGGGCTCCTGCAAGCCTGATATGCTCCTCGATCTTGTACCGCTGCCCGAAATTCATCGGGTTCGGGATCACGTTTGCGGAGAAGATGACCTTATCCCCCTTGGTGAGCTGATAGGGTGTATCCCCGAGTGCAAGGCGGGTAAGAATCGATCCGGGTTCACCCTGGTGTCCGGTGACAATCGGGAGAAACTTGTCTTTTCCTGCTTTCATCATCCGGCGCATTGTCCGGTCGACCGTCCGCCGGTTCCCAAAGACACTGGTGGTCTCAGGGAATGATACCAGTTTCATCTGCTCGGCAGTTACCGAATATTTCTCCATGGAACGTCCCAGGAGAACCGGCTTTCTCCCGATCTCGTGGGCACATTCTGCAATTGTTTTCACCCGGGCGATATGCGAGGAGAACGTGGATACCAGAATTGCATTCTTGTCGTCTTCGTAACTGGTAATGGTATCCCGTACAAGATCCTTTGCTATCCGCTCGCTCGGGCATCTTCCCGGTCGATCGATGTACGTACTTTCAACAATCAGGGCGAGTACGCCTTCCTTGCCAATCTGCTGGAACCGGGCAAAATCCGGCGGTTCACCGATTACGGGAGTGCGGTCCAGCTTGAAATCACAGGCATAGACAATAGCGCCACGCGGGGTATGGAGTACCGGCGTAACCGTGTCGATGATCGAATGCTGCGTGCGGACAAACTCCAGGACAAGGTTCTGGGAGAGCGTGTAGCGCTGCCCGGACCTGAGCGCGAAGAGCTTGTTATTCACACCAAACTTCTGTTCACCGGATATCTGTTGCCGTATCAGCTCTGTTGCATAGGGTGATGCGATGATGGGAGCATTATACCGGTGAGCAAGTTTCGGGATGGCCCCTATATGGTCGAGGTGCCCGTGCGAGCAGACAATCGCTTTTACGGTCCCTTCGACCGAATTCATCATCGTGTCATCCGGTATCGCCTTGATCTTGATCAGATCAAGGGAATGCATATTCTCAATTTCCGCGTCCTCATGGATCATTACCTGATCCAGCCGGAGCCCCATATCAAATATGACAATTTCCTTTCCACAGCGGACGGCGGTCATATTTCGCCCGACCTCATCATATCCGCCCACTGCAATAATCTCAATATCCATGTTTTATCTCCTTATGTTCGTCTTTTTGGTATTTCTCCGGGTATATCCCGGTTTGTCTGTTATCGCTTTATACGCGCCGGATTGTCCTTACCTATCATCTGCCGCGTTCTGCCCGTGATAAACATCGGGGCTTTTCTGAGATCCGCCAGGTGTGCTGATCCCGTCAGGAACATTGCAGCAACAAGTTCCTGATGCATTACCTCAATTGTGCGATCCAGCGCCTCATCGCTTTCCATTGCCGGTTTTAAAAGTGGCAGTGCCATTCCGCAAAGACCTGCACCCAGTGCAAGACCTTTGGCTATGTCAAGTCCTGTCCTGACTCCCCCGGATGCAATAACCGGGCTGCCGGTTGCGAGCACTTCAGCAAGACTTACAACGGTAGGAATTCCCCACTCGGTAAAATCCTCGCCGATTGTTTTCAGCCGCTGGTCTTCCGGGTTCCTGCTTTCATCTGCCCTGACACTCTCAACTGCAGCCCAGGACGTCCCGCCCCAGCCGCCTACATCAATTGCGCTGACACCTGCTCCCCAGCACTGCCGTGCTGTAGCAGCAGAAATACCACACCCGGTCTCTTTAATGATGACCGGAGTCCTCACCTCCCGGCAGAGTTCTCCGATGGCGGCAAGACATCCACGGGCATCATGATCGCCCTCAGGCTGGATTGCCTCCTGGAGGAAGTTGAGGTGAATCGCAATCGCATCTGCGCCGATCATCCCGACAGCCCGCTCCGCCCACTCAATCCCGTGGTCCCGCAGCTGGACAGCACCAAGATTTGCTGCAAGAAATGCATGGGGAGCCTCATTTCGGACAACCGAGAAGGTATCTTCAAGCGCCGGGTTCTCGAGTGCGGCCCTCTGTGAGCCGACACCCATGCCAATCCCAAAGCGTTCTGCAGCACGGGCAAGCCGCACATTCACTTCTTTTGTCCCGGGGTGACCCCCGGTCATTGCTGAAATGAAAAGGGGTGATGAGAACGTATGGTTCAGGAACCGGGCGGTAAGATCGATAGCGCCCATATCACATTCCGGAAGGGCATTATGTACAAACCTGATATCGTTAAACCCGGCATCACCGCTCTCGACTGCCTTCTCACGGCAGATCCGCAGGTGATCGAGCTTGCGCACCGAGGTGAACCTTTTTTTATCTCCCATGTTATTCCCCCTTCACCAGTGTCCCGCCGGTGCTGGTTCCTGCAAGAAAGTCGCCGATCCGCGAGACATGGAATATCTCTGACCCGATCCCTGCCTGTGCAAGACCGAGCAGTTCATTCATTTTCCCTCTCATTCCACCGGTGACATCGGTATGCATCGAGCTGCCGATCTGGAGCGCGGGCGCCATGGCCGGTGTAACCACCGGCACCACCCGTCCTCCATCCAGCACTCCCGGTACATCGGTGGCGAGCCCTACGCGGTTTATGCCGAGGGCAACCGCGAGATATCGCACGAGCTGGTCGCCCGATACGATACAGGCCCCGTATGAAAGGTCCATCACCACGTCGCCGTGGATCACAGGGACCATCTCAAGCATGAGCATCTTCTCCAGGTGACGGCATTCGAAGGAGAGAAGCCGTCCCCTTTCCGCCACAGCGGTATGGAAGGGATGAATACCTGCCGCTGCAATGCCTGCCTGGCGGAGGGTCTCAACCACTGCCTCATTCAGCCTGCTCACCGCCCGATGGGTAACATAGATCCCTTCAGTACTACCTGCAACAGCGCCCCGATCAAGCCGGTAGCGTTTCGCCTCGGGATGCCCGCACGAACCGGCGCCATGCACGATAACGATATCCCGGGTTCCTGCACGGGATATGGCCGATGCGACGGAGGAAATCTGGTCATGGTTTATGACACAGTCTGCATTCTTGTCGGTAATAACGCTCCCGCCAAGCTTCAACAGGATGCGTTCAGACATTTTTTTCCTTCCTTGCACCTTCGGTATCGATGCCGGTTATGATCGCCCGGGCCTCGCACGCCTCAATTGCATTGGCAACCCGTTGCTTCAGCTGCCGTGGGCACAGCGCAATCATGCACCCGCCTCCACCGGCACCGGTGATCTTCGCGCCGAATGCCCCTGCAGCCCGCGACGCAAGCACGATCTTCGAGAGCTGCGGATGACCTACACCCAATGCTTCGAGGAGTGCGTGGTTCATGTTCATATACCGCCCGAGTTCTTTCGGGTTATCCAGATAGTGGATCGCGCTCAGACTTACTCCTTCGATGGCATCGAGGATCGGATCGATGATTCCCGGGTGTTTCTTTTTTTCCTCTCCCACCATCTCCACCATCTTGGCGGTACTGTGAGATACCAGTGAATCCCCGACGACAATATGCATGTTCTGCGGGGGCAGCCTCCTTCTGGAGCCTCCCGTGATCAGTACGATCCCGCCATACATGGAGACCGTTGTATCCGTAGGGCTCGCACGACCCTTCTGCACCTTCTTTTCTATTTCAAATGCCATATTTGCAACTTCTTCGCGGCTTTTATGGAGAGAAAACTCATCGTTGATCGCAGAAAGCGTTGCAACGGTCACCGCAGCGGACGATCCAAGACCTGAAGAACTCGGGATCTGGGAATTTATATACACGCTTCCCATGACACCCATCGCTTCGAAGCATCCATCGATATACGGCGACTTTGCGTGCTGGGGACGTTTCGTATTTCTGACCGTCACGAAGACCCGGGGTTTGATCGCCATTGCTATGCCGGGCTTTCCATATACCACTGCATGCTCGCCGAACAAAAATACCTTGCCCGGCGCACTCCACGTTGCCAACCTATATCACCGAAATGGCTGCGTAG
Organism: Methanoregula sp.; assembly: GCA_035256445.1. GTDB lineage: Archaea > Halobacteriota > Methanomicrobia > Methanomicrobiales > Methanospirillaceae > Methanoregula. The sequence goes on from DATEXZ010000149.1 coordinate 6,334, forward strand.
CCAACAACCTCATGACGGTCGCCCGTTACATCGCCACTTGTCGCGTAACGGATGAGCTGAGCTTTCTTCGCCCCGAGATGTCCGCATACCGTCACCATTGCGGCAATCGGGCCATACCCGCAGGCTGATACTCCCCTCTCCCCTATCCGCCGGTAAAACTCCGGGATATCTAACGTTTTTAACGGTTCAATTACGTAAAGATCGTTACTTTTTGCGGTGTCTTCCGGAACATAATGAGAGAAGTCGCTGGACGCAACAATCCGTACATCCCGATGAGTCTGTTGTATGGCAGCACCGATCTTCTCGGCAAGCCGAATCGCACTCGGGTAATCCTGCTGTCCCATCATTATAGGTGCGATCTGTGCCCGTGGAAAACGGTACTTGATAAATGGCATCTGCACTTCGAGCGAGTGCTCATCCCGGTGGGAAAACTCGTCTGTCTCGATATCGAGCAATTCAACGAATGCTGTATCGTTGTCGACCACACCCAGGGGGGTTTCCCACGGTACCTTCGAAACACAGTTGATATAACCGCGGTGCGATGGTCCGATTACCACGAATGTGCCTGAAAAATCAGGTGAGATCGTAGAGAATGCACGTGCTGCAACTTCGCCGGAATAAATATACCCTGCATGGGGAGACACGATACCCACGGAATTTGCCGCACCCGGGCTTACCGAGAAGAACTTCTCCAGGAGTTGTTCGAGGTGGGATGGATCCCTTGGATAAAACATGCCAGCCACAGCGCATGTACGCATCGTCATCGGATCAACCCTCTTGTCGTTATATTATATCTAACGATCGATCACCAAAAGAAAGGGATCGACCGGATCAGATCTCGATTTCGAAGTCTTCCGGGGTGAGAGCGGTTGAGATCCCCCGAAGGCGGAGCATCTCACGGGTGAGCAGGAAGTAGACCATCGAGAGTGCTTTACGGCCTTTGTTGTTGGTAGGGATAACCAGGTCAACAAACTTGGTCATGTTGTTGGTATCGCAGAGTGCTACGACCGGAATACCGCACTGGACGGCTTCATTTATAACCTGCGCATCACCTATCGGGTCGGTAACAACGATCACCTGGGGCTCGATATACCCGTTGAGGACAGGGTTTGTCAGCAGCCCGGGGATAAACCGGCCCGTTGCCGACATTGCACCGATTGTATCTGCGAATTTCTTGGCCGGGTACTGCCCGTACTGACGGGAGGTGACCACAAGGATATTGGGAGTCTCGTACTGGTTTAAAAATTTCGCTGCGGTTTTTATCCGTGCGTCGGTCTCGCGGATGTCAAGGATATAGAGTCCATCACCGCGGACGCGGTAGATGAATTTTTTCATGTCTTCGCTCTTTTGCTGGGTACCGATGTGAATACCGGCGGCGAGATACTCCTCTACGGGGATGAGCGGTTCTTTTAATTCAATTTCCATCTCGTTTACAGTGGTCATAGCTGTTCCTCAATTCGTATCAGTTCATTCAGTTTTGCAATGCGTTCTCCACCAACAATACCGCATTTTAAGAAAACACAGGAGAATGCGGTTGCAAGGTGTGCGATTGTTGTATCGGTCGTTTCACCTGAACGGTGACTCATGACGGTATCCAGACCATTGGTATGGGAAAGACGGACCGCTTCGAAGGTGTCAGTCAGCGTCCCGACCTGGTTGGGTTTTATGAGGACGCAGTTTGCGGCCCGGGTCTCGATACCACGCATGATGCGTTCGACCTGAGTCACAAAGATGTCATCCCCGCAGACAAGGCAGCGATCGCCGACCTGACTGTTGAGCTCCGCAAACGCGTCAAAATCATCTTCGTGAAGGGGATCTTCCACGTAGACAAGGCCATAACTGTCAACGAGCCCTGCAATGTATGCAATCTGCTCTTCAGTCGTGCGTACCCTGTCGCGGTACTTGTATCCTTCAGAGGTCCACATCTGGCTTGATGCAACGTCAATACCCATATCAACCGAGACATTCATCTCGTCAGCAACAAGTCCGGTCGCCTCGGCAATGAGCTCAAATGCGAGGGCATCGTCAATCTGCGGTGCCCATGCACCCTCATCACCCTTGCCGCAGGTCTTCCCCCGTTTTGCGAGGAGTTCCTTCACGTGCCGGTGTACGGCAGCATTTGCGAGGATTGCTTCTTCTACATCGGCTGCATCCCGGGGTACAATAAGGAATTCCTGGATCTCAGTCGAGTTTGCAGCGTGTGCTCCTCCCCCGATCACATTTCCCAGCGGGAGTGGCATTTCATTTACAAATGCTCCGCCAAGGTAGCGGTAGAGGGGAAGTCCCATCGAGGACGATGCCGCCTTTGCATTCGCCAGTGAAAGTGCTACGGCGATGTTGGCACCGATCTCGGCAAAGTTCGCTGTCCCGTCGATATCGCGGAGCTGTTCATCAAAGCCCTGCTGATCTGTGCTGTCCAGGCCAATGAGTGCCGGGATCACATTCTGGATTGCATATTCTACAGCCTCTTTGGGAGGTCTGACTTTTGCTTCCAGAGACCCGGTACTGGCCCCGCTTGGGGCAGCAGACCTGCCAAATCCGGCCTGCGTATGAATATCGGCCTCGACAGTCGGGTTACCCCGGCTGTCAAGGATTGTCCGCAGCTCGATTACCTCAATTGTAGTCATAGAGTCTTACTTCCTTTTTACCGTAATGGGGATGGTGTCGTTGTTGTACTCTTCAATGGCGATCTCCAGGGGATCGATGCGTGTCGTGGTGATAAGTAAGGGAGCACCCATTGATATCTGCAGAGCCCTTGCTCCAATAATTCTCGCCCGTTCATACCGGGTGTACGTCTGCGTCTGCATTCTTCGTCCTCAAAATACTAGTTTTTTTAATGGTACTATGGGGTCGCTGAGATTCGAACTCAGGTCACTGCGTCCCGAACGCAATAGGATGGTCCAGGCTACCCTACGACCCCTCGTTCTTACGTCGATCTACTGGTACGGGTTGAGCTCATCAATGATCTCTTTATGAGTCAGGAGCATGCGCCTGCAGCAGTACCGGGAAATATTAAGATCGTCGAGGATCTTTTTGGGATCCTCGCCTTTCTCCCGCCTCTGCCTGAACTCTTCCCACGCTGTTGAGATTGGTTTCCCACAGGTGAAACATCGAACGGGTATCAAGATTTTTTACCTCTCATCATATCTTTTATCTTAACGATAAGACTTTTGGAACTTCTTACGGGCTCCACGGCCGTGCGGTTTCTTTGCTTCTTTCTGCCGGGAGTCATTGACAAGGAGCGTCCTGTCATACGTGAGATAGATGTCCTTGATCTGGGGATCGTTGTGCCACTGGAGGATGCCACGTGCAAGAGCAGTACGGATAGCTTCTGCCTGCCCCATAACGCCGCCACCGGCCACATCAATTACTACATCAATGCCATGTGTTGCGTTGGGTACCAGGAGGAGGGGCTCCGAGATCTTCATCCGGGTGACATCGCTCCCATATGCTTCGAGCGGTACGGAGTTGACCCTGATGATGCCCTTTCCGGCCTTTAAGGTCGCCCGTGCGATTGCCGTTTTGCGTTTTCCGCTTGTATTAATGATCTTTGCCATGGTGACCACCTAGAACTTCGCTCCAAGGAATGTGCACACTGCACCGAGAGTTACGTATGCCGGGTTATTAAGCCGGTTCATATGTGCCTCATCGGGAACTTCCATCTCTTTGCCTGCAAACGCTACCGGAACACCGACATAACATTTGATGCGCTTCATCGCATCGACACCACGGGGGCGCTTATAGGGCAGCATCCCACGGATTGTTCTCTTCATGAGATGGTCCGGGCGGCGCGGGACGAACGGCCCCCATCGGGAGCCGGATGCACCGCGTTCTCTCTTGTGCTCGTAATTCGCGAGCACCCGTGAACGGCTGCCGGAGATGATCGCTTTCTCTGCATTGACGATGGCAATTTCCTCACCGGCAAGCGCACGCTGTGCAGTGATGCTTGCCAGCCGTCCGAGCAGCAATCCGTCACCATTGATTATCGTAACCATGTTTTTGTTCACCTCAGGATCCGGATACCGCTCCCCTTCGGGTTATCCCGGAGGAGTTGCTCTATCGTCATGCATTGTCCCTTCGCGTCCCTGATCTTGCTGGTGGCTGATGCCGAGAAATTCAGCGCTGCAACCTTCACAGACTGCTCCAGCACACCGCTGCCCAGCACTTTTCCGGGAACGATGATCGTCTCACCATTCTGGGCGTAGCGGTTGATCTTGGACAGGTTGACCTCAGCGTAATTCCTGTTCGGAGTCTCAAGCCTGTTTGCGATCTCGCGCCAGATCTTTGCCTCATTTTCCCGTGAATTATTCTTCAGGAGTAAAATAAGGTTGGTAAGACGGGGGTTCGTCTTTTCCACAATTCTTGTCATTTCTTTTCATCCCCTGATATTTCGCCTAACTGTCTCTCCAGCTCGTCTGACTGATCCCTGATGTACTGCAGTGCACGATCCATGATCTCTTTTACCGTCAGTGACCCGTCGCTTTCGACCACGAAAATATACCGGTCTCCTTCGGCAGATATGGTGATTGCCGGTTCCTCCCCGATGCCACTTGCCAGACATGCACGCTCACAGAGTTTGCACATGGAGCAGTCGGGAAGTTTTCCCTCAACAACTTCAACTTTTTTGCCACGCACCGCAAGGACATTGCGGGGACATTCTTCCACGCACATGCCACATGCATCGCAGGCTTCACTTATGGAGACCACGGGATGGTTCTTGAACCCGCACACAAGAGTCGGCTGCCATTTTGCATGCACTCTGCCGGTATTGAGGGTGGCTCGTGCTTCAATGACAAGCTTCTGACCCTTTGCGAGTTTCACAATGGGTATGTTGTCATATACCGCAGTTGCATGGGGATCCTGGGAGATGAGGTCACTGGAAAGGACGGTCTTTGGACCTTCGACACTCAGGGTGAAGGTAACTATGCAGCCGGGGCATCCCGCTCCTCCGCATGTGCATTTTTCCTGGGTCGAGAGGGTCGAAAGATCGGTTTTTAAGGGGATAAGCCCGAGGCGGTGTGCCAGCATTTCATCGAAGAACGCACTGGTATTATCGTAGATACGTACGTCATCGATTGCAAGGGTCGGCACTTCACCGATCATTGCGCGTCTGAATGCGTTGGCAAATGCCGGGGTCGCTCCCGCAAGAGTGAATCGTGCAAGGGAATCGTCAATACTGCTGAACTGGATCTCCATCACACTCTCCTTCCTCGCCTGCCACCTTTCGGGCGACATGAGTCGTGGGGGATAGGCGTGACATCTTCAATACGCCCGATGCGCATCCCGGCACGGGCGAGGGCACGGATCGCAGCCTGGGCGCCGGGCCCGGGACTGCGCTGTTTACCCTGACCGGGTGCACGCACCTTGACATGTACCCCGACAATTCCCTTTTCACGGGCGTTCTGGGCGACATTTCCTGCCATCTGCATTGCTGCATAGGGCGATCCCTCGTTCCTGTCCTGCTTGACTACCATGCCGCCGCTGCTCTTTGTTACCGTTTCTGCTCCGGAGAGATCAGTGATGGTGATGATGGTATTATTGAACGAAGCAAAGATGTGGGCAACGCCCCACTTTTCCTTCTCATTTGCCGCCATCTTACCTCACCCCTGCCGGTTTGACGATCCGGGTCTTTTCCGGGTGTGAATCACTTAAGAACGGGGACTTGCCGTAATAGGCTATCTGCGTCTCTTCGTTCCGGTTCACCCGGTAGCTCGGGATATTGATGCGCCGGTCACCGATTGCGATATGCCCATGGGTGATGAGCTGGCGGGCCTGTTTTGGCGAACGTGCCAGCCCTTTCCGGTATACAAGGCTCTGCAACCGGCGTTCGAGCTGTGTCTGGACCTTGAGCGCCAGGATGTCTTCGATATCTGCATTGGGCCCGAGGAGCCCCGACCGCTGCATATGGGTGATCAGCTCGGCCTTCTTTGCCTCAAAAACATCCCTGTCGACAGTACTCGACATGAGCGCAAGAAGTTCACGGGCACCTTTCCGGTACCTGCGCAGGTAGCTCTGCGCCTTCCAGACTTCCCTCTTATTGCGCAGCCCGTATTCGATCACAAGACGGGTTTCTGATTCAATCCGCGTCTTTTCGAACGGGCGCTTGGGTGGCTGGTATGACTTATGATTCTTTCCTGGGTATCCCATGATCAGGCGCCTCCCTCTTTCTTCCTCTTGACACCGACAGTTGTCCCGGTTCTTCCGGTCGACTTGGTGCGCTGGCCGCGGACTTTCTGCCCGGTCTCATGGCGGATACCGCGATAGCAGCGGATCTTCCTCATGAGGTTGACGTCTTCGTCTTTTGCGAGACTTACCTCTGGTCCAAGCAGGTGCTTTGCCTCACCGGTGTAGATATCCTTTGGCCGGTTCGACATCCATGGCGGGATCTTCGTCGAGTATTGTTCAACAGCGGTGCGGAGCCGGTTGACCGAGGCTTCGTCGATGCGACCAAGCAACGCGTACTCGTCGACATTTGCCATACGGGAGATTACCGTAGAGGTATGTCTGCCAACGCCCGTGATGCCGGTCAGGGCAACCCTCACAGATTTGGTGCCGTCCAGATCGGTGGTACCAATCCTTACAAAATATTTTATGTCTTCTTCCTGAGCCATCCAATCCCCTCGATGTGTGAGATTTTCTCTTGAGCGCTGAGGGAGGGATTTGAACCCTCGAGTCCCAAAGGGACACAGGTTTAGCAAACCTGCGCCATACCGGGCTTGGCTACCTCAACAGAGGAATCTCGCATCTTTTACAGACACTCGCAGTGGATAACCACTGCTCCATGAATGGTGCTTTATAATATGGGCAGGATCTGGTAATAAGTGTTTGGCAGGAAAAACTACCGGGACTCGTTGTCTGCAACAACATACCAGCTATGGATGAACAGATCGCGGTGCGATCACTTTTCAGTATCTATGTATTAATTGCATATATCAAAAAGTTGTATCCGGTTCCGGATTACGGTTTATTGATTCTGTCTGAACTGCCGGAGGGCACAATATCGGGAGCAACGGCACATCCGCAGTTTGAGTGCACCTAATCAAACCGGGATTACCTTATTACTGAAGCAGTTTCCAATAGCGATATGTGAAACTCATCAGGATTGCAATTATCGCCGGGCTCCTCATCACCTTTATTATCACACTCGTTGCCTATCCATCGGTCCCGGACCGGGTCGTATCGCACTGGAATGCTGCAGGCGAGGCGGACGGATATATGTCGAAGCTCTGGGGACTCAGTCTCATCCCCCTTATCATGACAGGATTTGTAGCCCTGCTCGCCGTACTTCCCCGCATAGATCCATATAAAAAGAACTACGAGAAATTCGGGGAATATTACGAGGGGTTCATCCTCCTGTTCGTTTTCTTCATGCTGGCGATCCAGGTCCAGATTATCCTCTGGAGCAGCGGCTACCAGATCAGCCCGAACCTCACGTTTCCCTTCCTCATCGGGACGCTCTTCATCTACATCGGGTTTCTCCTCGGTCACGCCGAACAGAACTGGTTTGTAGGTATCCGCACACCCTGGACACTAAGCAGTGAAACGGTCTGGAAAAAGACCCATGAGCTCGGCGGGAAGTTATTCAAGATCGCCGGCGTCATAGCGTTTGCCGGGGTATTGGCGGAGAAGTATGCGATATGGTTTATCCTCGTGCC
>DATEXZ010000150.1:0-3429 GCA_035256445.1 Methanoregula sp.
TTTCATTCAATGGTTCCATTACCTTGTGCTCTTTGCCAGTCCAAGGTATCGTGTTACATAAGTACTGTCTCATTTATCGCATTTTTGGGAATTTGCATATTATGATATATAATCTGAAACATACCGGAGCAAAAGTGTGAAACCCCTCCAAAATTATCAATGCAGAATTCTTGGAAGTGAGAGCCTGGCAACATACTCCAACCTGGGTCGAAGATCTTTTGCCTTCATCGGGTAATTGTTTCAAAGTCTGTACAAAATCTGATGGAGAGTTCCAATGGAAATTAACCCCATGAAAGTGATGGTGTCGGACGTGAAGCGGCGCCTCGACCGACTTATTTCCTGTGGAGAAAAAGTCGCTTTGAAAAGGATAGTTGCCGGATCCGTCTTAATGAGAGGTATGGTGTCCCGCAGGGTGATGGTCTGCTCCGGGTTGGATTCCTGACCGCTACACTAAAAACAATGATTTTCATTTCCGGAGCCTCAAACGACAAGAACCACTTCAGCACGGTCATGATCCCAGCATTGAGCGCAGGTCGCGGATCGGCAGGGTGTTGATGATATCCTTTGCCTCAAGCCAGCCCCTGCGTGCAGTTGCAATCCCGAATTCCATAGCACCCAGGTTATCACGGGTATGGGCGTCCGAACCAATTGCAAATCGCACTGCATATTCCCGTGCTTTCATGCAGTGTATGTCGGGAAGATCAAGCCGGTTCTGGAACCCGTTGATCTCGAGGAACACATTGTGTTCTGCTGCAGTCCTGAAAAAAACGGCAAGGTCGAGGTCGACCGGTTCCCGCTGCTGGATGATCCTTCCGGTGGGGTGGACAATGATGTTGAGGTACTCGTTCTGCATGGCAGCAACCATCCGTTGTGTCATCTCGTGTCCGGGCATCCCGAAGCCGGCATGAACACCTGCCAGCACCACATCCAGGTCCTGCAGGGCCGCATTTCCCGCATCGAGTGTCCCATCCTCACCGATGCTGCATTCAACCCCGGCGAGCACCTCGATCCCTTCAACGGTCCGGTTGACCTGTTCAATCTCTTTTCCCTGCCGGGCACGCTGTTCTTCGGTCAGCCCGTGGGAGAACTGCGGGCTCTTTGCATGGTCACAGACGGCGATATACTCGTACCCGAGCGATTGTGCAGCCTCTGCCATCGCACGGACGCTCTCTTTCCCGTCACTCCACGAAGTATGGACATGGAGGTCTCCGCGTACTGAACCATAGGGGACGCTGTCAGGGAGGCTGCCGGATTTCGCCGCATCAATCTCGCCACGGTCCTCCCTCAGTTCCGGCTCGATGAACGGCAGGCCCAGCATCCTGTAGACTTCATCCTCGCTCTTCCCGGCAATTTTTTTTCCTGACGACAAATCAGAAAGTCCATATTCGTTCAGCTTCCAGTTCCGTTCGAGTGCCAGGCGCCGGAGTGCAATGTTGTGGTCTTTTGACCCGGTGAAATACTGGAGGGCAGCCCCAAACTGGTCTTCCTTTACCACCCGCAGGTCGGCCTGCAGTCCTGTTTTCAGTACAACAGAACTGCGGGTAGGCCCCCGGACCAGGACCCGTTCAACAGAGGAGAGCGAACAGAATACGTCCATGACTTTTGCAGGCTCGGGAGATGTTGCCAGGATGTCGACATCCCCGATCGTCTCTTTCCTCCGCCGGAGTGATCCTGCAAGGCTGACCTGTTTTGTCTGAGGAAGAGCGGCAAGGTGCTGTATGATGTCCTGTGCCACAGGAAGGACCTCCCCGAGTAAGAAACGCACACTTTTGCCTTTTGCCCCGATGCTCCGCAGGATATTCTTCTCGCTCAGCTCGCCAAAACCCGGCAGGTCACGGATACGCCCTGCCTTTGCCGCTTCTTCAAGTCCTGCCCTGGTAGTGATACCGAGCTCACGGTTCAGGATAAGCGCTTTTTTCGGCCCTATACCTTCCAGATCAGCAAGTTCCTGCACCCCGGGAGGTAACTCCTTCCGCAGGTTTTCAAGATATTCGAGACGGCCGGTGGTGATAATCTCTTCTATCCTGGCGGAGAGATGGGTGCCGACGCCCGGGATCTCCTCGAGTTTTCCCTGTCTGCTGATATCCGCAATATCCTCCCGGAGCGTTTCAATCGCGTGGGCAGCCTTTGCGTACGCCTGTGGTTTGAACTTCTCCCCCTTGATTCTCAACAGCTCGGAGACTTCGTAAAACAGGGCAGCAACCCGTTTATTGGTGAGCAAAGGGGGAGTATCCATGCTTCGTATCTCTCCGTTACTCTCATTTGTTTTTCGGTCAGGGAAGATGTTCCCGCCCAGGATTGCCAGGAGCGCCAACGGTGAGACTCAGGCAGCCTGTGCGCCTGTCAGGAATACTATCCGGCAGATTGGGGTATCTTTGATTCTTGCGCCCTTGTAGATCAGGGAAGATATACCTGGTCTTTCGTATCCCGATGGTGACAAGGTACTAACACGCGGGTCGCTGTGTGCAGGTTGCGATGAAAGCACGAAATCCAGAAAAAACCTCCGGGTATTAAAACGGGATCATGATGATCTGGATTTCCGGGAATTTTTCAGCATCCTTAACGGTTTCTGAAGCATTGACCGCGACGCAGACCAGCCGGGTCTTCCGGGGATCGAGTCCCTTTCCCTCCAGTTCTTTTGCCACCTCAGGGAACCGGAAATCTTCCGCGAAATCGGTTTTCACGAGGATATATACCTTCGTGGCGACGAATGAGCCACGGATCAGGATATACGTTTTTTCACCATCCCTGATAGTACCGATACAATATTCGTACAGTTGTGTCCCGAGAAGTGAATCCCGTGAGTTGAAAGAAGCGCTGCTGCCAAGGTTCAGTTCCTTGCGGAGTATGGCCTGGAATTCCTTATCCCCGTATTCGAGTGATATCATACGAGAGGGACTATCACTATGATCTGATAAATTTTTCTCAGGAACGGTCGTAGCAACCCGAGACACCGGGGGAATGTTCAGCCAGTAGTAAAGTCTGAATAACAGGAACTGCGATTCGCAAAAAAATTTATATAGTTTGTTGTAATTTTACCGGATGTATGCCCCTTATAAAAATCCGTCCTTCCGACATGGCAAAGATCCATAAGACACGGCCGCCATCTGCGTATGGCCGATGTCAGTTCCGGTATTGTGGCTGTCCGGAATACCAGGAGAACCCGGCATCTGAAGATATATGTGGTAACTGCTTTCACGACCGCAGGTACCATGAAAAAACCACTCCGTGACACCGGCCGGAAAGGGTCAATAATTCATTGAACCTGTCTGAAAGTGGCCTGCGTTCCTCTTTTTTCGGCTTAGTAGAAACGGGCATGAACGGGAGTTCGCACCCGAACCATGAAAATGTAAAGGTACGACTGCCATCCGCACAAGGGCCTCTTGAGAGGCCGGGGTCGGAGTTTTCAGGTCATTGGAGCGCCGCGGG
>DATEXZ010000151.1:0-5672 GCA_035256445.1 Methanoregula sp.
TTCCCTGCCTCGTTCCGGAGCTGTTGGGTAATTTCATATACCTGCTTGATACCTGTTGCGCCAACCGGGTGCCCGCAGGCTTTGAGTCCCCCGCTCGTATTGACCGGAATCCTTCCACCAAGTGCTGTCTCCCCATCGGCAGTGAATTTCCCTGCTTCGCCTTTTCTGCAGAATCCAAGGTCTTCAATTGCACATATCTCTGCTATCGAGAAACAGTCATGGACTTCCACCATATCGATATCCTTATGGGCAAGCTTCGCCATCCTGAACGCTCTCTGGCCTGCTGCAACGGTAGCATCGAGGGTTGAGATATCGCGACGGTCATGAAGGGTAATGGTATCACTTGCCTGAGCACTCGCAAGCACTCTGATGGGGGTATCGGTAAATTCTCTTGCACGTGAGAGCGGTGCAACGATTACTGCAGCTGCCCCGTCAGTAATCGGAGAACAGTCAAAAAGCCGGAGGGGTTCGGCGACCATCGTGGAATTCAAAACCGTATCAATGGTTATCTCCTGCTGGTACTGTGCGATAGGGTTTCTCGCCCCGTTGTAATGGTTCTTGACTGCAACCTGTGCGAGCTGTTCGCGGGTCAGGGGATAGCGGTGCATATAATCCGTGGCAATCATTGCGTACAGGCCGGGAAATGTTGCGCCGACAAACCCCTCCCATTCGCGGTCGGCAGCACCGGTGAGGGTATCGGTGCTTGCACCCGGTTCCACATCGGTCATCTTCTCGACACCGGCCGCTACGACAATGTCTTCCATGCCGCTTGCAACGGCAATCACCGCCTGGCGGAAGGCAAGACCCCCTGAGGCGCAGGCAGCTTCAACCCTTGTCGAAGGAATATGGTGCGTTGCGAGACCGGCGTAGTCGGCAATCAATGCACCGATGTGCTCCTGCTCGATAAACCGCCCTGCACTCATGTTGCCGACATACATGGCATCGATCTTTTCGCCGGAAAGCTGGGCATCCTCAAGGGCAAGCGCTCCCGCTTCAATAAAGAGTTCGCGAAACCCGCTCGACCATTTTTCGCCAAAGGTCGTGCAACCCACACCGATAACTGCAACATCTCTCATAATTGCATCACGATCTTCCCCTTATGGACAGCATACCGCGCATAGTCGAGGTAAATAGGATTTTCCAGCAGCTGCCTGACTCCTGGTGCAGCATCACGCCGGAATTCGTTGGAGAGGATCGTATCCGTGACTTCAATGTCGAATGCATCGCTGCCAGCCCCGGAACCAAATGAGCAGACAAAGATGGTATCTCCCGGTTTTGCGATGTCGAGGGTTGCGGCAAGCCCGATGGGAGATGCTCCCGAGTACGTGTTCCCGAGCGTTGGCACCACGAGGCCCGGTTTAATCTGGTCCGGGGTGAATCCCAGGTTTTTGGCGACCTTTTGGGGGAACTTTGCGTTCGGCTGATGAAAGACTGCATAGGTAAAATCTTTCGGGCACTTGCCGGTCTGCTCAAAAAGGAGCCTGCTTGCTCCTTCAACATGCCTGAAATAGCCCGGTTCTCCGGTGAATCGCCCACCATGCCGGGGATAATTCTGGCCTTCCCGTCGCCAGAAGTCCGGTGTATCGCTCGTGAAGGAGCAGGTATGGTGGATGACAGCAATGGGGTCATCTCTCCCGATCAGGAAAGCGGCACCGCCGGCGGCAGCAGTGTATTCCAGGGCATCGCTTGGTGCACCCTGGGACACATCGGAACCGATGGCAAGACCGTAGGTAATCATCCCGCTTTTGGCAAGTCCCATACAGGTCTGGATCGCCGCCGTACCTGCCTTGCAGGCAAACTCATAATCCGCTGCAGTCATATTAGGTGTCGCACCAATCGCTTCACCTACGGTACATGCAGTAGGTTTTACCGCATAGGGATGCGATTCGCTGCCTACGTACACCGCGCCGATGTCCTTTGGATCAATTGTCCTGCGGAGCAACGCATTACGTGCCGCTTCAACCGCAATAGTCGCTGCATCCTCGTCAAGGTCGGGGACAGACTTCTCAAAAACGCCCAATCCCCCGGATATATCTGAAGCATTTGCGCCCCAGACTTTTGCAATCTCTTCAACCTTGATCCGGTATCTCGGTATGTACACACCGTAGGTTATGATGCCTACCATTCTTTTTCCCTCAATGTACTTACAATTTTGTCGATTTCCATGCTCGTGCACATCACCGTGATGCGGTCCCGTTCTGCCATCTTTTCCACTATCGGGTGAACATCTGCAGCCTCTATTCCCTGCAGCACCACACACCTGGGCTTGAACGGAGTAACACGAATCGCAACCATCGGTGATTTCCCGGTTGAAACGTTGGTGAAGATTACTGCCCTCTCTGTGCTCCAGCCATAGATACGGTTGAATTCATCAGATGAGAACTGCATAATTGCATTCAGGCTGTTCACCACCGTATACCCAAAAAGAACCTGTTCCAGAGATCCACAGATGAGCGTGCACCCGATAGCTTCGGAGAAATCCTTGAGCGGGACCGCCGTGGCATACTCGTGGATATCGTAGATCACGTCGTCCTCTACACTGGAGAAGAGCATGGTCGAAAATTTCTGGATATGTCTGCCGTCAGTTTCCTCGTCAATAGCGAGAAGTGTGTCGACAATTTTGCCGACAACGGCAGTACCAGGGCTTTTTCTTCTTCCGCTTTCATAGTCGCTGATAACTGATGGAGATACCCCGAGACGGTCTGAAAGGACACCCGGGGCGATCTCGAAGTTCATCCGCCACTTTTTCAGTGCGTGTCCCGGTGAATCCGACAGGGTAATCTCGCCTGCCATTTTCTCAGCAAGCTGGTTACGCAATCCGGATTTCATGCTCAATACAAAGAACCTGTGGCATTATATAACTAACGAACGTGCATTCGACATTGAACGAATCCCGACGAAGAGTGTCTGAAGAGCAACCCATAAATAATAAGCACCTCAATTTTGATAAGCATGATTCCCGCTGAAGATCTCCAGTGTCTCAAGGTAATTGCATTGCGCGGTGGCTGCAAGAACCCGGTCTTTGTCTCATCCCAGACAATAGGTGAGATGCTTGCAATCAGCCAGCAGACAGCATCCCGCAGACTCAAGGGACTCGAATCCCGGGGTCTTATCACGCGTACCATTGCCGCTGACGGACAACATGTTACTATTACCAGTAACGGAGAAGAGGAGCTGCGGAAGGAGTACCAGGATCTTTGCCGGATTTTTTCTGAGTGCGATAAAGGATATATATTATCTGGTTCTGTTGTTAGCGGAATTGGCGAAGGTAAGTATTACATGAGCCTTGAACCTTATAAGCAGCAGTTCAGGACGCACCTTGGGTTTGAGCCGTACCCGGGAACCCTCAATATTCGTCTTCCCTCATCCGTTCTTCCGGTACGTAAGAAGATCGACAGTCTTGGCTGGATCAGGATTAAAGGCTTTTCCACTGATGGCAGAACGTTTGGTGATGCAAAGTGTCTCCCGTGCCGTATTGGAGACGTTCCCTGCGGGATCGTCGTACCCGGCAGGACGCATTATCCGGAAGATATTATTGAAGTGATCGCACCTGTTGCACTGCGCCGGAAATTCGGGGTTGAAGATACGGATACCGTGACTGTCGAGGTGGGGCAGTGATAGACGAAGCACTGGTTGCATTGCGGGAAGGGAAGTTCATCCTGCTCTATGACTTTGATGACCGTGAAGGAGAGACAGATTTTGCCATCCGGTCTGATGCTGTTACGCCCCGTGATATCGTGCGGATGCGTAAGGATGGCGGAGGTTTGATCTGCACAGCAGTTCACCCTGTTGCAGCCCAGCGCCTCGGCCTGCCATTTGCCAGCGATGCACTTCGGGCGATAGCCGTGGCAGAGCGCGAGGGGGACATTCCCTATGACAGGAAGAATCACTCATCCTTTTCGCTTTGGGTGAACCACCGCAATACGTTCACGGGGATAACAGACAGGGACCGGACGCTGACGGTTAACGCGATTGCTGAACAGGTTAAACGAGCCCTTAACGGAGGTGGCGTGAGCTTCCATGATGTTTTCCGTACTCCTGGTCATATGGCGCTCCTGCGTGCGGCTGACGGGCTGCTCGACCAGCGGAAAGGTCAGACTGAACTCTCAATAGCTATGGCGCAGATGGCGGGTATTACGCCGGCGATCACTATCTGCGAGATGCTGGACGATGAATCCGGTTACGCGCTGTCAAAAGAGAATGCCCGCCTCTATGCACGTAAACACAAACTGGTATTTGTTGAAGGTAATGAAGTGATGGAGCGGTGGCAGGCGCAGGCAAACCGCTAAAATCCCCTCATTTTCCGAGATCACTTTTTTGCCAGTTTCTTTAAGGTCTCTTCGGGCAGCATCCTGGCAATACTCATTTTTGTCGGACAGCGCCCGAGTTTCAGGCCCAGTTTTTTTGCCTCATCCTTGAGTACCTTCGTATCAAGATCCTTGATGAGTTCACCCAGTTCCTTGTGCTCCATAGAGATCGGAGAATGATTGGTATGGAGAAAAATAAGGTTAACTGGTGAAAAAAATGTTAGATCCTGATCTGGGCCAATGCATCGTAAGCCGTTTTCCGGAATGCATTGACATCGATCGAGGGATAGTGTTCTTTTGCTTTTACGATGTCCGGCTCGGTACCATCTGGTAACTTATCGATCCTGTCCAGAGTTCGAGCAGCAGTATCCAGTACCCACAGATCCCGGGTCTCTTTATCAACTATCGTGATGGACTCTACCCTGACAGATACAAGGAATGCTCCGTCAGGTGTCTGGTACAGATTGGGTTTTCCAACGACGGCAACAAACGCCGGAGTATCGATTTTTGCAAGCTGCTGCATCGCCTCGGGCTGGTAACTACCCGCCATCACATAGAAAGTACCGGAAGGATCAACAACCCTTCCGCGATAGAATATATTCTGATCTCCCTGCCGCTGCTTTTCAGTCAGAGTGCCAACCAGAAAAACCCGGTTACAACGCTCGCCAGTAGGGAGCAGGACAAACGTCGGACTTTTCTCATCTTCGCCATCCTTAAACTGGTACCTGCACTCGCGAAGCTCTGCTGCAAAGACCCGTCGCGCCGGTTCGCGCTCGAACGCACCTTCCCTTCGCCCCAGGTCACGTGGATTTGTGCTCATAATGCACTCCCTGCCCTGTTCAGGAGCGCCGTATGCTCTCCTGTGTCAAAGGTTAAGCGTTCGCATGTGTTGGCCAGCAGACGGTTATCGATCTCGCGCCCATGACAGGTAACATAACGCCCGAGAACGGTATCTCTCATCCGCAGAAATACTTCGTCCATTCCGAGGGGGTTGTTCTCCGCAATCTCTTGGGCCGTAGCAAGCGTGATCCCGGTGAGTCTCTCTACGACATCCCGCTGGAGCAGGAGGTTATGTGTCTTTTCACCAGTATCAAGCCACCCCTTGATCCTCAGATCATAGATGAATTTAGGCTGGATCTCGTGGACCGGGCAATAGTTCTGGCGTGAGATAGCACGGTTGCATCCCTCGACTGGACAGCGCTTTATAAGTCCGGATCCGGGTGCAATATGCACAATTGCGCCCCTCACGTCAATGGTCCCCCCGCTCACCAGAATATCTCCTTCCTCCAGCATGATCGACGCCGTATTAAGGTTCAGAGAAAGCCTGCCGTTGTATTCATCAACAAGAGCATAGAAAATATTGTA
>DATEXZ010000152.1:0-5324 GCA_035256445.1 Methanoregula sp.
AACCATCAATTCACTGCCGGCAGACACGCTCCCCGGCATTTCCGATGGTTCCGGGTTCAGCTACGCGGGCATGGCTTATGATCTTCAGCCGGATGGATGCACGTTCTCTCCGGCAATCTCTCTCAATTTCACGATCCCGCAGGCACGCTGGGGACAGGAATTTTTGGTCAAAACGTATGACGAAACAATCATGACGTGGCTGGAAGTTCCCACGACTTACCATCCGGACACCGGAATCGTTACTGCGGAACTGTCCCATTTCTGTCCCGTCGCACTGTTTGCCAGAGCAGTAATTCCGGTGCCGCCCGATGCAGCAACAGATGTGCCAACGCAGATTCCCGCGACGCCAGCCGCTCCACCGGCTCCTACGGCATTTTCCACGTTTTCCAGCATGATTCTCTGGGTCATTGACAGTGCGATAAAAAACATTCTGCTCACCGCAGGGCTGGTGATTCTTGCAGTGGCTGTCTTCCTGTACGGCCGGAAGCGGCGGCGTGATCGGATAATGTACCTCCTCTAGTCGAGTTCATGGTGATCGTACACAAGAGGCGCGGGTTTCTGTTTGGTGATATCCTCCTGAATACCCTTTACCAAACCCATGGCGATGATGATCACCGGAACGATCTCGAGTCTTCCCAGCCACATCAGCAGGATAAAGATCCATTTAATCGAAAGCGGACTTGCTTCTGAGATGAAGCCGACCGTGAGCCCCGCGTTGCTCAACGCAGAGACCAGTTCAAAAATTACCTCTTCGAGGCCGAATGATGTAATATATACATGCAAAGAGACGACCGTGGCAACGAATATGGTCAGCACATAGACCACGATTACGAGCATGTTCCGGGAGATTGCGATCTCAGAAATCTCCTTTGAAAGGATCCGCTTGCCGAACCGCAGAGGAACGAGCACATGGCTGCTTACGAAGAAACGCCGGAACCACCATTTTATCCCTTCGTACGCGAGCATCACCCGGTTTACCTTGATCCCCCCTGCAGCACTCCCCATGGCCCCGCCAATGAACATCATCATCCCTACAACAGCGATCGGGATCGCCACCCAGGTATGGGGATCTGAGTTCTGCAGACCACAGGTGCACAGTCCTGATACTGCCGTGAATACTCCCTGCCGGAGGGCGGTGCCGAGGGGCAGATTGCCAAAGAGAAAGAGATCCCATGAAGTCACCAGGGAACCAGCGAGCGCAATCAGGAGCAGGACTCTTACGGTCGGGTCGCGGAACATATCCCGGATTTTTCCATGATAGAGAAAAAAGAAGATCTTGAAGGGGATTGCCCCGGCTATCATCACGGGTATGAGCAGCATTTCCAGGAGGGGATTATTGTAAAATGCAAGCCCTCCCGTGTGGATCGTGAAGCCTCCGGTGGCAATGGCAACCATGACAAGGTTCAGCGAATCCCAGAGGGGGATTCCGGCAATCATGATCATCCCGGTGAATGCAAAGGTCAGGACAAGATAGATCATCCACATCCGCCGGCTGGTCGTCATCGCAGTAGTTACCAGCTCTTCTTCCCGTCCTTCGGCGCGGTACAGCCGGAAGAGCGAGACCCGGGTCTTCCTTCGCAGGGAGATGCCGAACGCAATGATGCCTATCCCTCCGATCCACTGGGTGAATGATCGCCAGAACAGGAGCGTTCTGGGTGTGGTGTCGAGGGACGTAATCATGGTGAAGCCGGTGCCTGTCCATCCTGACATCGCCTCAAAGATGCTGTCGGTATACGACATGTTCAACCCGAATACGAAGGGGAGTGCCCCGATAAGTGCAATGGCAAGCCAGGAAAACGCGACGGCGATAAGGGTACCGGAGAAGGACGGTTCGAGATCCTCATACGAGATGCGGGAGAGTAATCCGCCCAGGACGAGGAACACGAGCGGGGCGGAGGCGACAGGAAGGAGCATATCCCATTCACGGAAGATGACGAGTACGAGAAACGGCAGCAGTGAAACGAAGCCAAGAAACTCAAAAATGAGACCCATGTCGTGCGCGATCATGGCGATATGCTCGATGCGCTTCATCTGATAACCAAGCTGATTGGTCTTTTTATGTTGTTATGGGTATCGCTTTTCAAAGTTCCGTTTTTCCGCGAGTAACCGCACGTATTAATTTCAGGGATGGTATAATAGGTATTCAGACATGAAGACGCAGCGCAGCGACCCTTTTTTATTCGCGTTCATATTCATTCTCTTCCTTTTTGCTTTTTTTGTGTTCTGGGTAGTAACCGATATGGTCCTCCTCGGTGCGTCACTGGCGGTTGTCCTCATCCCTCTCCACCGCCGTATTTCCGGCTTTACCCGGCCGGGGGTATCGGCCGCTTTCCTGACATTTTGTGTTTTTGGTATTCTGTTCATTGTAACGATCGGTTCGTACTTCATCATTTCTTCAAACCTTAACGTAATCCTTGAAATGTTCACAGCGATTGGTACCTGGCTGAACAACCCTGCCACAAATCCCCTTGATTTCGGGATCCCGTTCACCAAGGCAAGTATGTCAGGCCTGCTATCCCGGGGAACTGCATTATTTGTGGATTACCAGAAAACGCTGCTCGATAATCTTGCCCTCATCGTTTTTAAGATATTTGTGTTGTTTTTTTCACTGTTCTCCCTGCTTTTATGGGGAGATGAACTCAAACGGAAACTCACCCGCCATGTACCCTCACCATTCAGTGAATACGTAAAGACCCTGTCCAAGGTGACGTCAGATACCCTGTACGCCATATACATCGTCCAGATTGCTATTGCGGTCCTTACCTTTTTTATTTCCCTGCCGGTCTTCTACCTGCTGGGTTACGGTAATATTGTTTTCCTTTCCTTCCTCGCCGCATTCTGTGAACTGATCCCCGTGCTCGGGGCATCGGTCGCATTTCTGCTCGTCGGGATGTATGCTCTCGCCATCGGGGATATGTGGGGAGTATTCATCCTTTTTTTCTTCGGGTACGTGATCGTTTCATGCCTGCCGGAAATTTACATCCGCCCCGTTCTGGTGGGAAAAAGGGTGAAGATCCACCCGGTGATCATGTTCATCGGGATTATCAGCGGCATCCTGACTCTGGGAATTGCAGGTTTTGTTCTCGGACCGCTGATCATCGTCCTGCTGATCACCACCTACCGGCTCTCCGTGCAGGAAAAAAAGGATCGGGATGAGCAGGTAGTGCCATCCTTGAAATAGCGGGAAAAAAGACAATTTCCCGCGTAAAAGGGAAAGGATTATACCTATTTCTGACGACTGGTATTGAAGAAATGATTAAAAATTATTTCGCGATGCCGGGAATTGTCAAGTCAATGGGACTTGTCTTCGGGGACATCGGGACAAGCCCCATCTACACCCTGACAGCCATTTTTCTTCTCATCCCTCCCACCCCGGAAAATATCATGGGCATCCTCTCGTTGATCATCTGGACGCTTACCATTCTTGTCACCGTCCAGTATACGTTCCTTGCCATGCACCTGGGAAAGAAGGGTGAAGGAGGGACGATCGTGTTGAAGGAAATCCTCCTCCCCCTGTTAAAATCCGGTCACAACGTGGCTTTTGTATCCCTGCTGGCAATTGTCGGCATCTCGCTGTTCATCGGTGACAGCGTGATTACGCCGGCCATCAGTATTCTTTCCGCGGTTGAAGGCATCCTGCTCATTCCGGGTTTCGGGCTCACTTCGCAGTTTACCCTGATGATCCTCGCCTCCGTTATTGCGATCGCACTCTTTTCCATACAGGTCAGGGGAACCGAAAAAGTTGCATGGGCATTCGGTCCTGTCATGGTCATCTGGTTCCTTTCCCTTGCCATTGCCGGGTGCATTGCCCTCATTGCTGCCCCCCAGGTCCTCTTTGCCATCTCCCCGCTGTATGGAATCAACTACCTTCTGAATAACGGGCTCGCAGGATTTCTTATCCTTTCATCGGTGATACTGTGTGCAACCGGTGGTGAAGCCCTGTATGCTGACATGGGACACCTCGGCAGGGAACCGATTGTCCGGGCATGGTATCTTGTTTTCATTGCACTGGCGATAAATTACCTCGGCCAGGGTGCATTCCTGATCACCCATCCGGGATCAAAAAATGTTCTTTTCGAGATGATCTTCTCTGAGATGCAGATGCTATACGTACCGTTCCTCCTGCTTTCCATCGCGGCAACGGTCATCGCTTCGCAGGCAATGATCTCGGGCATTTTCTCCATTGTCTTCCAGGGCATTACCACCCGCATCATGCCACTCATGCGTATTGAATTCACGTCGCCCCAGCTCCGTTCCCAGATCTATATCGATGTGGTCAACTGGCTGCTGCTCTTTGCCGTCCTGCTGATAATCGCAATCTTCAGGAGTTCCAATAACCTGACTCATGCATATGGACTTGCCGTCACCGGAACAATGGTGATCTCAGGGATAATGATAGTCTGGATTTTAGTCCTCCGCGGGGAGCTGGTAAAAACCCTTATCGCCGGTATTGTGCTGTTCACTTCCTGCGTGTTCCTGGTTTCGAATTTCAATAAAATCCCGTACGGGGGGTACTGGTCCATTATTATCGCATTGATCCCCATGAGCGTAATTCTGATCTACGTGTACGGCCAGAGAAAACTGGCGGCGGCACTTCGCCCGGTTCCCCTTGATGATTTCCTGAAACAATTCAATGAAGTGTACCACTCCGTCAACAGGATCTCGGGATCAGCACTTTTCTTTGCCCGCGACTTCCGCAGGCTGCCCCAGTACATCCCCCGCATTATGTTTACCAACAACATCATCTACGACGATAATATCATCGTTTCGATTATCCGCACCGAGCAGCCGTTCGGGGTAACATGGGGAGTCACCCGGGAGATAGCCCAGGGCCTCTCTATCTTTGAGATCTACTTAGGGTACATGGAAATTGTCGATATTGGGGCAATACTCAAGGAGGCGGAGATCGAAGAAAAGACGATCTTCTATGGTATGGAAGATATCGTGACCGGCCATCCGGTATGGCGTATCTTTGCAGCAATAAAACGTCTCACACCCTCTATGGTCCAGTTCTACAAGCTGCCCTCCGATAAGATCCATGGTGTCGTGACCAGGGTGGATCTGTAACCGGGCTCTCGGGAAAAACAGGCTTTCATCTATCACGAAATTGAATCATGGAAGATTCCGAAAACCCTGGATTTTCACGACTTCACAATCCCCTGTATGAGTTAATCCCGGACAGGCACTGACGATACGCTCATATTTTCACCGCACCTATATTTCCTGCACACGGGAGTTATTACCGGGTCAGCGAGACCAGGTTCTGCATCGAGGAAACAGAGCTGTCCTGCAGTGCCACAGGTGTCTGAGTCAGGTCAGAGGAA
>DATEXZ010000153.1:0-2300 GCA_035256445.1 Methanoregula sp.
CATGTAAGATCGGGATTTTTTACAGACCCAAAAATCCTGATGAAACGCGGAAAAACGTGGATTCAGAAACTCTTTTCTCTTGATGTATAGGGAGGTGATCATGACATGGGTTGTGGTTATTCTATAGAAACCACCGCACACTAATCCAGTCATGGAGATAATTGAAAGAATTTCCTTTGTTTTTCAATGTGAAGACGTTCCAAAAGGCTTTTGCCCCCGCCACCAGGGTTTCCCCGGATTGTGATAATGCAGTATTACTTTATCTCATACAATAATCTGGATTTTCTCAATCAGTATGAAATTTCATCTGAAAAAACGTACCTCACGGAAAAAGGACTGAATGATGAATCCCCGAATGTCAGAATACCTATCGCTGCACCGCTCCAAGATTTGCCTGTTCTACGGTTTTTGCATACCGGGAAAGTACTCCGGAAAGGGATTTTTTTACGGGCTTCCATTTTTTCTTGCGCTGTATCAATGTCTTTTCATCGACAGCGAGACTGATTTTCTTTGCAAAGAGATCAATTTCGATCCTGTCATTTTCCTCAACAAGTGCAATCGGCCCGCCGATCGCGGCCTCGGGAGCTACATGCCCGATGCACGGTCCCCGTGTCCCGCCTGAGAATCTGCCATCCGTAACCAGAACAACGCTGGTATACCCGAATCCCATAAGGGCTGATGTTGGCGAGAGCATTTCAGGCATACCCGGGGCGCCGCGTGGCCCTTCATAACGAATGATGATCACGTCCCCCTCATTGATCTCGCGGGCAAGTATGGATTTCATCGCGAGCTGTTCACTGTCAAACACCCGTGCCGGCCCGTTATGTTTCCACATCTTTTTTGGTACTGCTGCGCATTTCACAACAGCACCGTCAGGGGCAAGAGATCCTGACAGAATTTTCAGTCCGCCTGCAGGGCTTATAGGGTCCTGAGCGGATCTGATTATCGTGTCATCCCGTACTACCGCATCTCTGGCAATTTGCAGGATTTTTTTACCTGATACGGTCGGGCTGTCCTCGAGATACCCCTCAAGACGTTTGAGGACTGCCGGAATGCCACCGGCCCGGAAGAGTGTCTGCATGGAATGCGGTCCGGATGGCTGCATATTGCACAGGTGAGGGACAGAATCTGCAAGTGCATTGAAATCCTCAAGCGAAAGCGGGACATCTGCTTCAACGGCAACAGCCATCAGGTGGAGCACCGTATTTGTCGATCCCCCGAGTGCCACATCGACCCGGATGGCGTTCCTGAGGCTCTTTTTTGTAATGATGTCCCGGGGTTTAACCTGTTTTTCAACAAGCGGGATGATGGCTTCTCCGGTCTCCCGTGCAATCCTCAGTTTTCCTGCATCAACGGCGGGAATAGCAGCACAGCCGGGGAGCGACATGCCCATCGCTTCCGTCATACATGCCATGGTATTTGCCGTATACAGCCCCTGGCAGCTCCCGCAACCGGGCATCGCGCAGCGCTCAAGGTCGCACAATGCCGTTTCCGTCATCGCACCAGCCGCAACTTTACCGACCCCTTCAAAGATATCAATAAGTGACAGGTCTTTTCCGTCCTGGTATCCCGAGAGCATCGGTCCACCGGTCAGGACAACCGAGGGGATGTTGCACCGTGCGGCAGCCATCAGCATGCCAGGAACAATCTTGTCACAGGTCCCGATACAGACTAATCCATCAAACCGGTGGGCCTGGGCCATGAGCTCTATTGAATCTGCAATGTTTTCCCGGGAAGGCAGGGAGTAACGCATCCCTTCGTGTCCCATCGCGATACCGTCGCAGATGCCGATCACCCCGAATTCGAACGGTACTCCTCCTCCCGCTGCAATACCCTCGCGTACTTTCTCTGCGAGCTGACGAAGGTGGATATGCCCGGGAACAATGGTGTTGTAGGCATTTGCAATTCCAATAAACGGGAGGTCCATTTCCCGGTCGGTCACTCCGAGTGACCGCAGGAGCGACCGGTTGGGTGCCCGATGGTATCCGGATTTTACTTCATCGCTGCGCATGTATTTTCACCAGGATTTATCGTGATGATAGATTCGCTTTCCAACAGTTTTATTTCTTGCTCCAGAGAAAATGGCAGCACGGCGGGGCGGACTCCGGGATTCTTTTCTTTGGGACAGTACTCCCCAACTGTACATCTCATTTTCCTGAATGATACTTACTCTCTCTGGCACTCATTAAGGACTCGCCATCGGCTCGACCCCGCAGCTTTTGGCGTCTCAGATTTGGATCCTCCAGAAAAAACAAGGGAAGGGATAGAAGAAATTTCCTGAACAGGACCTGCAGAGTCAT
>DATEXZ010000154.1:0-3497 GCA_035256445.1 Methanoregula sp.
GACAGTATATGCCTGCAGATTGGGGAGCTTCTTTTTACCGGGGACCTCCTGTTTGCGGCAAGCCCGGGAATAGCCGGCGCGACCGGGTGGTCGCAGGAAACCCTTATTCATTCGCTGGGAGCGGTGGAGACGCTTATCGCCGAAGGAGGTATACGACTTGTTTATTCCGGGCACGGTCGGGTAATCCCTGCTGCGGACGCCCTGCGGATGCTCTTGGCAGTCAGGGCTGATGCCCGCGGCCTCGCCAACATCGCTGAGATGGAACCAAATCGGGCAGCCCGGACTGCTGCATTTGCGGGGGACTGCATGGAGCAGGTGAATGAGATCTTCACCATCATGTCAGGACGCCTCCAGTATGTTTCTTTTATCCTGGACGAGCTTGGTGAATCTGGCATAGCAGACCAGTCATCCACGCTCATCCGGGGTGACGTGATCGATGAACTGCTGGAAGCCTTCCATAATTTTGCAGAAGAACAACGAAACGGGCTGGATGTCCCGATCCACCTTGTCCTCAAGGCCGGGCAGGTGATTGCAAAACTCGAACGGACATTTAACCGGGATGAACTCCCGGCCATCATCGACCCGTCCCTTGTCCGCCGGGCCGGTCGGCTCCTCTCGGATTATACAACGATGCTCCGCGGGTTCACACCCCCGAGTGAGTGCTCAGACTGTGATCTCAATACACTGACTGAATCAGTCGTCACCGGGCTTTCGGTCCCTCCGTTCACTGACGATGAGGTCCTCTCCAGCGCCGATGATGACGCGGCTTTTTCCCGTATCCTGCTCGCTCGGATCGGGACTCCGCCATTGCTTGCGGACGTTGAAGTCACGGTCCTGTCCGAAGCTGATCCTTTGCAGGTCTGCATAGACCGTGAACATTTCACCGATCTGCTTACTTATATTCTCGAGGACCTTGTCGGGACCGGTGCAGACCGGATCGAGATCAGCACCCGACATACCGGCAGGAACGCGATCGTCACGGTTGCCGGAAATGGACCTTCCTCGGGACCATTAAGGGAACGTCGTACCTGGCGGTTCCTGCAGGGGCTCGCGGAACGTACAGGAGGATCCCTGACATTCCACGAGTTGGAAGGGAAACATCAGTTCGAGTTCATCGCTCCGGCCGTATGAAAGATATTTTCTCTACCATGAACCAGGCGGCATTAACAGATTTTTCAGCAGTTTGTCATACTGGTTATCGCCAGTTCCGTCTGGTAAACAAGACAATCAGGATTTGTGAGGACAATCTTCGATAGGAAATTTGAGGCAGAGTTCACAAAGAATTACATAAAAATCTAATAAAAAGGAGATTTATTCGAGGATATTCGTCGAGGAGATCATTGCAGGCACGGTCCTCGTGACGGGTACCACAGCCTTGCCCTGCGGCCTCAATTCAATAGTTACGCTGGTACCTCCTGCAACAGTCTTAACCGGGAAAGAAATTTCGACCAGGTCGCCGGGATGCAGCGTTGTGACCGTATTGCCACCCCTTGTGGCGGTAAAAGTGCCTGTTGTACTTCTCGTCCCCCGCGTGATGGTTACCGGGGCATTGCCCGTAGCGGAAAAGACAATCTCCATCCCGGCCAGGTCAACCGCTGATGCCTGCGAGGGCAGGCTGACAGAAAATGTAATTATATCAACTCCCTGTAACGGATCAGATGACAGTCCATAGACATTTCCTGACAGCTGAACGTTGTCGGCAGATTGCCCTGCATCTGACGTGGGAGCAGGATCTGGAGATGCTGTTGCCGGCGGTAAGGAGGTAACAGGAATTGTCCCTTCAGATTTCGGTGGAGTCGCTGTACAACCCAGAGTCACGAGAAATAACATCAGTACGAAAGAGACATAGACGGTTTTGATGGATAAAGTCGATATGGACATTTTGTTGCACCCTGTTTCAATAATTTATTATTTTTCGACCTGTTTAATCATTTTCATAACCTCTCTTGCATAAACGCAGGCAAATCCATAGATACGTGGGAAGTAATGAGGCTGCGATCAACGACGACTTTTCCGTCTTCCCGGATACCTGTTTCTCTCTATTTTCCGGCACTTTGGAATACCAGGAATACGAGTTTCCCCCAACATCTCCCGCATAGGGGATATCGCCATCTTTAAGCTAACAGGAATGAAACATGTCGCCGGTTCATTCGCCCCGCTGCGCCTTCATATCTGCAATCTTCAGGTCAGGGTGGTGGTACCGTCCCCGGGTCTTTGTCTTTTGCCCATACTGGATTGCCTCGACAGGGCAGAGGTGGATGCAGGCACAGCAGAGTTCACAGTGGTGTTGCCAGACCGGCTTGCCATCGATCATCTCTATATTATGTACCGGGCAGATGGCAGCACAGGTCCCGCAGGATGTGCATCGTTCATCTGCAAGGAAGTTCTTGTCTGCATCATGGATCTGGCGTATGAATCCGTCATACATGAACCGTTTCAGGAAACCTGACAACAATGCAATATCTGGCCGGACGGTAAGACCCATATCGATCTTCGCTGCGACCTCAGCTAAACGTTTTTCTGCATCGGCAAGACGCCTCTCCTGTTTTGTTCCTTTCTCCGGATCATAGAGCGGTACAAAGTTGCCTACCATCCTGACGGCAAATGCTGCATCGGGATGCCTGCGGGTGCGGGCAAAGATAAGGTCGTCAAGCTGGTGGAGCGCAGATACCCCAAAGCCTCCCATGGTAAGGACAGCAAAACAATAGCCGGTATGGGAGAGATTCAGCCGCTGCACAAATTCTGCCACGATTGATGGCAGGCCAAGATCATAGACCGGACAGACAATGCCCACGCGGTCTGCATCGGGAATAATCTCACCTGAAGTCCCGGCAAGCGATGCAATCGAAACCAGTTCGCAGTCTCCCAGGTGGCGACAGAGGCTCCGTGCAGCCGCGAGTGAATTTCCCGTACCGGTAAAATAGTAGATGATAGTTTTCACAGGTTCACCGTTTTTATCTTTACTTCAATGGGGAAGTCCGCGACGATAAAAGTACGTTTGTTTAGTTTTGTTTGTGTATCTGAGATACGGCTGAACAAAACAAAAATCACCCCCGGTTCCGGTGAACGGACTTACCAGAAAATGGGCTCTGTTGAAACACACATGAACGGGAGTTCACACCCGAACCATGAAAATCATTAAACCCTGTAATTCTATGAGGGCTCCCCGCCTCAGGACCTCTCCGAGGCAGGAGGGGCAGTGCGGTGTTTACAAATATGCTTATAGACACTGATCCGCCGCGGGGGCGCCCCGTCGTGGGCGGCGGGTTCATCGCAAATAATTATGAGGAATAAACATTCCATTACTCATATCTGTTTAATTTAATTTCATGGGAAATCCTCACAAATATTTTTCTCAACGCTCTTTTTGGGCTACGGCACGTAATGCCTCCGCCCCCGCCGCTGTGGCATTCCCTCTGGAGCGATAATTCCAGAGAAGGTAATACAACACCATCGCAAAGCGCAGGGGCGGTTCGGGGGGACAGGCACTGTTCCCC
>DATEXZ010000155.1:0-7107 GCA_035256445.1 Methanoregula sp.
GCCATCTATGACTGCCTTGGTTTTATCAGGGTTTACCTGAAACCTCACGGCGGCGAGGCTGACTTAGAGGAACCTCTCATTGTCAGGAGCGGGAGTACGGTGGAGGATGTCTGTACGAAACTCCACCGTGACTTTGTTTACCGGTTCCGGTATGCACGGGTATGGGGAAAGTCGGTCAAACACCCCGGCCAGAGAGTAGGATTGCCCCATAAACTCATTGACAGGGATCTGCTGACTATTATCGTGGAGCACTGACGGCTTCAATTATTACCGGCAGGGGGGCCTCTGTCTTGATGCCGTACCCGGAGAAATGCGTCCGTGTCGCAGGATACCCTGATGCAAGAATGCGGGCGATCACCGTATCGATATGCGGTGGCGAGCAGCCTGCTGTTTTTGCGATCCGGTGATAGTCATAATGGCTTGATGTAGGTAATTCTTCGGAGCAGAGATCGATCAGTTTTGCCAGGTCTTTTCTCGTACCAAGTACCATGGAACTCAGCTGTTCCCTCATCTGCACGAGGGTACCTGCATCCTGCAGACTGCCCAGCCAGAGTGGCCCGATGGGAGTAAGGGGGATGTCACAGTATGGGCAGGTTTTACCTTCAGGAAACATTGCCTGGTGTTCGGTGCGATAGAAACATTTCGGACACTGGAGGATGTACCCGATCCTCTTCAGGGTCTCATCAGCTGCACGGGCCCCACGAAGCAGGCGGAGATGGAGCCGTACGAAATGCTCCCGGGCATAGCAGAAGATCGGTGCTACCCCGCGATCGTATTTCACCGTTTCGCGGACAACAAACCCGAGCAGGATTCTCAGTCCGACTTCACCGTGATATTCAGTATTCATCGGTTGTGCGAAATACCGCCGTCTGCCAGCCTTCAGGTGGGCTCCGCATAAAGGAGCGGTGTCCGTTGCGGTAACGAAAAGGAACCGCCGTGTCCCCTTCACCGCCGCATCGACGATCATCGCAGGGGTCCCGAAGGGATCAAGATCCACGACGTCAAAAGATCGCTCTGAGAGCAGGGCACCTGCATCCCGCTGCACAATTTCGACCGGCAGATTTGCGTTGCATGCATTGTGCGCGATCAGTTCGATACCCTTCGGGTCACGGTCGTTGATGGTGACAGGAATCCGGCACTCATTTGCCACCCGCAAGCCACGGACACCGGAAGCGCCCATTGCGTCGAGATAATCTGAGGGTTTGAGTACCGAGACAAGAAGGACCGTGGCATCACGGTTCAGTTCCATACGGCGGTTGAAAAAGATTGGCGCACTCCCGGGAGGAAACTGGACCGCTGCATCCTGTACGGGGACAAAAAACGTTGTTATTCCTTCGGTTGTCCCGATTAAATCCATTGCGAGAGTATTGTTGCAGCGCGCAAAACTTATACATATTCCTCCACAATTGATATGGGCAGGGCGAGTGGCTTAGCCCGGACATAGCGTCAGCCTCCTAAGCTGAATGCCGGGGGTTCAAATCCCCCCTCGCCCGTCACAAATAATCCAATGTTTTTACTTTTTAGAGCATTTTAATACGTCTTCTGTCAGATCTGATAATCGATGAGGCTCTCAGGTTTTCTGATCATCACCCGCCCGGTAAATGCATGTGTCGCCGGCCTTGCGGCTATCGTTGCCTATCTCATCGACACCGGCACGGTAATTCCTGAGACACTCCTTCTCTTTACCATCGTCGCACTGATTACTGCCGCCGGCAATGTTATCAATGACTTCTACGATGCGAAAATTGATGAGGTCAATCGTCCCCGCCGTCCCATTCCCAGTGGGATGATCAGCAGGGAAGCAGCACGGGGATTTGCCGGGATGCTCTTTGTCGCAGGCATCCTTGCGAGTTTATTTACCGGTTCTCTCTGTACCGCTCTTGCTATCGGAAACTCGCTGCTTCTTATCGCTTATGCCGCAAAACTCAAGAGCACACCGCTCGTTGGTAATGTTGCTGTAGCGTACCTGTCGGCAAGCATCTTTTTGTTCGGGGGTGCATTCAACGGTTGGACAGGACTTGTCCATATGATTCCGATCGCGGTTATCACCTTTTTTGCCATGGTATCAAGGGAACTTCTGAAAGATGCCGAAGATACTGAAGGCGATAAAGTGGGGGGAGCAGATACGGTTCCCCTCCGGATCGGCATTAAAAAAACAGCGGAATTCGCTCTGATTATCTCAATTTTTGCTGTTATGACAAGTTTCATTCCGTATTTCTGGTGGGGGATGTGGTATCTGGCAGGAATCATTGTGGTCGATGCCATCATTATCTTTGCCGCATTCCGCGGGCTTCACTGCGAAACATCTTCATGTCTGAAAGCATCAAAAGCATCAACTCTCTTAAAAGCCGGTATGTTCGCATCACTCCTCGTATTCACCTTTTCTGCGGTCTTTGCATGAGCGGTATTTTCATGCAAAAATAATCCTCCAAGCAACAAGTATATCCCCTGATCATGCCTCAATTACCCTGAGGGATTAATGCCGACAGTCACACGGAATGGCGATACATTCTATGCACAAAAAGGGGCGTATTTCGAAGGAAATGTGAAGATTGACGGGAATTTCATTGTTCCTGCACGCACTCATTTCTGGGGGCGTCTTACCGTTACGGGAACCCTTGAACTTGGTCCTGGGTCCAGCGTTGCGCTCGATGTGAACTGCTGGAATGCTGTCATAGGAAGCCATGCAAGAATCAAGGGACCGCTGGTCGCACACGGGGATGTAACGATCCTGGATAACGCCATAGTGCACTCTGTTACTGCCGGGGGAAAAGTCATCCTGCGAACAGGTGTGCATGTAGGAGATGTAACGAGCAAGGATACGATAATTATCCACGGCAGGATAAAGAGCGGGAAATTAGTGGGAAAAAATATGAAGGTCCTCGGGGAGTAATTTTGGATCAACACCGAGGACTGCCACTTCGTAGATATCCGCCCAGTTTACGAGAGTCTCGACACATCCTTCTTTCATAGTGACGACACCCATAGCGACAAGACCCATCTTATCTGCCATATCGATACCCTCTTTTACTTCCGACAGGCAGCCGACCCCGATAATTGCCTTCGGGCGGTACTTCTTGACCATCCTCTTGATAAAAGAAGAGCCCGGCACGATAAAGATCCGGTAGCCCATCTTTTCAAGGATGGTCCTGGCCTCACCAACCGTACACTGCCCGCAGCTACGGCATTTCAGTCCTTCCGGTGTGAGATGTGCAGGGCACTTTGATGAGCGAAGGCACTGGGGCATGAAGACAGCCCTTTCAGAAACCGGGATGCGTTCGAATTCTGCTGTATTCATCGCGTTATGGAGTTTGATGAAGAATGAGAGCATTTCCCGCTCTTCAAGCCCAAGGAGCCGGAAGAACGCTTTCATTAACCCTTCGAGGAACACGAGCCCGGACCTGACCAGTATGGGAAAATACAGCCTGCCTTTCCTGATGGAATACAGGGAAATGATAACGAGAATAAAAGCCGTGAACAGTGTTCCGAAAACAATAATGACTGCAGCTTCCCCGATAAGGATCATCAGGTCATTCCAGGTAATAAAATCGAGATTCATTTTAGTGGAAGTGTACTGGTGCAGATTATTTTAGCTCTTCAATGATATGAGTGAGTCGATATCAATGGGCGGGTGTAAAATCCCGCGTTCGGTGATAATCGCGGTAACGAGATCCATCGGGGTTGCATCGAATGCATAATTTTTTACGCCTGCAGTTTCGGGCACTACATAGCGGTTGCCGATTCGCGTCATTTCATCCCTGCTGCGTTCCTCGATGATCACATCCTTCTCCCTTTTACCGGCATCAAATGTTGAGCGTGGAGCGGCGACATAGAAGGGGATCCTGTGCCAGCGGGCACACACGGCATGCATATACGTGCCGACCTTGTTAAACACCACATCGCAGGTGATCCGGTCCGCTCCTACAAGGACTGCATCGATGGTTTTTTTGCGCATCAGGTGTGCCGCAGCAGAATCCGCAATCACCGTTACCTGAATTCCGTCCCTGGCCAGTTCCCACGCGGTGAGACGGGAGCCCTGGAGCAACGGGCGGGTCTCGCACGCGTACACGTTAACCTTTTTACCTGCATCAATAGCAGAACGGATAACTCCCAGCGCCGTACCCCATGAAGAACAGGCAAGGGATCCGGCATTGCAGTGCGTTAATACGGTGCATGTGTCAGGGAGCAGGGCAGCTCCATAGGTACCGATTGCATGACAGCACGCTGTATCTTCACGGGCAATAGTCTCTGCCTCCTCAAGGGCAATTGAACGTGCTGATGCACAATGTTTGGCACATGCAATTTTTTCAAGGACCCGGTCGATCCCCCATCCAAGGTTAACAGCAGTCGGCCTGGTTATGCGGAGGGTCTCCGCGTCTCTCTGCACATCTGATAAAAATGCTTTCAGATTTTTTTTCGCGCAGACCTGCGCTGCCAGCGCAACTCCATACGCCCCGGCAACACCAAGTGCGGGTGCACCTCGTATCTCAAGCCGCCTGATCGCTTTTGCCAGTCGTGCGATGCTCCTGCATTCAACGATGGTATAGTTCTCAGGAAGAAGGGTCTGGTCAATATAGCGAAGGCTGTCAGTTGCGGTATCCCACCAGAGGGTAGCAGTCTCATTCACTCGGATCGTGTCCTGACGGCATCGATATATGCCCTCATTGCTGCAGATCCGCCGGATGCGACACTGTCCGGAATATCCCGTGGTGCAGTTGCGGTGCCCGCGACGTAAATCCCGGGACACAGTGTGGCGACCGGATCTACTGCATCATGAACCGTTTTTATGAACCCGGTATCTTCAAGAGGGACACCGAACCGTTCTGCAATCTCACCGGATCTTTCGGAAGGTCCGATACCTACTGACAGGACTACAAGATCCGGATGGAGCACCTGGACCTCAGCAGTCTCGGAATTCTCAACCTGCAGGCTCATGCCATTCTTATCAGCAAGTACATCTGAAGGCATGCCCCGAAGGAACCTGACCCCCAGGTTTTTTGCACGCTCAAAATATTCTTCATACCCCTTACCGTACGACCGTATATCCATATAGCAGATAGTCACGTCCGTTCCGGGATTTTTTTCCCTGATCAGAATCGCATTTTTTATCGCCTGCATACAACAGACGCAGGAACAATAGGGGCGGTTGATGGTAACATCCCGGGAACCCACGCACTGGATGAAAACAATACTCTCAGGCTCCCTGCCGTCGCTCAGTCGCCTGATTTTTCCCCCGGTAGGTCCGCTTGCATTCATCATCCGTTCAAGTTCGAGGCTGGTGATTACATCGGGAAGTACAAGATGGCCAAACTGCTTCTTGTTGCAGGCGTCAAATATCGCGTAACCGGTCGTGATTACAATACTGGATGCATGCAGGGTAAATTTCTGTTCTGTATCTTCCCGCCGTATCGCATCCGGCCCGCAGACGTCATAACAAAGGCCGCATTCAATACAGTGTTCAGGATCCTTGACAACAATATCGGGAACTGCCTGGGGATGCGGTTTATAGATTGCTTTTCTCACACCGATACCGGCATCAAAACGGTTGTAAACCTCTACAGGACAGATCAGAACGCAATCGCCGCATCCGGTACAGGCCTCCTCATCAATAAATCTCGGTAGTTTTTTTACCGTGACGGTGAAATGCCCAACCTCACCTTCGATTTTCTCCACTTCGGAGCAGGTATGAATGGTAATCAGCGGGTGGCGCTCAACATCAACCATTTTGGGAGAGAGAATACACATCGAGCAGTCATTCGTCGGAAATGTTTTATCCAGTTGTGCCATGTGCCCGCCGATAGTCGGTTCGCGTTCTATCAGGTGCACCCCAATCCCATGATCGGCAATATCCAGGGCTGCCTGGATCCCGGCAATCCCGGCGCCTATGACTACAACATTACTCATGGTGGGCATACTCCCTGGCGAGCTCAACGTAGGAGACTGCGTTGTTCAGGATATGCTGGTGCTGGTCTGCACCTGTCTGCCTGACTATCTTACCCGGCACGCCGACAACGACCGAGTCCGGGGGGATCTCCTTGCCTTCTGTTATTACTGCACCCGCTCCGATGATTGAACCGGAACCCACCTTCGCACCGTTGAGCACTATTGCTCCCATACCGACCAGTACCTGGTCCTGAATTGAACAACCATGCAGGATTGCTCCATGTCCTACCGATACATCATTCCCCAGAATGACAGGAAATCCTTTGCTTGTATGTACCACACAATTGTCCTGTATGTTGGACCTGTCCCCGATTACGATCCGGTCCTTGTCGGCCCGGATCACCGCGCCAAACCAGATACCCACCTCTTTTCCGAACGTGATATCGCCGATAACTGTTGCGTTGCCGGCCACAAAAAGCGGCGTGCCGGAGACATGGTGATACACATGCATAATAACATAGGAAATTAAGAATCAAAGAGCATGAAGGTTATGGTAGGGGGCACCTTTGATCCCCTTCACGACGGGCATAAACGTCTCCTCACCAGATCATTTGAACTCGCCGGGCCAGACGGCTATGTGGTGATCGGTCTTACGAGTGATTCGTTCGCAAGCCGCAAAAACCACCCAATCCGCCCGTTCGCATTACGGAAACTGGATCTCGAGCGCTATATCTTTTCACATAATTATTCGACGGGATGGGCTGTTGAATCCCTTGATGATCGGTACGGTTCTGCCATCGACGCGGATTTCGATGCTCTGATCGTGTCTGAGGAGACGCTCCCTGTTGCTGTCGAGATCAACAAATTACGTCGTGAACGAAGGAAAAGGAAAGTGGATATCCACCAGATCAGCTGTGTCCTTGCCGAAGACGGGCACTGGATCTCGAGTACCAGGATTTACCGCGGTGAAATTGATATTCATGGACACCTGCTGAAGTAATCATTCTACAATAGCAGAAATTCATAAGGGTAACATATGATACGGGATTCATCATCATCTGTTTCATCTGTTCGCAACTTATGGCAGCTGATCAATCTTTTAATCTCTTTTACCCCCTTTGGACATCAAAACAGTATGTGGGCTGACAGATCTGATTTTACCGTGAGCCCTGTGGAATTGTTTTAAAAAAAGGGACAACCGGCTTTTCAGTAATCCCCGGGCAT
>DATEXZ010000156.1:0-6171 GCA_035256445.1 Methanoregula sp.
ATAAAAGCTGAAAGCATCTAAGCTTGAAACCCGGCCTAAAAAGAGACTCCGTTGAGGACACGAGTAAAAGACTCGTTTGATAGGCTCCGGATGTACGCACGAAGGTAACGACGTGTTCAGTCCGGGAGTACTAACGTCCAACGCTAGTGCTCACCACGTTAAACCCAGACGAAATTCTGTGTGCAAACCTTATATTATACCTTATCCAATAGGATACGGTATAATTTACACGGCTGCCAAGGTGGCGGAGCGGCCACGCGGTTGACTGCAGATCAACTACACTCCAGTTCAAATCTGGACCTTGGCTTTGGGGTTTTTACCCCATACATGTGGTGATAGCGGCCATAGCAGCTGGGACACACCTGGTCTCATTCCGAACCCAGAAGTTAAGCCAGCTCACGTAGTATGCTGTACTGAGGTACGCGAGTCCTCGGGAACCATACCAAGCTGCTATCACCTTCCTTCCTTTACATGGTAATTGTTCTTGCATTGTTTTTGTAAAGAGCGAATGCTATCTTTGTGTCATCGTATCATTATTATGAATACCGGCAGGTCCACGGCCTGCATGACAAATTCCTTCTGCATCCGACAATAGTAACTGATCGTGTACTGATTTTTTCGGAACATTATAATACGATTCTTCCCTTCATCTCTTGGAAATTGGTATATGCATTCTATTCTCCCCTCTGCCATCCTGCTGTGTATTATCGTGATGATTGCCGGATGCACGATACCGGCCAAAGATGCAACAGGGGAACAGCACACCCCTTCAATGGATCCTATCACCCCTCCTGTCACCAATCTCGCCGATTCCCTGACCATTACCCCGGATACGGAATTTCTCTATCCTCTGCGGACCGTGCCGGTACCGTACCAGTCCGGCATGACACGCGGTGCATTCGAGAACAGTTTTATTCACTCCTATGAATGCACTGATGGCATCGAATCTTTCATGACAAATTATACCCTGTTTTCCGGAAACACCAGTCCCCATCATATCCGTTATACCCTTGTTACAGTCGACAATACCGACTATGATAAGGAGATTTTCCTATCATCCGATATCCTGAATGCCAGTGTTGCTCCGGATGATTTTATATCCCGGCCCGGCCAGATCTACCGGTCCCGCGTCCTCATTACCATTGGCCCGAACGTTACCGGTGAATCCCATACCAATCCCGATGGTTCCGGCTGGAGCAGAAATCCCTACTTTTCCTTCAGGTTGAAGGTCACGGTTGACGGTTCAGATGCTCCCGAAGCCGAAGACCGGATTGCCGTCATCAAGTGGTGCAACATACATTCCCAGACCCGGAACATGCAGGGCAGTCCCAGTTTTCATTGGACACCGGAATCGGATATTATCATGAAGCCCGGAGAGGTGCAGCAAGTCAACCTTACTGTGCGGAATTACGGCGGTGGCATCCGGGAACTCTCCTTTGCCATACCAGCCCGTCTCGCTGGCACGTCATTTAGTTTCCCTCTGGAGGCCGCTCCGGATCAGCTGCTCCCCCTTCCCCCGGGGCTCGTATTCACTTTTGATCCTCCCGTCATGGATGGCAACAACTTCCGGCTGGTGAACGATACACTGCTCATCCGGTCGGATCCCGGCATACCCCGGGGGAACTACTCGTTCCCGCTGGTGTTGTGCTACCGCAATCTCGCTGTTGACAATACGACTTCAGTGCACTTCCCGTTCGATGATACGCTGTATTGTAATTCGGCAACGAGGTTCACGGTCAATATCGTATGAGATGGCATTGTTTTTTCCTGATACCGGCAGGTTCGCGGCCTGCGTGACATCCTGTTATTGTATAGTATGAAAAAAACACAACCGAAGGACTCTTGTAACAGGATCATCCTGTGTCATTACCCTCTTTTCTCCCGACTGTTTTGAAAAACGTATAGCAGAACATCCCATCTTTTTCTGTAGTGCGGTACAGGTCCCGGATTCCCTGGTCCCAGACTTTTGGGTCTGTGAGGCCTCCTTTTATCGCCGGTTCGCGGACACCTTCTATCATCGCGATGAAGATGCGTTTCACTGCTTCGGACGAGCCGGGAATTGCTGAGGATGCGTATGTCAGACGGGGAGAGACCGTGATATCCACAAATCCTGCGTCTGCCATCAGGTGTCCGAGCTCCCGCCCGATGAGGGCATTTCCCCCGGCCTGCCGCTGGAGTGAAACGAGACAGTCAATAACATGATGAGCTGCGCTGGTTTCGGGATAGAAAAGTGCTGACCCGTGATCCCCTTCGATAACCGTTATGGTGCCCCCGGGCCGCAGGACGTTTTTAAGCTTGCAAAGCGCATGAAGAGGATCAGGGATGTGCTCGAGGGTAAAACAGACAAATACGTGGTCGAACATTCCCTGCCGGAAGGGCAGGTTACCGATATCCGCCTGCCGGAAAGTGACATTGTTCAATCCCTCTCCCGATACCCGCTCGCAGGCCTGTGCAAGCGACTCAGCCGAAATATCGATGGAGACGAAGTGGGCCTGGGGACTGTTGCGGGCAAGGAGCCGGGTCTGGGCGCCGACGCCGCAACCCGCTTCGAGAACCGTGCTGCCGGCAGGGTACCTGGTGCCTTCATGGAGGAGGAAACCGAGCCCTGATGCCTGGTCAAGCAATCGCGTGGTCTCCTTTTCCGACCGTCCATGCACGTAAGATCGTGGCTTTTCAGTCATGATCTCCGCACCTGACCAATCTGAGCGCATGCACAGTGATAGGTTGAGAAGCTGGTACTAATAACGGTATTTACAACAGGAATATTCCTTGTATACCGGCAATACTCTCTCCGTTGACCGATTTACCGTATCCGATACTTTCATTGCAGTACACCCAGATACACGCCAGCATGGCAGAACCGCTCATTCTTGTCACGGGTTCCACCGATGGTATCGGCAAGGCTACAGCGACTGCTCTTACCCAAAGGGGCGCAGAAGTGATCCTTCACGGGAGGAATGAAAAAAAGGGAAAGAGGGTACAGCGGGAGCTGGAAACAATCACTGGCAGCCATCCCGATCTCGTTATCGCCGATTACTCCAGGCAGGACCAGATCCACCTCATGGCTGCGGATCTCATCGCACGCTACACCCGCCTCGATGTCCTTATCAATAATGCCGGGACGTATCAGAAAACACGGCATGTCACCCGGGAAGGAACTGAGATGACCTTTGCGGTAAACTACCTCGGACCGTTCCTTCTTACCCACCTGCTCCTCCCGCTCATCAAAAAGAGTTCCGGGGCCCGTATAGTCACGGTCGCATCGAGCGCTCACGAGGACGTGGACAGGATCGACTGGGAAGATCTGCATCGGGGACGACACTACGATCCCTGGGGTGCTTACGCGCTCTCGAAGTTTGCGGATATTACATTCACGTATACCCTTGCCAGGAATCTCGAGGGGGTTGGGGTAACCGTGAATTGCCTCCACCCCGGGGTTGTCGATACAAAGCTCCTCCGCTCGGCATTCCCCGGTATCCCCGCAATTACCCCGGAAGAGGCGGCAAAGATGCCGGTCTGGCTTGCACGGTCCCCGGAGGTTGCCGGGATATCGGGAAAGTACTTCGATGCCATGCACCCTGTCCGCTCCTCGGCCATGACGTATGACCGTGAAGTGCAGGAGCGGCTCTGGAAGATGGCAGAGGAACTGACCGGATTGAGCAGGGAGGGCAGGTGATCACACGTTCGGAATGATGTGTTCCTGCTTTGGGCAATATCCATAAAATGAATGAGACTTTTTATACCATGCTCTGAACGGTCTCCCACGAAGAGATGCTCCTGTCCGGTGACCGCCGGTAAAAGATTTCATGCCGTCCCACCATGCTTTAGACGAGCTCCGGAGCGTAGGATACTTCACCGATATCGGGAGTTTGTCCGTTTTTTTCCATCGGATGCAAACATTAGTTATGATGCATGTTTCAACGAATCCAAAAAAAAGGAGATTTTACAGATTTCTCCGGAAGAATGCGATCATCCCGTTGTAGGCGTCCTCTGCAAAGTCCTCACGGACGAGACTGCCGTTAGCAATCATGAAACCGTGCGGTTTTCCCTGGTAAACCCTGAGTTCGAAGTACTTGTTCGCGGCATCGAGCTGCATTGAGTAGTTGTAGATGCTGCCGATCGGGCTTGCCTGGTCCCTTGAACCATGGATCATGAGCATCGGGACATCGAGTTCATTGATATGAGATGCGGGCGCAGTATCGTTCGTGTAGCCAATGCTATTCGGGAACCCGTACCAGGCAACGCCGGCCCCGAACTCCTTCACCTGGGGAAGGAAGAGCATGGTGAACCGTCCACCGGCGCAGAAGCCGGTAAGGCCAAGCTTAGCGCTGTCGGTATCCGTGCGTGACCTGAGGGTTGCGACCGATGAGCGGATGATCGCCTCAACCTCAGGATCCCCGGCCCGCTGGTTTATTGTCTGCCATTCAGGGGCGATGACAACGAACCCGTCACCGGCGATCCGGTTGCACATATCCTTGTATCCCGGTTCAAGGCCGTTGAAGGAGTGCATGAGGACGATCCCCGGATGTTTTCCCGGAGTAAGCGGTGCTGCGATGTATGCCGGGTAGGTCTTGCCTTCAGCCGTAATCGTGGTCATGCTGCCCGGGACAGGACCGGATACTCCTGTGGTTGTGGTCACCGTGACCGGGCCTGACGGCTGTGCATTCGTGCATCCTGCCAGAAAGGCAGTCACGATCAGGATGCATGCACAGAGAATAGGAAAAAACGATTTGTTCATCTGCTTTCACCGGCTGCTTGCTCTATCCGGCACACCAGAAATATCTTGCGATGATGACAAAAAGCCGGCGGAGAAGCAGGTTCTTATCCAATCGGGGAAGGAGCTTTTCCGATGTATTTTGGAGAACTATACGAAAGCCTGTGAACCCGTTTTCTCCATTTTCACGCCATACTACCTTTTATTAAGTAAATAACGGTGAAATTTTCTTAAGGAGTTACGTTATGCTACCCCGCGTTATTCTTCACACCGCTATGAGTCTTGATGGCCGGATCACGAACTTTCCCGCAGATCTCGAGCTGTACTACACCCTCGCTGCACGGTGGAACCCTGACGCCATACTCTGCGGGAGCGAAACGGTCCTGGCAGCATACCGGCAGGACCCTTCACGGGAAGTGCCACCGGAACATGAACAGAGGTTCTCCCCGCCGTTGAACACAGAAGCTGATCCCCGTCCGTTGCTGGTTATCCCCGACAGCCGGGGGAGGGTACGGTGCTGGGATGCTATCCGGAAGTGGCCTTACATGCGGGATCTTCTTGCCCTGTGTTCCCTGTCAACACCGCAGGAGTACCTCGACTACCTTGCCGATCGGCGGATCGGCACCATCGTTGCCGGGGATGACCATATCGATATGCGTCCTGCACTCGAAGCACTGAACAGGCGGTTTGGCGTAAAGGTCGTGCGGGTTGATAGCGGGGGAACGCTCAACAGTGTACTCCTGCATGACGGGCTCGTGGATGAAGTGAGTGTGCTGATCCACCCGTTCCTTGCCGGTGGGCAGCCGGATTCGACCATCTTCGACCCCGCAAAAGCGGGAATGCCGGATGTATCTCTCTCCCTGACGCTTCGTCATTCTGAGATACTGGAACATGGGATCATATGGACCCGGTATGTTCCGAAAAAAATCTCCCGTAACTGATATCCGGTGAAACAAAGTTATGCTGAGGTTCAGGAATTAAATCCGCGTGACGGCCTCCGTTTCGTCACGAAGATCAGATTTATGAGTCTGGTTCGGTCAGCTCTCGGCGGTTGTGGATCCTCTTGCAGCTGTTTGCAGGAGCAGTCGCAGTGCTTATTGCTCAGCCCCTCCTTCCCTATGCTCTCGGGTTTGCTGCCGGCGCAATGTTGATCCCCGAGTCCCAGCTGAACGGGAATGAAGGATCTGCAACTCTCGGGTTTCTTGTCGGATTTCTGCTGATGATGATCCTGTATTTTAGACTTGGATAGGCAATAGTAGTGCGTTCTTATCTCGAAAAGTCATCTTTTACCGGGAAAATGAACCATGGAAGTTCCGAAACTGCAAGACACATGTTTGTGCACTGACCTCTGCAACTTCCCGGGATACAATTGCCCGTGAGTCTTTGAATGGAGAGGGTGTCCACGAAAAATCGGGATCATAGAAGATATTACAGGTACTGCCGGTTCATGCCCCTCC
>DATEXZ010000157.1:0-2061 GCA_035256445.1 Methanoregula sp.
GATCGCAATCTGGGAAGCTGCGGGACCCAACGGGATTGTCTGGGTAGTCACCAGGACACCGCTCGCTTCCCGTACCGGATCGAGAAGTGGCACGGTGACTGGTCCCTGGAGAGTCTGGACAGTGCCCTGCGATACGAGGATAAGCGCGATAATAACACTGATCGGCAGGAGGATCATGACACTCCGGATGAGCAGCACCCAGAAGTTTCCGATGGTGGAAGAAGACCTCCGGGAAAGCCCGTACGTGAGCCCGACGAGAACTGCCATTCCTGTTGCCGCTGATGTGAAATTCTGGACACACAGCCCTACCATCTGGGTGAGGTAACTCATACCGGTCTCCCCGGCATACGCCTGCCAGTTCGTATTGCTGACAAAACTGACTGCAGTATTAAATGCGAGGTCCCATGATGGTGATCCAACACCTGCGGGGTTGAGTGGCAGGGCGGCCTGTGCCAGCTGGAGTACAAAGAGGAAGATGATCCCGATGAGCGAGAATACTATCATTGCGATGGCAAAGGTCTTCCAGTCCATCTCCTCGTCAGCCTCTACCTGCGACCATACAAGGAGCCGGTGTTCGAGAGGCACCGTGAGCGGCGAGAGGATGTGGGGTTCCCCCCTGATTACCCTGACCATGAACCGCCCCAGGGGGACGACGGTCACCACAAAGAAACCGAAAAAGAGGACCAGCACAATCCAGTCCGGAATCCGCAGTCCCGGTTCGTCCGGAAGCGTGAGACCCGGCTGCATGGCTGATGAAGGGACGACATGGTTTGCCGCCATGTCATCAAGTGCGAGGTTCAGCACCAGGACATTCACCCGTGGTTCGCCGAAGATCCAGAACTGCCGGGGTTCGATATGACTGTTTACGAGGGCATGTACATCTTCCTCGCTCAGGTTCCGCTCGCGGGCAATCCGGTACACCTGGTAGTTTGCTGCGGCAACACTGATGTGCGGGTCAAGCCCGCTTCCCGAAGCTGTGACGAGATCCACCGGTATGGAAAGCGTGTTGGCAGGATCC
Source organism: Methanoregula sp. (assembly GCA_035256445.1). Lineage (GTDB taxonomy): Archaea > Halobacteriota > Methanomicrobia > Methanomicrobiales > Methanospirillaceae > Methanoregula. The sequence continues at coordinate 1,019 of DATEXZ010000157.1, forward strand.
GCCGCACGAAGGGCTTCGACCCGTGTTTTCACAACACTGGTGAGTGCAGGGTTCGAGGGTCCGAGATTCGAACCTGACGAGAGCCCGGCGTTATAGGGCACCGGGGATGTGGCGGAGGGACGGCCCCAGAAATATTGTGGCGATGTGAACGGCTGCCCGATAAGAGCTGAACCGACCACGTTCCCTTCATGAACAATAAGGTTCCCATTTGCCTGCACGGGGAATACTGCCTGTGCGATGCCGGTGATCAAAAGAGGATAGAAGATCCCGGTGATAAGTGTCAGCAGGAAAAAAATTACAACCGCCGGTTTTACCTGGTTCCGGATTATGACGGGGATATATCCTGAATCCATAAATTTACTGCCTCTGATCTCCTGAGATCCAACCCTTGCGGGCAGGGACTGTTAGTATTCCAGTGATCTTTTGCCGGGAGGTATTTTATGATCGTAGAAGGTTTCCGGGGTTTCAAACCGAAAAAATAAGATTACTTTTCCGGTTATCATCTTCCCGATCTGTGCTGGTGGAAGAACTATTCCAGATATAACTTTATAAAACATATTATTGCGCAACAATTTGACAGAGCATTCAGACGCTCCCGGTCCGGGAACAAAAAAAAATTACCGGATTGATCCGCGAATCGTACCATTAGTTCTCTCTGTTACGTTATCCCGGGGAACTTCATTTTTTCTGTACCTTTTCCCGCTCTCATAAAAAAGCCACCACTCTCTTGATTTCAGATAAACCTGACCGGTATATTTTTAATCTGTGATGCCCGATACTACCGTGAATCCTCTATGGGCATCAGACAGTGGTTTACACCCCCCGACCGGGAATTTTTCGATCTGCTCGAACAACAGGCTGCTACCGTAACTGAAGCTGCCCATCAGCTTGTCGGTCTTACAAAAGATTTCACCCAGGTGAAGGAAAAACGTCTTGCGATCGAGGTGCTTGAACACAAGGGTGACGACCTGACCCATGCCATCTTCGAACGATTGAACCGTTCTTTGCATCCTCCTCTCGATCGAACCGAGATATCCCTCCTT
>DATEXZ010000158.1:0-17674 GCA_035256445.1 Methanoregula sp.
GAAAGCAGAAATGGTAATCAACGAGAAGACCGCTCTCGAATATGCGCTGGGGGATTCCCTGTCCGGACGGAGGGCTGCTGTTATCATCAAAAATGTCGGAGTAAATGCCTGTGCAGATCCTCTTCTCCAGGCAGTTGCGCAGGGGCTGGTTTCCGGTGTCGTTCTCGTTGCTGGCGATGATCCGGATGCTGTCGCATCACAAACGGCACAGGACTCGCGGTATTACGGGGAACTTGCAGAACTTCCTGTTATCGAACCTGATGCATCTACCTGTTACACAGGAGTGGAATCGGCGCTGCAGGCCTCGGAAATGTTCTCACGTATCGCGATTCTCCGCCTCACACCCCGGCTCCTTGAAGCCCGGGTGGATCACAACCCCGTCCCCCGCATGGATGGCAGAGGGCGGTTGTCGGATCGCACCTGGACCATGAACGGACGGGTAACGGCAGCAGAAGAATTATACAGGACGATGTTTTCCTGGGCGAACGCCTCTCCGTTAAACACGTGGGCCGGAGGATCTGCCGGTGCAGGGGCAGCACCGGGCGAAACCCGGATCATTACCGTCCATCCCCTCCCTCAGCAGGCAGCGGCTCTCCATACCGTGCGGGAATACGGGCGGACATTCGTCCGGGATCACTTGGGAGTGCAGCCACCGATCTCTCAGAAACGCCCCCAGTCCATGGAAGACCGGGGATATTACCGTACATTCTGCCGGGAATGCCCATTTAAGCCTCTGATGAATATTCTGAAGGACAAGGATGCGAAAGTAATCTCCGATGCAGGTTGTTCGGTCCTTGTAATGAACCCGCCCTATGAACTGGGTCTGGCGAGTTACGGCATGGGTGCAAGCATTGCCGTTGCTGCAAGGAGCACGGGCGTCGCACTAATCGGTGACTATGCGCTGCTCCATTCCGGGTTGAATGCCCTGATTGATGTGTACGAAAAAGAGCTCCCGCTTCTTTGTATTGTCATGAAAAATAACTGCACGGCTATGACCGGGATGCAGCCGGTCTATGATCCGGTCCGGTTCCTTGCCTTCGCAGAGCCGGTTGTGTGCCGTGCAGATGATGAACGCACGCTGGATAAGGAGATCGTGGTTCCGGACAGGCCACGCACTCTTGTTGTTGAAGGAACCTGTCCGGGAGGGTGCAGCCATGAAACCGTGGAATATTGAGATCTGTGATGTAACGCTGAGGGATGGTGAACAGACCCCGGGAGTCTCGTTCTCCTGTCAGGAAAAGGTGGAAATTGCGCAGCAGCTGGACGCCATAGGCATCGAACTCATTGAGGCCGGGTTCCCTGCGGTATCCCCCAATGAAAAGCAGTGCGTGAAGACCATCGCAAATCTTGGCCTGACTGCCCGCGTCTGCGGGTTTGCCCGGGCACGGGAACCGGATGTCGCGACCGCGATCGATTGTGATGTGGACATGGTAAGCATATTTATCCCGACATCCGAGCTCCATGTTCGGCTCAAATTTAAAAAAACCCGGGAGCAGGTGCTGGAAGATGCACTCGAGGTCATCGATTTTGCCAATGATCACGGGGTGCAGGTCCGGTTTGCAGCCGAAGATGCGTCCCGGACTGATCTGCCTTTCTTAAAAGAGGTTTACCGTCGTGCATCAGAGCATGGCGCAGTGCTTCTGAGCTTTGCCGATACTGTCGGCTGCCTGATCCCTTCCGAGATGCAGCGCATCATGACTGAGCTGGTTTCATCGGTAGACAAACCGCTCTGCGCCCACTGCCACAACGATATGGGATGTGCCGTTGCGAACACGATCACCGCTGCTGAGGCCGGAGCTTTCCAACTCCATACAACCGTGAACGGGATCGGTGAACGGGCAGGCAATGCATCGCTCGAAGAGGTGCTTGTTGCACTGAGGATGAAGGGAGGGATTGAACGATATGACCTTTCGCTTCTCACCAATCTTTCCCATACGGTCGAAAAATTCTCCGGCATTACCCTCCCGCGGAACAAACCTGTGACCGGTGAACTTGCGTTTTCCCACGAGAGTGGTATCCACATTGCAGCAATTCTTGAAGATCCCTCCTCATACGAATACTTCCCTCCGGGACTGGTGGGGAGCCAACGCAGATTCATCCTCGGGAAGCATACGGGTAAAAAAGCCCTTGAACATGTCATGGGCTCGCTTGGCTGCGATCTTACTGAAAAGCAGGTCTGCCGGGTGCTTGACCTTGTCAAGGATCATTCGGAGCATAAATGCACCATCACCCCCGATGTCTTAAAAAAACTGATCCGGAAAGCGCAGCAGGAGAATGTGTAATGGGGACATTATCGGAGAGGATTCTTGGCGGCACAGCAGGTGAATATGTTGATTGCCATGTGGACCGGGCATATGTACACGACGGGACCGGGGTACTTACGCTGGAAGCATGGAAGAATATGGGGGGAAAGGGTATACAGGATGCGGCACACCTGTATGTTCTTTTCGATCATATTGTCCCGGCGAATAACAGCACGACAGCGGCACTCCAGCATGAACTGCGGGAATTTGCCTGCGGGTCATTCCTGCAATTCTCTGACATTGGTGGAGGTATCTGTCACCAGGTCATGGGCGAAGGTGTTGTGCTTCCCGGTGAAGTCGTGGTTGGCGCAGACTCCCATACCTGTACACTCGGGGCTTTCGGCGCATTTGCGACAGGAGTCGGGGCAACCGATATGGCGGCGATCTGGATGACCGGTGAGACGTGGTTCAGGGTGCCTGAATCGATCGGCATCCACCTGTCAGGAACCCTGAGTGGCGCAGCGGAAGCAAAGGATCTTGCGCTTACCTATGTCGGCAGGCTCGGTATGGACGGTGCAACTTACCAGGCCCTGGAATTTATCGGGGAGGGTGCTGCAGCGCTCCCTATGGACGACCGGCTTACGCTCTGCAACCTTGCGGTGGAGACCGGTGCAAAGGCCGGGATGTTCTATGCAGACGATATCACCGTGCAGTATCTCGCGGCGGCGGGACATGAAGCCCGGCAACAGGAACCGGAATCCTGCAGGTATCAGCAGGAACTCGTTTTCGATCTGACGGACATCGTGCCGGTTATTGCAGTACCTCCCCGGGTGGATACGATACGGCCTGTATCAGATCTGGCCGGGGTGCCGCTCGATCAGGTCTTTGTGGGCACCTGCACAAACGGGCGGTACTCCGATCTGGCACGATTTGCCAGGATCGTGAAGGGAAGAAAAGTTGCGGTCCGCACGATTGTGGTCCCTGCATCCCGGGCTGTGCTGGAGGAAGCGATCAGAACCGGAGTGCTCGCTGATATAGTGGAGTCCGGCTGCACAATCGGTACCCCCGGGTGTGGCCCATGTCTTGGAGCTCACATGGGTGTGATTGGTGAGGGGGAGGTCTGCCTGTCAACGGCAAACCGCAATTTTAAAAACCGTATGGGTACAGGAGGAGAAATATACCTGTCCTCAGTTGCTACTGCAGCATCCAGTGCACTGGAAGGAGAGATAACCCCGCCGGAGGAGGTATCCTGATGCCGGGCAGAGGGCATGCGGTCTGTGTCGGTGCGGACATTGACACGGATCAGATAATCGCCGGTCGCTACCTGCGGACAAAGGACCATGCCGTCTGGGTTGAGCACATATTCGAAGATCTCGATCCTTCACTCGCCCGGCGAATGAACGGAGCGGTAATTATCGCAGGAAAAAATTTCGGCTGCGGCTCGTCCCGGGAACAGGCGGCTATTGCTATCAGGGAATCCGGGGTTGTCGCTATAGCAGCACCATCGTTTGCACGGATTTTCTTCCGGAACGCGATCAATGTCGGACTCCCGCTGATCGAATGTAACCTTACCTGCACCGAGGGGGATATGGTGAAATTTGACCTCGCTGAAGGATGGGTTGATATACAGGGTAAGAAATTTCCTGTCAGGCCCTTGTCACCCCGGATGCAGGAGATCCTTGCATCTGGTGGCCTTGTTAACTACATGAGGGCCCGCAGATGATCTTTCCCGGGCAGTGCAAGGAGGTAGGATATGCGTCGACAAAACCCTGTGGTGATCGGGTATATTTCCTGAGTCGCTGGCTTGTGCGGGACACAGGTAACGGTTACGAAGTACTGGAAATAACGTTGGATCCTGCAGGAAAGGGCATGATGCGTCCCATTGTGGGGTCAAAGGTGATCGCTACCGCCCGTGAAACCTGCTGGTACCCCGAAAAAGTACAGATCCATGACCGGACCCGCCTAATCGGGCTTGCGCTCGATACGGGATATCGCTGTACGATTTTTACCGGACTTGATGAACATATGACCTTTGTTCTCGATCCTGATTTATCCGAATTGCTCAAAATTCATGTCTACGATGTAACACCTCCCCGCCCGAGTCTGTCTGCCTGTATCCGCGAGCTGGAGTCTGTCGGGCTTTTCGGGGACCTTTCAGTACTATTCTGCCATCATACCCGTGATATCTCTCAGGTGAGGGCGGAAGTATACCCATGCCGTGCCGCAGGATATTCCCGTACTCTCGATGCAGATCCAGTGCTGGGTGGTGAGCGGGTGGCCGGTTGCCTGACCGGCTCGCAGTTCCTGGCCGAGTGCTACGGGAAGGACTTCGTGCTGGAAAATATCTGCCCGCTGGAATACGTGAGAGAGGAGCCGTTTATTGCCCGCTGCTGCCGTTCCGAGCGTGAAGGTACAGGTTTATACAAAGGAAAGTACGGGGCTGTTGTTCACTGGGGAGCGAGCCCGGCCACTATCGCCCGTGCTGTCGATGCACTGGTTAGAGGGTGGCGATCGAAATGACCCGGATTGCGGTCGTTGAAGGGGACGGGATCGGTCATGAGGTTATACCTGTTGCCTCTGCGGTTCTTGAAATGCTTCATCCCGAATACGAGTACTTCTCGGTTGATGTCGGGTTCCACCGATGGGAAGTGACCGGTTGCCCCTGTGCAGACCGGGATATTGCTGAACTGAAGACAGCAGATGCGATCCTGTTCGGTGCAATTACAACACCTCCGATGAAGGATTACCAGAGCGTTGTGCTGCGGCTGAGAAAATCTCTCGATCTCTATGCAAACCTGCGACCGGTGAAGGGCAACGGGTTTGATATCATGATCGTGAGGGAAAATACTGAAGGACTCTACTCGGGAATCGAAGAGATCAGCCCTGACCGGGCAACAACGCTCCGTGTCGTGACCCGCACAGGAACCGAGCGGATCGTCCGCTGTGCCCTCCGTCTTGCACGCAAGCGGAAAGGAAAAATTACGGTCGGGCACAAGGCAAATGTGCTCAAGTCCGATGTACTGTTCCGTGATATCTGCCTTGCTGAGGCACAGGCAGCGGGAATATCCTGTAATGACAAGTATATCGATGCACTTGCGCTGGATATCCTCAAGCACCCTGCTTCCTACGATGTCGTAGTCACGACAAACATCTTCGGGGACATTTTGTCAGATATGGCATCCTATCTTGTCGGGGGCCTGGGCCTCATACCCAGTGCCAATATCGGCGACCAGTATGCCCTGTTCGAGCCGGTGCACGGGAGTGCGCCGGATATTGCCGGGAAAAACATCGCCAACCCGATTGCAGCCCTGCGGAGTGCGGCGATGCTCCTTGCCTACTGCGGGGACCATACAGGTTCGGACCGCATTGAGGTGGCGGTGCAGGAAGTGCTCGCACAGGGAATCCGGACCCGGGACCTCGGGGGATCGGCAGGGACCCGGGAGTTCGGGGAAGCGGTACTCCGAGCCCTTCAACAGGGGGAATAACCCATTGGGATGTTTGTAAAATGGTATGTAGCCCGTATCTCCATAAAAATTCAGACACCTGTACCCGGCACATATCCGCTCCTCACGGAGTTCCAGTAAAAAGGAACAGACCTCCTGCTCTCCTCCTACCCCAACGATCTGACCTCCTGCCTTATTTCAACACGGATGATCATGAGGATAGCAAATGAGAAAGATGTGATTTCGGAAAAATTGACAGCCAGGTCACCCGAATAATGTACCGCGCCGGGTAACAATCTCTGTCAATCCTGTTGTTGAAACATTGTTCCCGTACTTGAGGATTGTCGCTCAGAAGGTAAACGGGAGTAAAAAGTTAATATCCCAGAAATAAAGAAATCACACATCGATGCACATTCGATCGCTCCATCTGCTCCACGATTCCTTCCCGACAAGAAATTTTTACCCGTTTAATCTGGATATTTTCCAGAAAAGCGATGTAATGGAATTTTCCCGTCCCGTGACGTTTTTCATCGGTGAGAACGGTTCAGGAAAATCAACCCTCCTCAGGGCCATCGCCCGTGGCAGTACTATCCATATCTGGGAAGAGCGTGAGGGAAACAGGGACCCTCACAACCCGTATGAAGATCTGTTACATGCCTCCCTCCGGATCGAATGGACTGACGGGAAAGTCCCGGGTTCGTTCTTTGCCTCAGAAATTTTCCGTCATTTTACCGAGATCCTTGATGCGTGGGGCATTTCAGACCCCGCGTGCCTGAACTTTTTTGGCAACAGTTCCCTCGTCCTCAAGTCCCATGGACAGTCCCATATGTCATTTTTTGAAAACCGTTTCAGGAGAAAAGGACTGTACCTGCTTGACGAGCCGGAGAATGCCCTCTCACCAAAGATGCAGCTCGAACTGATACGATTGTTGAGCCAGATCATCAGCCGTGGAGATGTCCAGTTCATCATCGCTACCCATTCCCCCATCCTTCTCGCCTTTCCGGATGCGGAGATCTTCAGTTTCGATGCTATTCCCATCAGGAAAGTCGGGTATGAAGACACAGACTATTACCGGATCTATCGGGATTTCCTCAATAACCGGGAGAGGTACCTGGAGAAAATCTGATGCAACAGAATGCACAGTACCGTCCGGATTTCCCCTGTTAATTCTTTTCTCCCCGGAGGTACGAGCAGCATCTTTTCAGGCAGCTGGATACCATTAAATTCACAAGATGATATTGACTGACTGATGAGATATGAATACTGAAGTGAATAAAAACCCCTGGCCAGGTATCTTACTCGTATGTGTCATCGTGGCCGGCATTACCATCGTTATAGCATTCGGGATTTTCTCTTCATTTTCCTTCGAGAGGAGGGCGGGTTTGCTGATGGATTCGGATCGTATGTTCATCGAGCAGATGATCCCCCACCACCAGGATGCAATTGATATGAGTAACCTTGCGCTCGTGAAGGCAGAACACCCGGAGATCAGGCAGCTGGCGGAAAAGATAATCCGTGATCAGAGCCAGGAAATCTCTCGGATGCGTGAGTGGTACAGGGCATGGTATGGCATTGATGTGCCCGTATACCAGGGAGCGGTGACAGGTGACAGAATGGGGCGGGGAAACGGGATTGGTATGATGGGGGGTGGTATGAGCGGAAGTATGACGGACCTGGTACAGTTAGGGAATGCCACCAGGTTCGATAAAGAATTCATAGAACAGATGGTCCCCCATCACCAGATGGCCATTATGATGGCCGGAATGGTGCAGAATTCCAAACATCGGGAGATGCGGGTACTTAGCAGTTCTATTATCAGGTCCCAGAGTGCCGAAGTAAACCAGATGCGGGTCTGGTACTCCACATGGTATGGTATGGAGGTTCCCGGTCTTTTCCGGATGGCCATGAACAGAGGTCCAGGTGTATGAATCCCCTGGTGGTACGTTGCGCCGATCGGGGTGTCATAAGACCTTATCGGGATTCGTGGCGTGACAACTACGATCACCCTGATTTCTCTTGTCAGTATCGCACCATGGTGAGGAGGATGCCCTGTCCCGACACGTGCCCCGACCGCAGGGAGGATTTGCAGGCGCGTTGTAACTGTATGAGATTCCTGACATCTTCGTCTCTTTTTCGAAAGCCCGCTAATAGCGGTACCATCCGGGAAACTGATTGTTCTCGATAGGGAAACATCCGTATTTAAGAACAATCATTGCGGATATTTCTCTGACAAACCGGTTTTTTCATGCATAAGGAACGGGATACTTCGTACGGATTCTGGTTGAGCGCTGCCGTTGTATGCCTCCTCCTCGTACTGCCGGGAGTCGTCTGTGCAGAAACTGTGGGGAATACCACGGCGGCACCTCAAGTCACAACCGAAATAGTATACGATGTCACGAGCGAGCCGCCAACTCCCGCACCAACCGAACCTCAACCCCCGGTGAACACGACCATTGCAGTCATCCCACCCCCGGTCCTCATCATCGATGCGCTGGTAACGGAGAATCTCACCTGTACCATCTTCGGGACAGTCGCTTCCGGCTCGGTGGACGTGACCATAGTCAGCATTCGCTGGGACTGGGGAGACCGCGGGACACCGGAATACCACGGGTTCCCGTACTCCCATGTGTACGTTAGTCCCGGCACCTATATTCTCTCGATCACCGCACTGCAATCCGACGGGCAGAACACTACCCGGATCACGAACGTTTCTGTTGTCCAGCCTACCATCCCAGTAACGTTTCCAACAGCCGTGAACATCTCTGTCCCGACAGGACCGGGGGGACCGGTCACGAAAGCAAATGCGCCAATCCTGACACTCCTTGAGCCAGTGATCGCCGGGACGAACGTCACCCTGAACGGGAATCTCAATCCCGGATCCCCGGGGGTCACCATCGAGTCGGTGAATGTCGACTGGAATGATGGCAACATCACAAAATCTCCCGATCTCCCCGTGCACCACCAGTACTCCGTACCCGGCACCTTCACCATCACGATTACGGGAAACCAGTCGGACGGTCAGTCGACCATCAAGAGAATTGCGCTGGATCTCGGGGAAAAGGTCTCCGCCACTCCCCTGCAAACCCCATTAAGCCCCCCTCCTACTGACATGACCCCGTATTTCATCGGCTTCGCGGCGGTCGTGATCGTTATAGTCACTGCAGCCGTGGTCCTGATTATGTATGGGAGGAAGGGTCAGATCTCTCCGTATGAGAAGGCACCTGCACTGAGGAACGGCAAGATCTCTGAACACATGCCTTCACCAGAAGAACTGGATGCCATCTGTTCCGGAACTGACATTGCCCCGGCTGTTCTTGATTCTGTCCTTCATGTTGCCATAGAAATTGCCCGGGAAGGACGGGAGGGAAAGATGATCGGAACATCGTTTGTTGTCGGTGACACTGAAAACGTCCAGGGCCATTCGAAACAGTTTGTCTTAAACCCGTTTTACGGTCATGGCGAGACCGAACGGCAGATAACCAATGCCGGAACGAGAGGAGCTATCAAGGAGTTTGCCCAGCTGGACGGGGCATTCCTCGTCACCGGCAACGGGCTGGTCGAGGCGGCAGGGAGATGTATTACGGTTGATATGAGCAGGGTGGACCTGCCCGGGGGGCTGGGTTCACGGCATTCGTCAGCCGCGGGCATCACCCAGGCCACCAGGTCAATCGGAGTCGTGGTCTCGCAGAGCGGAGGCCTGATCTCCATCTTCAAAGAAGGAAAGATCGTCTATACCATCAATTCCTGAGACGCCAGAGAGAGTTTTTCTCCCCGGTCCTGATTCGTACCCTGCACTATCACAACCATTTTTTAATCAGATTGGTGAAACCAGAGTACGCATGATACCCCCTTCACCTATTGTCATGGAAAACCGTGCCGCATGGCGGGCGTGGCTTTCGAAGAATCATGCCCTTTACAAGGAGGTATGGCTCGTCCTTTCCAAAAAACAAGCACGGCACTCCTCTGTTACTTATACCGAGGCTGTCGAAGAAGCAATCTGTTTTGGCTGGATCGACGGGCAGGCAAAGACGATCGACGCTGAGAAGTACATGCAGCGATATTCACCCCGGAAACCAAAGAGTCCCTGGTCGGAGACCAACATTGAACGGGCAAAAAGAATGATCGGCAGGGGTCCTATGACAGAAGCAGGTCTGAAAATTTTCAAGAAGGGAGTGAGAAACAACCTCATCATCCCTTCCAGTAAAAATTTTTCCGTGCCTCCGGACCTTGAAGAAGCGCTCAGGAAGAATGAGACCGTATGGAGCAATTTCCAGAGGATGCCGCCATCGGCCAGGTTAATGTTTGTATATTGGGTCAACAGTGCAAAAACACCGGGAACCCGTCAACGGAGAACCGATAAAAGTATTGAGCTGATCGCAGAGAATCGGAGACTCAACGAGACCGTAGGAATGTAAAAGGATAGAGAAAACGGAGAGTCTTAGAAATTTTTTAGAATCACTGGTAAATGAGAGTAAGTACCATGGCAACAACACTACAAACAATAATCCTATGTGGGAAGTGGTTGCAGGCATTTAAGTGCGAGGATAAGTAGCAGGGCTACTATAATGCCCGCCAGGTCCTCAATCTTTACCAGCGGAATTTCCTTTGTTTCTTGTTCTTCTCCTCAAAGGTAACGAGCAGATAGCTGTGGATGCAGTGCCCTTCATCCAGCAGGATTTCCAGGTAGAGTTCGTGAGGGGGGTGTTCCATCGCGATGGCGACCTGATCTGCACCTAACTGAATAAATCCCATATCGCCGAGCTCTTTTTCGATGCGGTAGAGTGGGAGATTGCAGCTGCCCGAAATGAGCCGCTCGGCTTTTCGTTTTGTTCTCAGCTGATGTCCTTTGTTCACCATGTCGTTATCACCTTACACTCTGGATAACCGGCATTGGTAATAAAATGCGTGGGAGTAGGTGAATAGATGCAATACATCAGGCCCGTTATAATTATGAGGAAAATTGATGTCAATGAAGAAGAAATACGTGAAGAATATGACCGAAAAGAAAGGGCACTTTGAAAATGGTCGATGGGTGGCAGAGAGCGAACCTTCAGTCACCCAGACGAGTGAAAACGTCATTGATAAGAGGTTTTCTGAGGCGACACAGGCCGTCATATCGTCTGTTAATGATGTGATGAATGTTACTCATGATCTCATAACAACTGAAGAGGGGAAGCAGTACCTTGAAAAAACCATAAAGGATACACAAACACAGATACAGAAGTCCTTTGATGAGATCGTCAGACGGCTAAAAGGCAAACTGGATAAAAGGTAAAAATGGTACAATAATTTTTTCCGGCTCCGGCCGATGTGGTCTCAATCCAGAGGAAGAATGACTCACTATTTGATAGATATCCGCATGATGGGTTCAGTGAAGCACCAGATTCGCAATTTAAGCAATCTTTTACAGGAAAAATTTAATCTCGGGGACAAACGGGTTATCCCGCATATCACTCTGGCCGGGCCTTTTTCGACCTGTAATGAAAAAAAACTCGTCGAAGATTTCACACGTATATGTATGAATCAGAAGGAGATTCCAAAATATGAGGTTGGAAGTTATGGATTTTTTGACGATTCGAAGGTTATTTATGTCACTATTATACCTGATGAGAACCTGAAACAATTCCGATATCAGCTCTCCCAGGCAATCTCCCCGTATTGCTCATTACGGAGATATGACCTTGATTCTGCCGACGACTTCAGGTTCCACTCTACGCTCGCCATGAAACTTGACTGGCTTACATTCAAGAGAATAAAATGGTATTTCAGACGTCAGGAAAATGTCATATACCGGCACCATCCTATCAGAGCAACATTGCTCCGGAATTCAAAAATTCTCTGCGAATATGATTTTATTCAAAGCAGGATGCTGAGCCGGTCACAGGCACTGAGCCGGGCGACAATGATGCGTGATTTTGATATTCTTAAATTATGGGTTGATGGAAGTTGGGAATGAGAATATAATCATCGGGAATCTTCAACCCATTCGTATAACAAGGGCATATTCATCCTGACGGGTTTCAGGATGGGTGATATGCCGGAACAGGTACGGGCTCTTTTTGCATGACACCAACCAATATATTCCCATCTAAAAATCGAAAGAGGACCGCCCCATGACAATCTTAGTTGACGAAACCACCTGCACCCGGTGCGGGATCTGTTCGATCGTTTGCCCGATGCGGATTATTGTTCCCGCTGACGAGATAACCCTGCCCCGGGTTAAAGATGAAAAAGCCGGTATGTGCATCGCCTGCGGCCACTGCGAAGTAAGTTGTCCGTCACAATCACTTATCCTGAATGTTCGCCCGGACGAAAGGGTGTCCCTCACAACCGGGGCTGGCATGCTTGCTCCGGAAGATCTCGGGATATACCTGAAAAAGCGCAGGACAGTTCGGCATTACACAAAAGAACCCGTGCCAAGAGAGAAGATAGAGGCAGTGCTGGACATCGCCCGCTACGCAGCATCGGGAGGTAACGCCCAACCGGTGCGGTGGCTTGTTGTACACGATCCCGCAGAAGTCCATCGGCTGGCGGGACTGACTGTTGACTGGATGAAGTCGATAGTGAACACCAGCCACCCGATGAGCGGATATGTCCCCTCCATGATCGCTGCCTGGGAACGTGGCTACGATCCGATCTGCCGTGGTGCACCTCATCTCGTGATCGCCCATATTCCCGAGGGAAATCCTGGTGCAACGACTGATGCCATCATCGCTCTCACGCATTTCGATATCGCTGCTCCTGCGTTTGGTATCGGTACCTGCTGGGCAGGGTTCCTCTCTATTGCTGTTGCATCGTACGAACCCCTGCAGAAAGCGCTGGGTTTGCCGGCTGGACGGAAATATGCGTACGGTCTGATGTTCGGTAACCCGAAGTACAAGATTTATGGGATACCCCGGCGGAATCCTCTCCAGGTCACGTGGCGGTAAGGCTCGAAAACAAGCTTTTTTCGAACAAAGTCGTCCCAAACTCCACATTTCTAGGTTTTACCATTGGAAAAGGTCTGTCAGGGACCTTTTTCAGGCTCGAAATTACGTTATTTCGGTCAAAAAACCAACATTATTCGAAATCGCAAAGAAAGTAATCTGAAATTCCTGATTTCATATGACCTGTCAGGATATGGATCCCTCTTTTTGCCAAAAGAAGCCCAAAATAAAAAGATAACAGTAAAGGGGTGAGCTTCCCCTTCATGAACTCAAAAAATGGACAGATGAACCCTGTCCTAAACGGCGAAACCTGCTCCTTACGCATATCCTGAGTGAACACTATGTCCGGATCCGGTCACCGATACCACGTGGAGATCAGATAGCATGAGTGTCCGGTTCAGAAGCTGGTTGTATACACCCAATACTGAACACCGTACTGGAGCAGCACAACAACTGCAATGGCTATTGCTGACTTGCCCCACGAAATGTAATGTGTGTGCCGGGCGGCGCATAACCAGAGGTACCAGCTCCAGATCGAACATACCCATAACAGGACCAGAAGGATGATATAGGGTATCATATCGACAGTATTCGCATGGAACAGGACGCTGAAGAGCAGCCTCACTGCAGCGGCAATTGCGGGTGGGAACATACCAAAGCCGATATTCTGGAATGTGGCAGTAAAAGAACCGCTCCCGGAAAATGCACGGGCGACAGCGAATATCACGAGCGTGACAGCAGCCCACAAGAGGAATGGGTAGGCCATCTGCCCGAGGACCGCCTGCGGGGCATATATGAGATTTGAAAAATCAAACCGGTAGTTCGTCGCGAACAGAAAAAAATCCAGAACCCCGAAGATACCGCTGAGGAGAACAAACATTATCGGAACAATGAAGTTTTTCTTTTCGTAGGTAATTCCCGCAAAAAATGTGCCAGGATGGAAGATCAGGTTCTTTAAACTGACACTCATGGAAGACCTGTGAAGTCTTATTCTATTTGAACAATCTGGAATGGAACCGTGAAGACCGGGAATAATTAAAGCACTCTCGCCCTCAAATTTTCGTGCGACTCTACCCTTGCCACGGGTTGTATTGTCGTCTTCTGCACCCGGTGCTGTTTATACTCTTTTCAAACCTGGCCCGAATCGTTCCACAAGATATTCAAGAATCAAACAATGACTACTAAGATCAGGAGTGTGACGAGAAATCGGGCCTGGAATTCTGGATGCTGCGGCTTTACCACTCCTGATCCTGATTGCACGGATCGTAGAGACCAGCCTTGAAACCGTCAGGACCATTTACATTAACCGTGGACATGCAAACCTTGCAGGCTGGATTGGTATTGCAAAGACCGGTATCTGGCTTCTCTCGACAGGCATAGTCATAACCAATCTTGGGAATTACTGGAACCTGTTTGCCTATCTTGCCGGGTACGGCCTCGGGACCCTGATTGGCATGCAGATTGAGACCATGATTTCCCTTGGGTACGTGATCGTCCGTCTCATTACCCCGGCCGACCCCCAGCCAATCATTACAGAACTCTCTTCACTCGGGTACGGGATGACCCGGATCGAGGGATCGGGCAGTTTCTCGCAGACCGTGGCTATCATTTTCATGATTGTTCCCCGCACAGCACTCGGACAGCTCCTCGGTCTGTTATCCACACGTCATCCTGATATTCTCTATACCGTTGAAGATGTGCGCACCATCAAGGAGGGTGCAAAGATTTTCCACAGGGATACAAAGAGCAGGATACTGGGTTTCTTCGGGTTATAACCCTGTTTTCGTCTGCTCCTCTGATTGCCCTTAACATAAGGTCTATGTATATTCTCTGCCCTACTCTTGGCGGTGTATGTTGATGAACCAGGACCAGAAAGGGAATGCAGGTGACACGATTCCCATTTTCAATGCTCGTACCGGCAAGACAGAAAATGTCCTTCCGGTGATAAAAACCGATGAGGAATGGAGGGCCTTCCTCACTCCGGAACAGTTCAGTGTGGCCCGCAAACAGGGCACGGAATATCCCTTTACCGGCAAATATCATAACTGGAAGGAGCACGGCATCTATTCCTGTATCTGCTGCGGGACCGACCTCTTTTTATCGGAGACCAAGTTTGATTCTCATACCGGCTGGCCCAGTTTCTTTGCGCCGGTTTCAGAGCTCAATGTCTGCACCCAGATCGATACCATGGGAGGGATGGAGCGTACTGAAGTACTCTGCGCCCGGTGTGGGGCCCATCTCGGTCATGTTTTTGATGACGGGCCGCCCCCCACTGGCAAACGCTACTGTATGAACTCGGCAGCGTTGGATTTCCATAAAACACCGTGATAGTAAAACCGTGCACAACCCTTTTTTATTTCACCCTTCCCATATCAGAGCCGGGGATGGATCAATGGGGAAAATTTCAGCTGGAAGAAATGTGTTCATGTATCCAATGCCGGTGATCTTGCTCGGCACGCTTGTGGATGGGAAACCCAACTTCATGGCGCTCGGTTGGATAACCCGCGTGAATGCAAACCCGCCGACGATCGGGTGTGGTGTCGGGCGGAACCACTATACGGTTCGGGGTATCGAGGAAAACCAGACCTTCAGTATTAATGTTCCATCAGCAGAAATGATGGATATAACGGATTACTGCGGGCTTGTCTCGGGAAAAAGCGTGAACAAAGCAGCACTCTTTGATGTTTATTACGGAGAACTAGCGACCGCCCCGATGATAACCGAATGCCCGCTCTCTCTGGAATGCCAGCTGCAGACCGTGGTCGAAAATCCTACAAATAATTTTTATATCGGGGAAATCATTGCATCCTACACTGAAGAGAGATATCTCACCGATGGCAATCCAGACATCAGAAAGATTAACCCACTCCTGCTTACGATGCCGGACAACCGGTACTGGACTGTCGGTGACTATGCTGGCGATGCATGGAGTGCAGGAAAGAGGCTGAGAACAAAGTGACACACCTGCCCAGGAAAGTCTGGTATGCGGATCGGCTACCCATGCATTAACCGTTCAATCGGGTGCACGCCTTCCCATACATTCCGCCTTGCATCATATTCTGATGATCGGGTCGATAAAACCGTGAAGGCAAACCTCGATTGTCTGTTAAAAATACTCTCGTATAACGCAGCCCACGGGATCCTCTTCTTCCGGATAACATCAGATATGGTCCCTTTTGCATCGCACCCGGTCTGCACATTTCCCTGGCAGAAACACTTTGCAGAGGAGTTTCGCACAATCGGGGATTTTATCCGGTTTCACCGCTTCAGGATCTCCATGCACCCTGACCAGTTCGTCCTGCTGAACGCTCCCGATAAGGGTATCCTGGAACGGAGCGTCGCAGATCTTGTATATCAGGCACAGGTACTTGACCTGATGGGGCTTGACGATTCGGCAAAACTCCAGATTCATCTGGGAGGTGTTTACCGGAATAAAACAGCCAGCATGGAACGGTTTATTGAAAATTATGAACGGCTTGATGATGTCATCAGACGGCGGCTTGTCATAGAGAATGATGAACGGCTTTATACGATTTCAGACTGCCTTGCTATCCATGAACGCACGGGAATACCCGTGCTTTTTGATGTGTTTCATCATGCCCTCTACAACAACAACGAATGTATGGCCGATCTTCTTGAACCTGTCCGTGCAAGCTGGAAGAAAACCGATGGAGTTCCGATGGTCGATTACAGCTCGCAACAACCTGGTAAGCGGCCCGGGGCTCATGCAGAGCACATTAACCCGGAAGATTTCCGGTCATTCCTGCAGTCCAGCAAACCTTTTGATATTGATGTAATGCTTGAGATTAAGGACAAAGAAAAGAGTGCAGAACTGGCACTTTCCATAGCACACAACGACTCAAGATTATACAGGGACGATTCGGCAGCAGGATGATCGTGTGAGATCGTAAGCAGGATCTGAGAATTTATCTTTGCTGTTGCTTCACTGTCTGGCACTGGTCTTTCGGAGACTTGAAGTCCCGCAACACTGGGAACGAGGCAACATGAGGCAGCTTTTTCAGCCGGTTCATTTCTCTTTTGGTGTGGCATATCATGACTGATCAGCGGTCTGAATATAAATAACGATAAAACATGAAGATTTGTAGGAGTATCCTGATTTTGTCCGATGAAAGATTTTACAAATAAACCGGTATTGTGATCACCGTATCTGATTCACTATCGATTCATCTGTAAATATAACGGACTCAATAGAATGGAAATGTTAAAAACAACTCAACATTTAAAAAGTGGATGTTCAGGTTACCAGACTTCTGGGAAGGCCATGTTGGTGTAGAGGTCTTCGAGCCGTGCTTTGTGCCCGCTTTCCATATTTGCGAGCTGGGTAAAGAGGAACTTCTGCTCAGTATCTGTTGAGAGGCCTGCGAGCTGGGTGTACATCTGCATCGCCTCAAGTTCCTTTTTGATCGCGACAACAATACCGTCAAGCGGTTTCATGTCAGCGGACAAGGGTGGGCTGGGCATTGCATTGACTACTTTATAGTCCTTCTTTGCATCAAAGCGCATCTTGGTGACATCTTTTGTTAGCATTCCCTGCAGGAATTCCCGGTGCTGCTTCTCTTCTCCGGCAAGCTCATCAAAGAGTTTCTTGAGTGCTGCGTCTTTTACCTTGTCGGATATGGTGCGGTAAAATGTGTATGCCTCGACTTCCCGGTCAATGGCAGTCGAAATGATCTTCTTTGCGTCATCAGTCTTCATTTCTATGCTCCTTTATCAGGTAAATTATGATTATTTGCCCTATATAAGAGCATTGGTTTTACCGATGACGTAAGAACTCCGTTTGTCCATGAAAGGATCGGGATATCAACGCAGAGTCCTGCTTCCTGAAAGACTCCGTGCGTCATTCCACTTCTTTCATTTTCCAGACGTGAAGTACCCAGAGGAAGGAGGCCAGAGTCGCGATCACTGTGGAGAGGATGAGGAGCGGTAAATACCACCATTGTTTTCCCATTGTCCCATCCATAACCCCGCTTCCGGCAATGGTGGCGATCGTATTGGGGACCAGAAATGCGGTGCCGAGCACGGTAAGGTACGCGGTGACAAG
>DATEXZ010000159.1:0-7254 GCA_035256445.1 Methanoregula sp.
GCAGCTTCGCCGGACGCCACTTTTCCACAAACTGCATATCCCAACGAAAGAAGGCACATTTCGATGACCTGCTGGAGGATGATATTATCTTCAACAATAAGGATCTCGAGGATTTCAGGTATCATTAAAAAAAGGTTGAAATGCCGGAGTACGGATATAAGAAGATCTTCCTTAAGGATCCTGCTGCACTGCCAAAACGCAATCGTGCCCGGATTGAGCGACTGGTCTTTGACCAGATCCCCGCATCAATAACCTGTTCAGGGATTTTGATATCCACAAAATGAGGGGATATGAGAATTATTATCGCATTCGTACCGCACGATACTGCATCGGGTGTAAGATCACCTCAGATAATACGGTCATATTCTACCGGGTGAAAAGCCGTGGAGAGATCTACGGGGTTTTTCCATAACTTTGATTATTTCTGCAGGTTCGTTCCTGCCATCGATCCCCCTGAAAACAACTTTCTCTAAAACAAGGTGCTCCCCCGCTATCCGGAGGCATACCTCGTCGTTCCATGGATTTGCCAACCAAAAGGGAATAATAAGGCCAATTTTTATCGCCGCATTATTGGTGAATTTGAAATCCTCGTGAGAATATATGGCATCTGAAAATACAGGCACAAAAACATCCCAATAAGACCGGTAGCCAAAAGCCGGGCAAGAAAAGGATATGTCCGAATTGAGCCCAGATTGCCATTCCGGACATTTTCCGGATCATGTAGGGGTGGTATGTCCAAAAAGGAGATCTCACCGTCGGAGGTCTGTAGAAGTATTCAAACGAGAGATTTTACTTCGTGATTTTCTTTTTCCGGCGCTCTTTTATGTCAGCCATTACTGTATCGAAATCTTTGTCGAGCCACTGCCTGCGCTCTTTGGTATAATCCCCGCTGCCGTGGGTATAACTCTGGATGAACCGGATTGCATCGGCTGGCCCGAGATTCTTCACGAGAACCCGGAACCCCTTGATCCTGATCTCATTCAGCGTCTTTGCTTCCATCCATCGTCACCTCCATCAGCCACTGCACGGGATTATGTACTCCGGTAGTAATCTTGTCTTCGTGCCTCTTAATAGATTTTATCAGGGCGTCATCGGTTGTCAGGAAAACCGCACCCACGGATTCTGCACAGGCAAGGTGGAGGGCGTCAAACGGTTCAAGGCCGAAGTGGTGATATCCCCGGGCTACCGCTTCAAGGCCTTCATCGATCACCACCCGGCTCGTTGCGAACTGGAGCAGGCTCTCCGCGTTCTCCATCCTCTCCTCATCGGAAATCCGGGAAATCTCTGATTCGATCGCCTCACTCCCTACCAGTTCCCAGTCCGACATGCACCGCTTGAGAATCTCCGTGACTGCTTCGGTTTCCATTCGGATCCGGTGGATGGTCTGGTCGTCGAACGGCCGGCAGAGGCAGCAGACATCCAGGTAGATTTTCCTCCGTACCATTACTGTTGACTGTTCATCCTCGTCATCAATAAAATGATAGTATCCTTGTGAACAAAACATGGTATTCAAATCTTCTCGTTTTCCGGTTTGACGCATCAAATCCGGGATGGGAAAATGTTCCGGGGGCCAGCCTATGCTGGCTGTGGGGCGGAGTATCTGCCAACGGCAGATTTGAGAAGCTATTCATTGCTTCGAGCCCCGATGAGCGTCAAATCCCCACAGTTTCACCAGCCTTCCCCCCGAAAACCGGCATCACCAAACCCCCCTTTTTTCCCATTCCCCCTACTCCAGGCCATCTGAACGGCGATCCGCCAGCCAAAAGGGAATAATAAGGCCGGTTTTTCTCCCCGCAAAATTGGTGATTTCGGATTCCAGACCCGTATAACCGGTATCTGAAAATATGTGGTCAAAAGTGCCCCAATAAGACCGGTTACCGTGGACTGGCCAAAACGTGAATATGCCAGAATTGAGCCCTGATTGCCATTTTAAGCCATATTTGATAAATCGGGGGAGAGCAGGTCAGAAATGGGGTTGCAGGGAAGAAGTTATCCTGAGAGAATGCAGAAAAGAGAACGCAAAAAATCATTAAGACCGGGATTGACCCATGTCCTGCAAAAATCACCAGGATGAAAAGACGGAAACACGAACCAGTGAACACACTTCAGGCCAGCCAGATCCGGAAAAAGAGGACACTTTTTATTGGTTAACACAGAGGCGATCAATGACGAGCCGGTGTTTCATAAATATATCACACCCCAGGCAAAAGCATTTGGCAATGGTTACTTTTGAGGGAATCTCTGATTTTCCACGGGCACAGAAGAGTGCACCGGGAGGAAAGTCTGCAAGCTTATTCTCCCTGAATGTCGGACACATTTTACATATACACTGTTCCAGGTTTTCTCCAGTATCATCCACGCTCCGGGTATCATCCTTAGGTGTTTTCATGATAGGTTCACAACACAGGAATATCATAAGGAGAGATTAATATCCTTCCCCGGTATTGGGAAAGAAGTATCGCTTTTTGAGCATCACTGTACACCACCCTGTCACGGATGTGCCCTCATGCTCGTTACATTTGAAACCTGTTCTGATGGCAGATACTGGTGCGGCCGGGGCATCGGTGTTGATATTTTCACTTAAGGGAAAACTCCCGATGAGCTGATGGCAAATATCCGTGAAGCTGTCGGGCTGCACTTTGAAGAAGAACCGGGTAAAGGGAAGAGTATCCGTATACTCACTCTATCTGAGACCGAGGCAGGTACCGTTGCCCGGGCTTCCGGTTGTTAGCGGGAAAGATCTCATCAGGTCTTTTCCCGGTTGGGGTATCATCTCGTGAGACGGCGGGCAGCCATGCCCCTCTCAAATGTATCACCCTGCCGGCGGGCATGCACTACCTGTTCCGGTGCAAAAAGGAGATCGCTCACGGCACATTGAACGATATTCTTTTAAAAAGTCTCGATCCGGAAAGGAATATCAAAAGATGAATTGATCCGGATGTTAACGGAGCAGATAATCCATTGAAGAAACAGTGTCCATACATCAGACCGGTGCAGAACCGGAATATTCATGGTACCAACGCTTATATGGATCATTTGAATATGTAGTCAATCAGGGAAGGTCTAACCAAGGTTTTTCTCAGGAGCAACAAATCCTTCATCGGATCTTCCCGTTCTCCTTTTCCGTGCTTACCTTAATCGCGGAATGGTGAGCCTCGCCATGCGTATTGGCACAAGGAAACATCACTCAAACAATACACCACATTATGTCTGCTGACAGCCAGCAAAGAGGAAACCGTACATGAGCATATACCATTTTTGCACAAATTGTGAACACATCAAAACCAGGATACTACCAGGACTCCATGAACCGATGGCTAAAGAAGTGTCATGCCCGGCCCGGTTCAACCCGAGGGAAGGGAAGTGGATTCCCGTGAATGGTGTGAATCCGCACGAATGTCCCCGGAATGAAAATTTCATGCAACTTGAGAAACAGAGAGCCGATCGTAGACTTCGATGAATGTTATGAGAAACCCAATTACTTAATTTCACCCTTTTTTCAAAACAGATGCGAGGGATGAAACTCGAACCCGGGAACTCCTGCGGGCGATACATGGCTTTCACCTTTCACCACCCCTCCTGGCCGACCTGTTCAGGCGATGTCCGGGACACCCGCAATTTCCCCGTTCGCTGACGGTGGTGTGCTCATCCTCGTCTTTGCCGGGTTCATTCTGGCAGCACGGGTCATCCAGAGACGGAACATGATGAAGGGGATGTGAGAAAGGGAATAAAAACCGGAATAGCCGGGAACGGTCGGTCTCACCTGTCCCCCGTGACATACTCTTTGTGTTCATAGTAATCTAAGATACAACCGTTAACCGGCTTCTCCCCCATCGAAACTATAAAGGAGACAGAGAACGACAAAAACTATGATGACAGCTCAGGCAACACCCCGGGTGCGAAAAAATCATCCTGCGAAAAAATCTGCTGCTCAGCAAAAAACGCCTGAAGGAGAAATAAAAAATATCCTCTACGCGGTATCAGAGCATTCTCTTTCCGGGTTTCTGGAAGATGAGCCCGACATCTACTCAGTATCGGATCTGAAAGTCAGGTACCGATGAAAGCTAAAATTGTCCTTATCCATTTTCCTTTCACGGATCTGACCAACTCCAAACTTCGACCGGCACTGGTACTCCATGAGAGTGAACATGATGTGGTCGTGGCATTTATTTCTTCAAAAGTACCCGTGTATCTCCAGGATTCCGATTTCCTGGTATCAATGGATCATCCATCTTTCCTCTCTACCGGGCTCAAGGTCTCTTCTGTGATAAAATTCGATAAGATTGCCACCATAGCAAAGGATCTCATTGAAGGGGAGATCGGTGAGATCTCCCGTGACCTGGCCGACGAATGCAACCTCATTTTACGCCGCATCTTTATTCTTTGATGATCACTGGTGTATTCCCTACCACGGGACTCCTTTTTTTAGTCACCAACAGGATACGATTACGCTCATCGTTATCTCCGTGATATGTGTCCCCTTTTCGCAGATGGAGGCCGGGGGCTCACGCTCGCCTGGTGTTCACCCCTTACCTGCCCTGGTCGACCTGTTCAATGCAGCGATGTCCGGGGACATCTGCAATTTCTCCGTCCGTGGACGGTGCTCCAGTCCATAAAAAGAGGAGTTTTGCCAGCCAAAAGGGAATAATAAGGCCGGTTTTCCTCTCCGAAGAATCGGCGATTTCGGATTCCAGGCTAGAATATCCGTAATCTGAAAATATGGTGCCAAAAGTGCCCCAATAAGACCGGTTACCAAAAACCGGCCGAAAATCGAATATGCCCGAATTGAGCCCCGATTGCCATTCCGGGCAATATTCAGTACATGGGTAGTCCGCAGGTCCAAAAAGGAGATCTCACCGTCGGAGGTGTGTAAAAAGGGGGAGTATGTTTAATGCCGGGTGGCCTGTCCCTACATTTTCAGATCATGTTCATCGATCAGAGGGCGAAGACCATGTATTCCGCGGGTACATTCTGCTCCTTGAGAACCGCTTGGCCATCGCTCCGGACCTCCACAATCCCATCACCAGAAATCGGGAAAAAACTGCCATGTTTTCTCGGGAGAAAGTACCCGGATCTCCCGGGATATGACAGCGGTTTTTTAGAATCATCAGGAGATCCTAACGTACCGTCCAGACACTATATGGTATACAGGCACACGGAGAAGTACAATTACCTTTTTATCGTTTGGAAGAATCATCAGAATATTCTGTCAGTGTACATCCAATGAAAAATAATCAAGAGGTACCGTATGAAAAAAATAACAAAAACAACAACTCTCAATCAACAACAGCCCGGCCCGCATGAGGATAAGGCGGACGGGGAAAGCGCCATGCTCGCGATGATCGCTGCGATGCCGGAACCGGATCGCGTCATAGGCGAGCGGCTCCATGCTATCATCAAAGCCAGTGCGCCGGTCCTCTCGCCGAGACTCTGGTACGGGATGCCCGCGTATGCCAGGGACGGCAAGGTAGTCTGCTTCTTCCAGAGCATGCAGAAATTCAAGACGAGATACGCGACATTCGGCTTCATGCACGAGGCGAACCTCGACGAGGGTAACATGTGGCCGACCGCCTTCGCGCTGAAGGAGCTGACTGCCGCCGAAGAGGCAAGGATTGCCGCGCTCGTGAAGAAAGCGGTGAGCTGAGGACTTTAAGCCGCCACACTGATAGTGAAGCCGATGTACTACCCGGCCGGTCTGAAATTTCCTCAATCACATCTTTTAATGTATCGACCAGTGCAGGCACAGCCTGGTTCTCCTCAACAGTCATCGGGAAAAATCCGGCGTTATGCCCCACCGGGATCACAAGCAGGTGCCCCTTGCTGAGCGGGTAGCGGTCCCGGCGGGTATAGCAAAGATAGTACTTTGCGACGATCTCATCAGCGAAGGGATGGCAGAATTGACACATCATGGGAGGTCCATGTACCGGACCCCAGGATCTCAAAAGCAGAGATCCCGATCCATTGCCCTGGAGATCGGGAGAGAAAATCTTACGACGAATCTACCTTATCGAACGGGTTATAGAGCATGAGCCCGTCAACATCTGCAAAGTCCCTGACGTTACGGGTCACGAGTACAGCGTCAAGCGAAAGAGCTGATGCAGCAATAACTGCATCAGGAAGTGTGATGGATGCAGCATTCCTGATCTCAATCGTCTTTTCTGCAATGGTATCTGTAAGGGAAATGCACCGTGCGCAGTCCAGCAGGTGCCGTGCCTTGATCAAACCTTCCGGCGAATGACCTTTCCAGCCAAGAAGTTCGATCCGGGTAATAATGGAAATGCTGAATGATTCCTCCAAAATTCTGTCTATTGTGGGTTTTTCTTCCGGGTCCAGTGAGCCCGCAAGATAATAGATAAGGATATTTGTATCGATGAGATACTCGGTCATTTCCGGTTCCACTCATTGCGAAGCGCCCGTGCTTCTTCTTTGGGATCCAGGATCCGATCCCGGTATATCCCATAGTATTCCTGCGGGTTGCAGGGTGTATGACGGGGTTTATGGACCTTAAGGGTCTTCTCCCAGAGCTCGAGGGGGACAATAACACTTTTTTTGTGACCACCAGCGTCATACACGTACTGGATATCATTCATGATAATCTCATTTCCCCGGTAAGGGAATATAGTTTTTCCACAGGGAGCCGATCTGTTTAGCAGCCTCCTTATCTTCTCCGGATTTCCGGGGAATATCGCTCTCAAAGAACGGATAATAGTACAGCAGCCATTACTCAATGAGCAGGCATCAGGGGAATTCAATCCTGTTGCTTCTCTCACTTTTAAGGTGCTGGTATTCCTGGGAAATTTCACGCGTCATAGCCGGGCGGCTCCCCGCTGTCATCAAAGCCAGTGCGCCAATCCTCTCGCCGAGACTCTGGTACGGGATGCCCGCGTATGCCAGGGACGGCAAGGTAGTCTGCTTCTTCCAGGGCATGGACAAATTCAAGACGAGATACGCGACGCTCGGCTTCATGCACGAGGCAAACCTCGACGACGGGAATATGTGGCCGACCGCGTTTGCGCTGAAGGAGCTGACTGCCGCCGAAGAGGCAAGGATTGCGGCGCTCGTGAAAAAAGCAGTGAGCTGAGGACTGAAACCCGCCACCGGGCCCGGGACAGGGAGTCGCAGCGATTTTATCCGAATAAAAAGCGAGAGCATTGTCACGGTAGTTGAGAAAAATCCTTCTTAGAGACCTGGTCCGGACGTTCTCGTATCATGCCCGGCAGGAGTCCGAAGAGATGTTGTCCTGATTTGGGTCAG
>DATEXZ010000160.1:0-6467 GCA_035256445.1 Methanoregula sp.
TAAAGCGCTGCTCGGAAAAAGGATCGAAATCGCAGGCGGGCTTATCCTTGTCGCAATCGGATTGAATATTCTCTTCACCCATATCTTTGCGCCCTGATGTATTTTCCCTCCAATTTAATGACCGGCAGGTGAAAATTTAAAAAAAGTTTTTGTTTATGATAATTTCAGTTTCGGAATCGTCAGAATTAATTTTAACAAGACATGCTTCCTGTAGGAGTCAGAATGATGATCATGCCTGGACGATGGATATTCCCCTCGTGCCCCGTTCAGGCTCATATACTACTCCTCATAAGTACCGCATTTTAACATGCATTATGATTGCTCTGACGTGTTCCTGCCCGGGGAGAACCCGCATAACCTTCTTATGACTTTTGCAAGTCGCCCGATACCGGTGATGATCTTCTCTTCGGTAGAATTGGAGAAGTTGAGCCTCATGGTATTCGTACCACCTCCGTCAATATAAAACGGGGAACCCGGCAGCACGGCTACGTTCTCTTCAAGGGCGTTTTCAAATACATCCATGGATGAACACCCATCAGGGAGCGTGACCCATATGAACATCCCCCCCTGGGGTTTCGTATAGGTTACCGATTCGGGGAACTCCTCGGTTATTACCTGGATCATGCAGTCGCACTGGTTTTTATAGGCAGTACGGATCTTTCGTATATGGTCGTCGATATCCTGACGGGTCAGGTATTCGTATGCGATCCGCTGTGAGAGATAATTTGAGTGAAGGTCGGATGCCTGCTTTGCGATAACGATCGATTCCATGATCTCGCGGGGAGCGACCACCCAGCCTAATCGCATACCCGGGGCAAGGATCTTGGAAAAGGATCCGGTGATGACTGTCTGGTCCGGTAAAAATTCCCGCATGGAAGGCATCGTTTCTCCGCCAAAATTGAGCTCTCCATAGGCATCGTCCTCGATAAAGAGCGTGTCTGTCTTTTTCATGACAGATGCCACTTCACGGCGCCGCCTGCCTGTATAGGTGATCCCTGAAGGGTTCTGTGAGTTGGGAACACCATAGAACAGGCGTACCGGCCAGGTATCCAGTACATGTGCGAGCATCCCGGAATCAGGGCCATCTTCATGGAGTGTAACCGGGTGGAAGACTGGCTCGTACAACGAGAATGCCTGGATTGCCCCAAGATACCCCGGCCGCTCGAGGGAAACATGGTCACCTGCGTCGATGAAGACCTTCCCGATCAGGTCAAGACACTGCTGCGATCCGTTGGTAACAAGGATTTCATCGGGAGAGACGGACAAACCGAGCCGTTTTTTATACCGGTCCGCAATATACTGGCGGAGAGGGAGGTATCCTTCGGTTGTCGAATACTGGAGGACACTTCTTCCGTCGTCCTCCAGCACAGCTGCCGCAGCCTTCCTGATCCCTTCAACATCGATGAGCGCAGGGTTCGGGAGCCCTCCGGCAAAGGAGATGATTTCGGGATTTGCGGTGACTTTGAGGATCTCACGGATGAATGATTTGGGAGTTTTTGCCATTCGCGATGCAAATGTATAGTGCCGGCCTTGCGCCTGATTCAGACCTCCCGTAACGAGATTGTGCGTGTCCATGATGACCCTCAATTGTCCTTACAAAGTTGAAAGGATGAGCCGATAAAATGATCAGAGAATTACTTTTTTTATCCCGATAGTTTATCCTGCAGATTTTCAACTTTTTACCGCATGCATACCAGGAGATAGTGCTGGATAAGGAAAATTAAATTGATACCTGGCACCGGATGAGGAACTTCGACAGAGAAGAGGTCAATAATAACGTTATCCGCGAGCATATCCAATAACAGGCAACGAAAGCCCGGGCTCGATCTTATGTGTCACGCGATACGAAGACGTGATTGACAAAAAAAGGTAAGAGATTTATTTTTCTGTCGGTTTGCCGTTGTAATGCTCTTCCCGGGCAAGCGCCTCCTGCTTTGTTTTTCGTACAACCTTGTCCTGGTGCTCGGGGGGAGAGTAGATCGTGTACAGCTTGAGGTTTTTTGTCTTCGAGGTGTTCACCACGTTATGTTTTGCACCTGACGGTACGATCACACCGCTGCCATCCTTCACCACGTTCCTGACGCCATCGATCACGACAACCCCTTCCCCCTCTTCGAAACGGAAGAACTGGTCAACGTCATCATGGGTTTCCTCTCCGATATCCTCCTTTGGCCTGAGACACATCAGAACGAGCTGGCTGTATTTTCCGGTATATAATACCCTGCGGAAATCTGTGTTCTTCGTTGTTTCTTCTTCGAGATTTGCTGCAAAACCTTTTTTCATTTCGTTCACCTGACCGGGTATTCTGATTTTTCTTGTATAAGGGTTGTCCAACATTAAGCTGTTGTCAGGGATTTATCCTGAATGATGAGCACGTGGTTTTGATGACGCACCAGCCTCATCGGATCCAACGAACCATAATTTCCTGAAATTTCGGGTTCACGTTGCGACACACTGCCATGCATCTACCGAAGAAATGTTTGCGATTCTCATGCATTGCCGGTCTTTTCCTTTATTTTCAGGATAGAATGACTGACGAATACGGGAAAATCGTCGCATGGAACTGCACGATACAAACTACATTTCCAAAATACAAAAAAATGTTATCTCTTTGTGGTTGCGTCCTCTTTCATCATAAACTTGACAACCAGGAACACAACCAGTGCAATGATAATGAAATCAATAATAGCGCCTACAAAGTCACCGACCAGAAATTTTACCGGACCGGCCATAACAACCTGGGTTCTCCAGTCCCCTCCGGGTATGAGCACGGCAATAATGGGCATGATGATATCACTAACGCAGGCAGTCACCATTTTTGTGGCCGCTGCACCGATGATAAACGCAACGGCAAGGCCGATGACCTGGTATTTCATGAGGAAATCCATGAATTCCCCAACCATTCCTTTCTTTTCTGCAACTTTCTTTTCTTCTGCCATGAGTATACCTCCGAACAGAGAACGAATAATTCGCTTCTGATTATAAATCGATTAATTTAATATGGGATAATGATTTCGAAAAGGAGAAATAAGAAGATTTCAAGGATTTAACCTGAATCTGATTAGTAATATATAAATCTTTCAGAATGTTACCTATCCATAGGAAAGAGATGATATTCTCATCAGACGGGCTGACTGGCTGATTCCCATGTACACGTAGATCCGGCAAAAGAGTTACATCATGATTCGCAACGTCAAGAGATGGCTTATCATCGCAATAATCGCAATCGTTGCGAGTGGAATTGCATTAACCCTCTGGACCGCTCAACAGGAGGACAACCAGCTCCGACAGGAACTGCTCATCAGAACCCGTCTTGTGCAGAGCGGTATCAGTACCGAACATGTACAGGAGTTGTCCGGCTCTGATTCTGACCTCGTATCACCGGATTACCTGGTACTGAAAGATGAACTGATACGAGTGCGATCTGCCGATCCGCGGGTCCGGTTCGTCTACATCATGGGACAGCTGCCGGATGGGACGGTCTTCTTCTTTGCCGACTCCGAACCCCCCGAATCTGAGGATTATTCGCCGCCGGGACAGGTGTACCAGGAAGCATCCGCCATCCTGCTGAATACGTTTGTTTCAGGAAAGGAGACGACAGAAGGACCCCTGACCGATCGCTGGGGTACGTGGGTGAGCGGTATCGTTCCGATCAGGGATGCCGCCAGTGGCAGGGTTATTGCTCTCCTTGGCATTGACATTGATGCCGCTGACTGGAACCTGCAGATTATCACTGCCTGCGGACCTGCGATTATAGCGACCCTCCTGCTCCTGTTCCTCGTGCTGATTTTTTACTACGTGCTGGAGCGTAATGACCGGGAGAGGAAGATACTCGCAGCATCTGAGGCGGCGATCCGGAAAAGTGAGGAGGAGTTCCGAACGGTTTTTGAGAAAGGACCGCTCGGCATGGCAATATCAGACGCGAGGTCCCGGTTCATAAAAGTCAACCCGATGTTCTGCACGATGCTTGGATTCTCGCAGGAAGAACTACTTACCAAGAGCTTTGCTGATATCACCCATCCGGACCACCTTAAAGAAGATATTGCCCAGGTGAAACGGCTCAGTGCGGGTGAGATTCCCGAATATACAACAGAAAAACAGTATATCAAAAAAAATGGGGATGTAATCTGGGCTTCAGTCGTGGTATCCGTGGTAAGGGATATGGATGGAAAATTTCTCTATTATCTCGCCTTGATCTCCGATATTTCCGAACGTAAGGCTGTTGAAGAAGAGATGCACTTCTATACCAGCCAGCTGCAGCAATACGCAGATGCCCTGGCGCAGACAAACGACAAACTCAACCTGTTGAACAGTATCACGCGGCACGATATCCTCAACCAGCTTACCGTGATACTGGGATACCTCGAGATCATGAAGATGAAATTTCCCGACCCCGCTTTGCAGGATATTCTTGACAAGGAAACCCTTGCTGCCAGCAACATCAGGACCCAGATTATGTTCACCAAAGATTACCAGGATATCGGAGTGAAGTCCCCGCAATGGTTTGATATCAGGAAGGTAATCTCGTCGGTTGCAGCAAGCCTGCCGCTTTCTCATGTCTCGCTTGAGGTACATCTCGACAAGCTTGAGCTGTACGCCGATCCCCTGCTTGAAAAGGTTTTTTATACGCTTATGGAAAACACCCTCCGCCACGGGAAAAATATTACGACCATCAGATTCTCCTTCAAAACTCTGGATGATGGTCTGGTGGTTATCTACGAGGATAATGGAGGAGGGATACCTGAAGAACATAAAGAGGCAATATTCGAGCGCAGGTTTTTCAAGCATACCGGCTTTGGATTGTTCCTTTCCCGGACAATTCTTGGCATTACCGGTATGACGATACGGGAAACAGGTATCCCCGGAAAAGGTGCCCGGTTTGAGATTTCGGTGCGCACGGGAGCATACCGGTTCACAGATTCTGCATAAATACAACAACACTGGTAAGAGAACCAGGTAACCCCGGCCTACCCTCGCCAGGATCGTTTTAACCATATTGTGTCGTCAGTTTCAGGTTCTTTTAATCGGTGCCGAATCGGATACTTTTTCGTGACCCGTGTCAAATTGTGATGACATGAGTGGCGATCAGTACCCGGTGATCCTGGTGCATGGGTGGAACAGCCATCCCGGGATCTGGAAGAAACTGGTTGTTCAACTTGAGGCAGCAGGAATCCAGTACGGAAAATTTGATCATTCGGGGATGAGGGATCTTTCGTTGCCGGAGATCTCCGGGGCTCTCCTTGAGTATATCCGCACCGTACGGGACGAAAACGGCTGGTCCGGGCCTGCCGATATCGTGAGCCATTCGATGGGGACATGCATCGTACGTTATCTCCTCGAGGTGACAGACGGAGTTGAGCATACCCAGAACGTCAGGCAGATGATCGGTCTTGGACCGCCCAACAACGGTTCGGCGCTCGCAGAACTCTTTCATGACCCGAAACATGGCGAAGAGATCATCAATAAGCTTACCGGCATTTTTGTTCCGCAGGGGTTTGATCCGGCCTCGGACCGGATCGTGCAGGATGTACGACCCGGAAGCCCGGTCATGCATCGCCTTCGCACAGCAGGTTTGCGTTCAGATATTACCTACCGGATCATCGTAACCACGAATCCGGAAAACAATTTCGGATTCTTCCCCTGGTTTGATGGAAAAACATGGGAGATTGCAGATGACGGGCGATACCGGGCGACCTTATACGGTGACGGGGTAGTACCTCACCGTGAGTCCGTGCTCCCGGGCATTTCACTTGACATCATCCCGGCGCCCGGTGAACAGATGGATCATCTTCCTGCTCCGGATCAGTACTGCCACATTAACCTGCCCAGGAACCCTCTGGTGATTGATCGGATCATGCAGTACCTTACCGGACCGGCAGGCACTAAATAAGAAAGGGGCATACCAACCAGGAATTTCTGCTTACCTGGTCCGGTACTGAATTTCGTCAACTACGAAACTATCCACTTCACTGCCCTTCAAATTGACAGGGGATCATGGGGAGCACGGTTGATCGGGACACACCTGCCGCTGCAGTTCCATTAATGAATTTCCCCGGTAAGAAAATGCAATCTTTAATAGCGAGAACGACGTCGGGATTTCTAAAATCCCGAACCATTCTCTCCGGAAATCCCGTGTCCGTTGGATCTGAAAATGTTCAGGTCTCTTCTACAATCTTGAAAGACTGCGAAAGATTGTGAGTTCTTCTGCTCTTTTTCCCCAAACAACGGTTGCCGGCTTGCCACCCTCCTGTGGCCGGGTGTGTCACTTTTTCAAAAAATCGTCGTAAAAGGTTCAAATGCGAGAATTTTCATGGATTTTTTTGTAAAATACTAATAAAATAAGCCTTGATTAAAATAAATATATTTATTAGTTATTAAGTAATTATAAGCATTTACCTGGATAGCAGGGATGTATGCGGCTTGTGCTCATATTCCTGTATCCGTTTAAAGGACAACCTGGAGGAACA
>DATEXZ010000161.1:0-4975 GCA_035256445.1 Methanoregula sp.
AATCCGGGCAGATGTTGACAGTTAAGATCCTGCAGAAAGGCGTGATCATCAAGACCGAGTCTACCATCGCAGCCCATGGTGCCGTAACAGCGACATTATCAGCATAAAATCAGTTTTTTGTATATGACGACAAATGGCAGGAGGTAGTCGGCTTTCCATCGGGTCAGCCTCTGCCCCCCCACAAGACCAAAACGATTCAAGCGAGGATCGGATCACGTGAGAACATGGTTATGGTCAAAATCGTTTATTCAGAGGGGCTATAATGAAAAGAAAATGCCTGTCAGATGTGAAAGAAGGGAATGTTGTTTTAGACGATACTGAGGATATCCGATACGATGTCGGATAGTGCCGTGAGACAATTCCCCATAAAATGTAACGATTTGAGGGATCAGGCAGTTATGGTGGTAAAAAAATCGGCCCTGCCCGGGAGAGGACATTTATGGATATCGGATATCAACCCTACCAGGATGGAGGGAGAATTCATCAAATTCATTCGTTTGCATGCATAGATATCGGGATTGATTGCACATTTGAAACACAGGCAGCAACCGATCAGGAACTTATGAGAAGATTCATTGATCATGCAGAATCTGCCCATCATATGCAGGTCTTGTCTGCAGATGTCATTTTCAAGCTGCAGAACGCTATTAAAAAATAATTTTTTACTGCGAAGAAAATCTGATGCAGATTAAAAAATGTAGATGATCTACATATTACAGCGTATATGCACGGGATGCATGAAGAAAAAAAAACTTGCGGTGTCAATCAGAGAAAGGGAAAATAGCACGGTAGACAGGCGAGCTGGTCATCCCTTGTCCGCCAAGGCATTATTCTGAAACTGATATTAAATGTGTCCTATGAAACAGATTTTGTGACAAAAATTGTATTAACGGGCAATGTTGATATGGATTCGGCCTGAAAGGACTCAAGGGTCTATGAATTTTTAAGGAGTGATGCGATGAGTTGCTTCATTACATTGTGTAAAGATTAAAACCGGGGGAGTTAGCATTATCGATACCTCTTCATTAATTGTCGGAATACCGCGAGTCCCATTGAGATAGTGAGAACAACATAAAATCTAAGGAGTTAGAACGAAATGATAATGGAAGATTCTAAAATAGAAATGCATATGGGTCAGGCCAAATGGGCTGAGATGGCCGCCTGGGAAACCCTTGACGATGAGACAAAAAAGGAGATCATACTGCGCAAGCTCAATGAGCGAATCATGCATAAAGAGTTCAAGATCGAATACAAGAAGCACAAGGTTGAAACCCTGAAGATGATTAAGCAGGCGATGGAAAAGAAATAAGCGTTAGTCGCACCGTCGGCATTCAGGTAATTTTTCTTTTTTATTCAGAGAATACAAAAGTTCATAATCGTGTTCTGTTGGCATTTAAGGTGAGATTACCAACGCTTATACTGTCGTAAAAATTTATAGTCAGGCTCTTGCCAAACCAGACGGAGAAAAAAATACAAATGGTCATATTCTCGTTCTGTTGGCAGATTATACTGACGTATTAAAAGTCCGTCATAACACGGAACTGGTCAATCTCTTCCTTTTCAAGTTTTTCTATAAACTCGTCAGCTGCATGCTTGATGTCCTTGCTTGCAGTAATTGCTCGCCCGACAACCAAGATATCCGCACCGGCTTTGAGTGCATCCTTGACCACGTTCACCCGTACTCCCCCGGCAGTTGCGACAAGGAGTTTTCCACCCGCCGCCTTCTTGATTGCAGCGATGTCTCCCCAGGCATGGGCAGTGTCTTCAGTATCGATCGCACGGTGGAGTTCCACGATATCGGGTTTGACTTTCAGTTTCTCAATCACTTTTGCCGGGTTCTGGACGTTCAGCATATCCACGACAGAATATATTCCGACTTTCCGGGCTTCGGCAATTGCTTTTTCCATGGTTGAGGCCGGAGCAAGTCCGGATACGACGACCGCATCCGCCGATGCATCCGCCGCCATTCGTGCCTCGAGGTTGCCGGTGTCCAGGATCTTCATGTCAGCAATGATGAAGGCATTCGGGCGCAGCTTTCGCATCTCGGAAATGACTCCCAGTCCGAACTTCTTGATGAGCGGGGTCCCTGCCTCGATGATGAGATGGTCATTCTGGGGAAGGTCCTTTAAGACGGATGCAACCTTTCCCATGTCAACCAGATCAAGGGCTACCTGCAGGTAGGGCGGATCCCAGAGCCGCGTTACCTTGAATCCCATAATTGCATGGGCAGCACGGTCTTTTTCGAATATAAGGGTCTTTGCGTCAGGGAACATTTCCAGTGCACGGTGGATTGCCAGTTTTGTCGCACCATAGTTGTACCGGTAAATCTTGTTATAATCCACGGCATCCGGGTGAACAAATGCAGATGCGAGAATGACAACCTTTTCGATATCAACTTCGGAAAAAACACCCTCTTCAACACAGTCCGCTACTGCCTTAGCAACCGCAGCCTGGACCGGTCCGAACATTTCGTTGACCTGTGTCATTGTCTTAAGGGTAACCTTCGGGATGACGAGGGTCACAGGTTTTGTCAGCAGGTTCGGGCGGATAACCGCAAGGAGCGGTGTGTGGCCGGCAGATAACTGCGATACCGCGTGGGCGAATGCGGTTCCGATGGGACCTTCCTTGTCCCCCATTAACAGGTCAATGTGTGCAACTTCTGCACCATCGCCGATGAGTGCTTCTCCTACAAGATACATGGAACTCTCCGTTCGTTGTAAATATGTGTCTGCCAGCTATGATAAATTTATCAAACATGGTTTTGCCCGTATCGAATGCCATACGGGGTGATAATCCATATTCTTCTCAAAATACAGTCAAAGATACTGTCCGCAGAAAGCTGGGATGAAGAGAAAATAAGCCAAAGGTGTCGTTTGCAATTTCGTGAAAGGATTTTGCCAAAGTTTCCAGAAGCTGGGAATCTTTTTTTTTCAAGGTAAAATAACCAAAAAAAACATGACGCAGGAACCAGAATCTTTGAGAAAATGTGGGGTTGGTGAGATTTGAACTCACGATCGACGGGTCTCTCCGACATGCATCAGTGCTCCAACGGGTCATCATCAAACACCAGGAACCAGTCCCAATGTTCTTTCCGAAGATATCGGAAAGATCAATTCAGCAGACCCATTGTTCATCATCTGCAGCACAAGAACGCAAAGACCGCTGGAGCCCGTCGCCATTCCGGGCTAGGCCACAACCCCCTGGTCATGCAAGGCTTGATTCAGCCCATAGCTGACTGTACAGAATCGCGTTAAATTAATTTAATAGTTTTCCTTTTTCATGGTCATGACGGAAAATTTCCGTGTTTTTTGCCGATAACGATTAGTGACCGCGTTTTTACTGCATAACGAAAGGAAACCGGAGAACGTCTCTCTGGATGAACGAGTGAAATCACCCTATACGGAGGAAACGGGGGAGGAAAATCACATCATTAATCATATATTCTGTTCACACTCCATATTTCCGGGATGGTTGCGGGCAGCTATGCAAGCGGGACATCAACATTTCCCTTGTTGGGAGTGTCGATTGGGGAGATGTTGAACACTATTTCTGCGAAATACCCGGACAACGAGGCGATCGTCTCTGTCCACCAGAATATCCGCTGGACATACCGGCAATTCCTGGAAAATGTTAACCAGGTCGCACGGGGCCTGATGGGACTGGGCGTGGAGAAAGGGGACCGTGTCGGTATCTGGGCCATGAACCATGCAGAATGGGTGGTCGTTCAGTTTGCGACGGCAAAGATCGGCGCAATTATGGTCAATATCAACCCCGCGTATCGCACCTATGAGCTGGAATATGCTCTCAAACAGTCAGAGATCCAGACGCTCATCATCCAGGGGCGGTTCAAGACCTCCGATTATGTCGGAATGTTCTATGAAGCCTGCCCTGAAGCGTATGAGGCGAAACCCGGCAGAATTTCATCGGAGAAGTTCCCGTTCCTGAAAAATGCCGTCTTTATGGGAGACATCCCCTATCACGGCATGTTCACCTGGAATGAACTGCTGAAAAAAGCTGAAGAGATAACGAACGATGAACTTATTGCCCGTGGTGATCTGCTCACCTTTGACGATGCAATCAATATCCAGTACACGAGCGGTACGACCGGGTTCCCCAAGGGTGTTGTACTCACCCATCACGGTGTCCTCAACAATGGATATATCATCGGTGAAGGGATGGGATTTACAGAAAAGGACCGGCTCTGCATTCCCGTACCCTTCTATCACTGTTTTGGCATGGTGCTCTCCAACTTTGCATGCGTGACGCATGGCACAACGATGGTGCTGCCTGCCCCTGCATTCGATGCTGAAGAGGTCCTGAGAACTGTTGAGAAGGAACGGTGCACCGCTCTTCACGGAGTACCAACGATGTTCATCGCTGAACTCACGCATCCCAATTTTGAAAAATACAACCTGAAAACCTTACGTACCGGAATCATGGCAGGATCGCCCTGCCCCATCGAGGTGATGAAACAGGTCAACACGAAGATGCATATGAGCGATATTGTTATCGTCTACGGGCAGACCGAGACATCACCGGGTGTGACCATGACTACTACCAAAGACCCGGTTGAACGGCGTGTTTCAACGGTGGGGCGTGCTTTTCCCCATACGGAACTCAAGATTGTCGATCCTAATACGGGAAAAATCGTCCCGGTCGGGGAGATTGGGGAAATTTGCGCACGCGGGTACTGCGTTATGAAATGCTACTATAACAACCCGTCTGCAACCCATGCAACCCTTGACTCAAACCGCTGGAACCACACAGGCGATCTCGGCACCATGGATAAGGAAGGTTACTTCAGGATTGTGGGTCGCCTCAAGGATATGGTGATCCGGGGCGGAGAGAACATATACCCGCGTGAGATCGAGGAGTTCCTGCACCACAATGAGAAGATTTCGGATGTGTATGTCGTTGGAGTCCCGGACCGGAAATATGGCGAGGAACTTTGTGCCTGGGTGAAAATCAGGCAGGG